>NZ_CP191849.1:3440500-3764750 GCF_050956135.1 Actinoplanes sp. CA-131856 | reverse complement strand
CGCCGGAGGAACAGCTGGCCGAGCGGCGGGAACGTTTGCACCGCCACGCCGAACGGATCGCGCCGGCCCTGATGCAGGCGATGCGCCTGCATGCCGACATGGTCGTGCACGCCGCGCGTGCCCTGCCCCCGCTCAGCGGCGCCGTGGTGTTCCGCGGCACCCGGTTCAACCCCGCCATGACCCTCGGCAGTGAGGTGACCTTCGATGACCTGACCAGCACGAGCCTCAGCGAGAAGGTCGGGCGGCGGTTCCTCAAGAAGGCCGATCCGGCCCTGCTCGAGATCCGGCTCAACGGGTACAGCGGGCGCGAGATCTCCCTGCTGGCCGCCCTGCCCAACGAGGAGGAGGTCATCCTGCTGCCGGGCGCCCGGTTCCTGGTCACCGCCGTCGACGAGGCGAACCGGCGCTTGCGTCTCGACGAGCTTCCCCCGATCGGCCACGACCGGCCCGACCGGGACCCGGGCGGGCCGGGCTATCCCCAGCCGGAGGACGAGCCCGACTGGCAACTGGTTCCCGACGACCTCGCATCGTCCTGGACGAGCATCGACCCGACCGACGAACCGGGAGACGAGAAGTGACCGAGCCCGACGACCGAGTGGTGCCGCGGCTGCACGACCTGTGGCTGCGCCTGGCCGGCTGGGCCGCCGACGACGTCACCGGGGCCGCCCGGGGGTGGCTGGCCGAAGGCCGGATCTCCGAGGTGGCCCGGGCCGCGCTGGCGGCCGCCCTTGACACCCGCGCGCCGCTGCGGCCCGAGGATGCCGCCCTGCTCGTCCAGGCGTTGCCCGGCGTGCCCGAGACGGCCCGCCTGGCCGGTCTCGGAACGGCGCCGGACGTCGCTCCCCGCTTCGACTTCGGCCCGGTGCTGCCGGGCCCGTACGATCAGGGCGCCGTCCCCCTCGTACTCGATCTGACCCGGCCCGGCGCCGCCCTCGACCGGACCGACGCCGCCGCCGTCGCCGCCCTCGACCGGGTGACCCGGCCGGTCGCGCTGTGGCGGGCCTGGCGGTCACCGCAACCCGAGCGGATCGCGGCCGGCCCGGTGCGGGTCTATCTGCTGGAGACCCGGGCCGATGGGCCGAGACCGGCCGAGGCGGCCGCCTGGCTCCAGGAGTGCCTGGCCGCGGTCGGCGTGACCGATCCGCAGGTCGAGGTGTACCACTCCGGGACCACGCTGCCCGCCTACCAGCGCGCCGCCCGCGGCCGGTCGGCCCTGCTCTGGACCGAGCAGCCGCCGGCGCCGATCTCGGTGGCGCGGGTCTTCGACTCGTACGATCCCGTGCTGGGCGGCCAGTTCGCCGTCGACCACCCGGTGCTGGCCGACGGCGAGGAGCCGGCGAAGGTCCTGGCCTTCCTCGAGGGCGGCGCGGTGCTGCTGGCGACCACGGCTCACGAGCCCGACGCCTTCGACGCCGAGGCCGGGCCGGTGGTGCCGATCAGTTTCCGCACCGACGGCCACTGGATCTGGACCGACGCGGTCGCGTACTACCTCCGCACCTACGCCCTCAGCCCGGACGAGGAGCTGCTGGCCTGGATGCGGGAACACGAGTTTCGGGTCCCGGAGGCCGGCGCCGTCGCCGTTCACCGGGCGTTGGCCGCGCTGACTGGTGCGGCCGAGGAGGAGAGAGAGAACGATGGCTGACCGGACCGAACTTCACCACGCCCTGGCCCGGCTGGCCGGGCTGTTGCCCGACGCCGACCTGGCCCGGGCCCGGCTCGCGCTGATTGACGGGCAGCTCGAGGAGGCGCCGGCGGCGACCCTGCCGCAGGCGCAGTACACCTTCACCCCGTCGCTGACCGAGGGTCCGGTTTTCGGCACCCCCGGGGCGCCGATGCTCGACTTGACCGGCCCCGGCGCCGACCTGGATCTGGCCGACGAGGCCGCGGTCCGGGCCGTCGCCGAGGTTCGCGGCGCGGTCGCTTTGTGGCGCTCGTGGCGGCTGCCGCTGGTCGGCGCCGAGCACGCCGGGCCGGCCCGGGTCTTCGTGCTGGCCGTCGACGGCGACCTGGCGGCCGCCACGGCCGCGCTGACACGCGAGGCCGGCGACAGCGGCGTGACCGTCGAGGCGTACCGACCGGACGAGGAGCCGGCGCCGTACGCCCGGTCGGCTCGCTCCTCGGGCGCGCTGCTCTGGACCGCCTTCGAGACCGTGCCGGTGCGGCTGGCCCGGGTCTACGACAACGACAACGGCTTCGACCCGGCACACGAGCGCCTCGCCGGCGACGACCGGGAGCGGGTGCTGGCCTGGCTCGATGCGGGCACTACGGTACTGGCCACGACGGCCCGGACGACCGACGTGATGGAGCCGGGCCGGGGCGAGGTCGTCCCGATCGACTACCGCTCCGACGGGCGGTGGATCTGGACCGACACCACTACGTACTACCTGCGCGAGTACGGCCTGGCGCCGGAGCCGGAGCTGCTGGCCCACGTGCGCGCGGCCGGCGACGGGCTTCCGTCGACCGACACGGTCAGCGAGCACCGCGCCCTGGCCGCCCTCCTCAAGTCGCCGGCCTTCGCCTCCTGATGAGAGAACTGATGGACGAGCTGCTGATCGACCCGGAGTGGCTCGACGAGGAGGACGGCGATCCCCCTGCCGAGGCCGTCGTCGGGTGGTGGCCGGCCTACGACGACGGCACGCTCGGCCCTTTCCGCAGCAACCCGGACTATCGGCCGCTGTTCGAGAACTCCCCCGCCGATCCGCTGGACGCGGTGCTGCGGGCGGCAATGCACGGCGACGCCGAACTCGAACAACTGCGCGAGATGCTGTGCGACTGTCTCGTCGAGCTCGGGCTCAACGGCGACGGGCGGCCCCTGCTCGTACGCTCGCCCGATGGTGATCTTTGTGCCGTGGTGACCACCAGCGCGGTTCACCGGGAGCGGACGTTCTCGCCCGATTGGCGGGAGGTGTCGCTGGCCGACCTGGTGACGCTGCTGCCGGACGAGGTGAATGTGCTGGTGAATCCGGGTGGACCGGCCTGGGCCCGGCTCAGCGGCGATTTCGTCCGGGAAACAGCCGGGTGACGATCTTCGTGTCGGTCGCGAGCTATCGCGACCCGGAGCTGGTGCCGACCGTCCTCGACTGCCTCGGCGCGGCGAAGCGGCCGGGCGAGCTTCGCGTGGTCGTCAACTGGCAGCACCGCGATGACGAGGACGTGTCGGCGATCGCCGGCGATCCGCGTGTGGAGCTGATCGACGTGGACGCGCGAGCGAGCCGGGGTGCGGGATGGGCGCGGGCGCGGGTGATGGCCGAGTACGCCGGTGAGGACTGGTTTCTGCAGGTCGACAGCCACACCCGGTTCGCACCGGGCTGGGACGAGCGGCTGATCGGCCTGGCCCACGGCGCCGGCGCCGCCAAGCCGCTGATCAGCTGCTACCCGCCCACGTACGACCCCACGGGAAGCGACGCGCGCGGCGATGTGCCGAGCGAGCTGTTCCTGGACCGGTGGACCGGCGACGGCCTGCCCGTGCTGGCCCAGCGCACCATCGAGGACTGGCACCGGCGGAGCGGGCCCGTGCCGGCCCGTTTCGTGGCGGCCGGGTTCCTGTTCGCGCCCGGCTCGTTCGCCCGCGAGGTGCCGTACGACCCGGACATCTACTTCACCGGCGAGGAGGTCACGCTGGCCGCGCGCGCGTTCACGTGGGGCTATGACCTGTTCCACCCGGCCGAGGTGCTGTCGTGGCACTACTACATCCGCGGCGGCAGCCGGCGGCACTGGGACGACAACATGGAAGGCGGCGTGGTTCCCGACTGGTTCCGGCTCGACCGGGCCAGCCGCCGGCGGGTCGCGACGTTGCTGCGTTTCCCGTCGGTCGGCCGCCTCGCCATGGGGCCGGTCCGGCCCCTGTCCGAGTACGAGACGTACGCGGGCGTGGACTTCCGGTCACGCACCCCAGCCGGACCCGGCTGAACAACTCCCGTCCGGCGCATGTCGCCGGGAGGGAGCCGCCACGCGGTCGTCACCTCCCCGCGCCCGGCGTGACGCCATCCCGGCCGACACAGTGGCGGGATTGAATGTCCAGCGTGATCGGCCATTGACGCCGGTCACGCTTTTTCAGGCCCGCACGTGGCGCGATTCCGCACGTTCACTTGACAGAAACCCTCGATTAAATCTGCCGGGGCAGACGTTTATCTGCACCCGCAGACAATCTCATCGAACAGAAAATAAAGCGTCGAAGTGTTGCCCACCCGACGATGCGGCTATACCGTTTCTCGCGCAACGGCAAGCCGGATCCGGCAGTCGACATTTCGACGCTGTTTCCGGCGATTCTAAATCCCCTTACGGACAGGAGATCTGTCATGGAGAAGAACGCCGCCTTCACCGAGATCGAGCGCCAGCTCAACGGCGAGCACGCCACCGCCGACCGCAACAGCCGCCCCCACCCGGCCGGCCTGGTCGACGTTCAGCAGAAGCGGACCACCGGCACCAGCAACAACGCTCAGTGCTGATTGTCCTCACGTAGTGCGGCAGTTCATCTGTTGGACGCCGCCGCGCGGGCGGGAACGGGAGCACCGGCTCCCGGCCCGCCCGCTTCACCCCAGCGGCCAGGAGAAGTTCATGAAAGCAGCGGTCGTCGACCGGACGGGCACGTACGAGGAATTGACCCGAACCTCGCTCGCCATCGCGCAATTCGCGCGTGAAAGCATCGGCCGGACAGACACCCTGAGCCCGCTGCTGAAGGACGCCTGCCTCGCCGTCCTCCGGCACGAAGAGAAACAACAGGGCATATTCCGGCTGCTTCCCTCGGCTCTTTTCACAGCCCATCGCGACGAATGCTTGACGGTGGGCGCGGCGTCGCGCGCCTGGTGGGCCGGCGCCGAGACACTGGACGACCTCAACGACGGCCACTTCGACCCGGCGGGCACCGGCCTGAGCGCCTCCCGGGCGATGCTGGCCGCGACCACCTGCCTCACGTTGATCCCGGCCGAGATGATCAGGGAACGCGGCTGCCCGGCGGCGACCGAGGTTCGGCTCGGGCACGAGATGACCCGGGCCAGCATCCAGGCCGCGGCCGGTCAGCTCGACGACGTGGGCGAGACCGGCGCCACCGATGCCATGTGGGCACGGATCATGCGCAGCTACGCGGGCAAGACCGGCGCCGCGTACGGCCGCGATCTCGCGATGATGGCCCTGCTCGCCGGCGAGAGCGACGACCGGGTGGCGGCCTGGCGGTCGTTCGGCGCCTTGTTCGGCGTGCTGCGGCAGATGGCCAACGACCGGCACGGCCTGGACGACCTCGACCACGAGGACTACCGCAACGGCACCCGCACACTGATCTACGCCCATGCCATGGACGCGCTCACCGGCGAGCGCCGGACCGCCTTCGCCGAGATCCACGGTGCCGCCCGCCGCGACACCGGCGCGCGCGAGGCGCTGTTCGGCGAGTATCGGTCCGACGACCTGGCGGCCGGCTACGACGACCGCATCGAAGGCATCCGGGCCGGCCTCCAGAGCGCCCTGCACGAGCTCGCCCCGCCCTCGGACGGGCGCGACCTGGCGCGCTGGATGATCGACGAGTCGGCGCGCGGGGCGGCGATCCGATGAGCGGCACCGGACCCGAGGCCGTGGCGTCGCTGCGCGCGATGGCCGGTGGCCTGCGCGCCGGGGCGCGGGTGTCGGCGTACCTGCTGGACCGTCTGCTGGACGAGGTCGAGCAGGGCGGCGCCGTCCGCGACCGGATCGAGGCCCACCCCGCGTCGGCCGAGCCGACCGTGCTGCTGCGGGCCCTCGCCGGCATCAGCCACGCCTACCTGTCCGGCACGGCGCCACGGCTGGCCGGCCACCTTGCCGACCTGGCCACGACCGGCGCCGAGCCCGGCGAGCTGGTCTGGCGGCTGAGCCGGGACGTTCTACTCGGTCCGGGCACGGGGATCGGCGAAGCCTTGAGCCGGCCGGTACAGCAACATCTGCCGGACCGCGCCGGGCATCTGCTGCATGGCCTGACCCTGCTCGGCGCCACCCGCGTGCGGCTGCTCGAACTGGGCGCCTGCACCGGCCTCAACCTGCTCGTCGACCGCTTCGGCTGGCACGGCGACGGATGGACCTGGGGTCCACCCGGCTCCCCGGTGCGCTTACGGGCACCTGGGCCCCGGCCCGGCGAGCTGACCGTCGTCGACCGGGCCGGCTGCGACCTGGCCCCGCTCGACCCGGCCGACCCGGCCGACGTACTGCGGCTGCGCTCGTTCGTGCCGTTCGAGCTGACCACACAGCACGCCGAGCTGTCCGCGGCACTGCGGCTGGCCGCCGAGGAGAAGGTCCGCGTCGACGCGGCCGACGCCGCCGCCTGGCTGGCGGCCGAGCTCGACCAGCACGCCGGGCCCGGCGTGACCACAGTCGTCTGGCACAGCTTGTTCTGGCCCTACCTGTCCCAGGACCGGCAGTTGGAACTCGAGCGGCTGCTCACCGGCCGCCCGTACCCGGTGGCCCGCATCGGCTTCGAGCCGGCCGCCTGGGGCCTGGCCACCCGCCTCCAGATCACGGTCCACTGAGGAACCCCATGATTCAGACCCGCGGCCTGCGCCGCAGCTATCTCTCCCGCCGAGGTCCGGCCGTGCTCGCCGTCCGCGATCTGAGCATCGACGTGCGGGCCGGGCAGATGGTCGCCCTGCTCGGCCCCAACGGCGCCGGGAAGACCACCTCGATGCGAATGCTGACCACCGCGCTGCGCCCGGATGCCGGGGACGCGACCATCGCCGGCGCCGACCTGCGGCGCCATCCGAACGAGGTGCGCCGCCGTATCGGATACGTCCCGCAGGGGTCCGGAACCTCGCCCGAGAACACCGTGCGGGAGGAGCTGGTCCTTCAGTCACGGCTGTACGGCCGGTCGAAGAAGCAAGCCGTTCACGAGGCCGCCGAGATGATCGAGGTCTTCCAGCTCGGCGCGGTACAGGGCCGGCTGACCCGAGCGCTCTCCGGCGGTCAGCGTCGCCGCCTCGACATCGCCCTGGCGCTGGTGCACCGGCCGGCCCTGATCCTGCTCGACGAGCCGACCACCGGTCTCGACCCGCAGAGCCGGGCCGGGCTGTGGCAGCACGTGCACGACCTGCGCCGCAAGTACGGCGTCACGGTGCTGGTGACCACGCACTACATCGACGAGATCGACCGGCACGTGGACAACATCTTCGTGATGGACCAGGGCACCGTCGTCGCGCACGGCAACCCGGAGCGGTTGAAGGCGGTGGCCGGCGTCGGCGAGCGCATCGACCTGCGGGTGCCGGCGGTCGAACGGTACCGCACCTCGACCACGGTGGCGCGGGTGCCAGGAGTCACCGACGTGGCCTATGACGGCACCACGCTCAGCGTCCAGGTCGCGCACGGGCACCAGGTGTTGCCCACGCTCGTCGGCGACCTGGCCCGTGAGCGGGTGCCGATCCTGGGCATGCAGGTGCACAGGCCCACCCTCGACGATGTCTTCCTTCAGCTCACCGGCCGTCAATTGCGTGAGCCGGCGGCCGCGGGGGTGGGCGCCGATGCTGCGTGACACGTGGGTGATGTTCGTGCGGGAGCATCTGCAACGCCGGCGGCAGTCGTTCTGGCTCGTGGCCGGCCTGCTTCAGCCCGTACTCTATCTGCTCCTGTTCGGCCCGCTGCTGCAGCGGATGATGCCGAACGCGACGGCGGCCATGCGACGCGAGACCTGGGTGCTCTTCGTGCCCGCGCTGCTGATGCAGGTGGCGCTGACCCAGGGCAGCTTCGTCGGGCTGGGCATGCTCGTGGAGTACCGCGTCGGCCTGTTCGGGCGGCTCCGCGTCGCACCCGCCGCCCGCGCGTCGCTGTTGTTCGGCAAGCTCGGCGACATCGCGGTCGCTGTCGTCTTCCTGTCCGGCGTGATCGTGGTCTGCTGCCGGCTCTTCACCGCGTTCGACGCCCCGCTGGCCGGGATCGTGGTGGCGGTGCTCGTGAACACCGGCCTCGCCCTGGCGCTGGCCAGCGTCTCGTTCGGCATCGCCCTGCGGGTGAAGAAGGAGGAACAGCTCGGCTCGGCGATCAACCTGGTGCTGGTGCCACTCCTGCTGCTCTCCGGGGCGTTCCTGCCCATCACGGCGACCACCGCGCCCGGCTGGCTCTACCGGATCTCGTTGTTCAACCCCGTCACCTATCTCCTGGACGCGAGCCGCGCGGCGCTGCGCGGCGACTTCCTCGCCTCCGACCTGGCCGTCGGGGGCGCGGTTCTGGCCGTCGGGCTGGCCGCGGCGGCGGCGTTCGCGATCCGCACCTTCGTCCAGGACCACGAATGACCGCCTCGTCTGCCCGGAGGATCACCAATGCCGATCATCGCCACCCCGGCGGTCTCCGCCCGCACCGCTGAGCTGGTCCTCGGCGACACCGCCGAAATGCTGTGGCCGGCCCTCGCGGCCGCTGTGCGCCGCCTGCCCATGCCGGTCCGCACCGCGGCCGAGGCCCATTTCGGCTGGACCTCGCACGACACCGAGGCCCGGCCCAGCGGCAAGGCCGTCCGGCCGGCGCTCACCCTGCTCTGCTGCCGCGCGCTCGGCGGCCGGGCCGAGGCCGCGCTGCCGGCGGCGGTCGCGGTCGAGCTGGTGCACAACGCCACGCTGATCCACGACGACATCATCGACGGCGACGAACTCCGGCGTGGCCGGGCCGCCCTCTGGCGCGAGGTCGGCATGCCGGGCGCGCTGCTCACCGGCGACGCTCTGTTCTTCCTCGCGGTACAGGTGCTGGGCCGTGCCGCGCCGGTCACGGCGACCGTGGAACTGGCCGACACGATCCAGACCCTCATCCGGGGCGAGTACGGCGACGTGCTGCTCGCCGCCGAGCCCGGCGCCACCGTCCACGACGCCGAAGATGTCGCCGACGCCAAGACCGGTGCGCTGTTCGCGTGCGCCTGTCGCCTGGGCGCCCTCGCGGCCGGGGCCGACCGTCAGCGGGCGGCCCACCTGGCCGCGTTCGGGGCCGACCTCGGCCGGGCCTTTCAGCTCGCCGACGACCTGCTCGGCATCTGGGGCGACCCCCGGCGCACCGGCAAACCGGTCGGGGCCGATCTGCGGGCCCGGAAGAAGTCGCTGCCGGTGGTCCGCGCGCTCGCCGCCGGCGGCCCGGTCGCCCGTGACCTGGCCGCGCTGCTGGGCCGGCCTGAGCCGCTGACCGACGAGCAGGTCGGCGAGGCTACCGTCCTGCTCGACCGGCTCGGCGCCCGCCGGCTCGGTGAGCAGCAGTTGACCACGATCACGCGCCGCGCCGAGGGCCACCTCGCCGCGGCCGCGCCCGACCCGGTCGCCGCTCGCGAGCTCGCCGGTCTCGCCGCCGCGCTCATCCCGCGTACCGCCTGAGAAGGCGCCGCGCCGGCCGGCGGCGGGCGGCGGGCGGCGGGCGGCGGGCGGCGGGCGGCGGGCGAACAAGTGAGAACCAAGTCGAGGCCAAGAAGGAATCCACTCGCCCTCCCTACCCTCCCCTGGGACCACGGAGGACGGACGACGTGACGATGGAAAAGGATGCGGAGAGCCGCATCGCCGAACTGCACGCCGCGCATCACCGGCCATTGATGAGATTCCTGCTCGGTTACACCAACGGCGAGCAACACGCCGCCGAGGATCTACTCCAGGAGACGATGATTCGCGCGTGGCGGAACCTTCACAAGGTTCCGGACGAGCACCAGGGCGCCCGGCGCTGGCTGTTCACGGTCGCCCGCCGGATCACCATCGACGCGGTGCGCATGCGCCGGGCCCGGCCCGAGGAGGCGTACCTGTCGGACCTCATTCGCACCCCCGCCACCGACAACACCGCTGGCGTGGTGGCCGACGACGCGCTGACGCGGGCCTTGCGCGATCTCAGCGACGGCCACCGTGCCGTCCTCTCGGAACTCCACCTGCACGGCCGGACCGCCCCCGAGGCCGCCCGCCGGCTCGGCCTGCCCCTCGGAACGGTGAAGTCACGCTCCCACTACGCGATGCGCGCCGTCCGGGACGCCGTGTTGCCGTGACGCGGTCTCCACTGCTCGCCGCAGGTCGGCGCAGAGGGCGGCCAGTTCACCGGCCAGGTGCTCGTCGGCCACGCCGCTCGCCACAATCTCGGCCAGGGCGCTCCGGCCACGCTCGGAGATCACCGCGTAGGCCACCCTCCGGTCGGAGGCGCTCGGCCGTCGCTCGATCAGGCCCGACCGGGCGAGGCGATGCACCATCCGCGTCAACCCGCCCGTGCTCACGTCGATCCGGACGGCCAGATCGGACAGGGTGATCCCGTCCGCCCCGGCCGCGGCGGCCGCCTCGAGGACGTCCAGATCGGCCGGGACCAGCCCGCGAGGCTCGAGCACCACCCGCAGACGCCCGCCGGCGCGGCGGTGCAGCGCGGTAAGTGCTCGCACCGCCGCCAGTCCCGGCGTGCCGTGATCCGTGGCCATCCACTTCCCTCCATCGAAGCGCCCGTCCCCAAAGACGGCGATTTCGGCGGAGGGTTCAGTGGCGGCCGAAAAGAATCGGCGCTCAGTCGTCGAAGCCTCGGAAGACCCGGTCCGGGTCCTTGCTCGCGACCGCCGCGAACTCCTCGAAGCCCATGTTGCCGATGTCGAGGTTGGAATGCATGAGGGGCATGTACGCCGGGGGGATGCGGAACGACTGTCCGAACTCGATGGTTGCCTCGTAGTCGTCGGCCTCCTCGTAGTCCTCTGGCCGGGCCGGGCTGACCGCGAGGAACAACAGCTCCGGGCCGGCCGTGGTGACCGCGTCGGCCACGAAGACCACCGAGAGATACTCGTCCTCGGCGGCGGCCGCGACGACGTCGTCGACGCCCGCGCCGGCCCAGTCCGGATCCTCGACGAGGACGTAGGACCAGTCGAGGGCGGCGAGCGCCCCCAACACGGCCGGCCAGGCGGCCTCGTCGGTGTAGTGGGTGCGGACGACGACGGCGTCGAAGTCGCCGCGGTCGTCTCCGGTGGGGAGGGATCTCATGCCATGCATGACGGACGCCGCGAGCGAAAGTTCGCGGCGCGGCCTCACTTCCCGAGCAACTCGCGCAGCCGCGGCGACCGCAGCTCGAAGATCTCGAAGAGGCCGACCGCCTCGAGGGAAGGGACCGTCGCCCGGAGCTGGGTCACGATCTCGTCGTAGGCGGGGATGCCCGGCTCCAACGCGTTCAGGGCGCGGGCGTTCTCGATGAAGGCGGCGATCGTGCCCTTGCGGACCTCGACGCCCTTCCAGGTGCCCACGTCGACGTTGTCGGGGAGCATGTCCTCGGGCTTCACGATGTTCTGGCTGGTCATGGTCTCGCCTTCCGCCGACGGTCACTGGAGGAATCCATCATGACCACGCGGCCAGGGGCAATGGGAACTGTTTGTGCCGCGACCCACATCGTATTTGTAATTGGAGACGGAAAAGACCATCCGCGCCCATTAATTGTATTACTGGGGCAACAACCGGGGCCGGCGCGAGAAGCGCCGGCCCCGGTTTCGCCGAACCCGTTCTAGCGGGGCAGGCGGGCGGTCAGGGTGAGCACCCGGGTGATCTGGGTGGCGCCGAAGTTGTCGTCGCTGATCAGGTGGATCGTGGACGAGCCATGCCGGTCGGCGACCACGGCCATGCCCTCGTAGTTGTCCATCAGCGGGTTCGTCTGCGGCTGCTTGGCCACGGCGCCCAAAGTCGGGCACTTGACCAGGTCGGCGACCAGCCGCTTGGCGAGCAACTTCTTGGTGGGTACGGCGGCCAGGTCGCTCACCGCGCTGACGTCGCCGGCGTGGCGGGTGGTCGGTATCGCGTACAGCTTGACCGCATTGCCGGTGGCGGCGACGAACGACGCCTCGAGGACCAGCAGCGAGTCGCGACCGTAAGCGGCGACCTCGGCGATCCGCTGACCGGCGTCGGCGGAATAGCCCAGCTGCTCGGTGAGCTGCCAGCGTCCGTGCCGGTCGAGGTCGTAGACGAGGAAGCGGTGCCGCGTGGCGTCGGTGTCGCCGGACAGCGCGCCCTCCATGGCGGCGATGATCCGGGTGCCCGAGACCAGGGTGAGGCCTTCGAGGGTGGCGTTGCCGGTGGCCTGCCCGGCCGGGGCGACCGCGAAGCGGGCCGGCACCGGCAGGGTGGCCTTCTGCACACCGTCACGGCCGAAGATCCGGACCGACGGCTCGGTCTCGGAACTGACCACGAAGTCGCCGTTCGGCAGCACGGCCAGGCCCTCGTCGTCGGCGGTGGTGCCGTCGTAGGCAGTGCCGTCGGCCTTGCGCAGCACCAGCGGGTCGCGGGTCACGGTGGCGCGCGACGGGTCGCGCCAGAACCAGATGCGCGACGGGTCGGAGCCGTTATTGTCGACCGTGGACGCCCAGGACTGTCGCCATCGCGCTGCGCGCCCTCACCGAGATCGTCATGCTCACCGCCGAGCCGGTCGACGGGCAGCGCGCCCACATCTGGCTGGTCGGCACCCTGGCCGGCCGCGGCTGGAGCGAGACGGTCTGGCTCGCCCTCACCCTGCTGGTGCTGCTGCCCGTGCTGGCCTGGTCGGGCTGGGCGCTGCGCACCAGCGCCCTCGACGACGACACCGCGCGAGGCCTCGGCGTGCGGCCGGCCGCCCGGCGGGCCGGACTCGCCGCCGTCGGCGTCCTGCTGGCCGCGATGGTCATCTCGCAGGTCGGCGCGGTCGACTTCGTCGCCCTGGTCGCCCCGCAGGTGGCCCGCCGCCTGGCCCGCTCCGAACGGCCACCGCTGGTCGCCGCCGCGCTCACCGGCTCGCTGCTGGTGGTGCTGGCCGACCTGGCCGGGCGGCTGCTGTTCGCGCCGACCCAACTGCCGGCCGGTGTCGTCACCGCCGCCATCGGCGGCCCCTACCTGTTGTTCCTGCTGGTCCGGAGGAAGTCGTGACCCTCATCGCCCGCGATCTGGCCGCCGGTTACGGCACCCGGTCGGTCTTCGACGGCCTGGACGCCGAGCTGCCCCCGGCCGCCTTCACGGTGATCGTCGGGCCGAACGCCTGCGGCAAGTCCACGCTGCTGCGAACGCTGGCCCGGCTCCTGCCCGTCCGCCGCGGCACCGTGCTCCTGGACGGGGCCGACATCCACGGGTTGCGTGAAGGGCGTAGGCGCGATCGCCGAGCCCGACCTCGAGGCGATCGCGGCCCTCAAGCCCGACCTGATCCTGGGCAGCAAGTTCCGCCAGGAGAAGTTCTACGACGAGCTGTCGGCGATCGCGCCCACGGTCTTCACCGAGCGGGTCGGCATCACCTGGAAGGAGAACTTCCTGCTCGACGGTAAGGCCCTCGGCCAGGAGCAGAAGGCCAAGGACCTCCTCAACCAGTACGCGACACGCGCCAAGGACCTGGGTAAGAAGATTCCGGGCGCGGCGAACATCAAGGTCTCGATCGTCCGGTTCATGGCCTCGGAGATCCGGGTATACGGGCCGGACGGCTTCTCCGGCATCGTGGTCGGCGACGTCGGCCTGGGCCGCCCCGACCGGCAGAAGCTGGCGGACAAGGACGACAAGCGCTTTGACAAGGTGAGCCCCGAGCGGATCGCCGACCTCGACGGCGACGTCATCTTCGTGACCGCCCTCGGCGCCACCCCCGAGGCCCAGAAGAAGAAGGTCGTCGACGGCAAGCTGTGGAAGGACCTCTCCGCGGTCAAGGCGGGCAAGGCCTACGACGTGCCGGCCGAGGTGTGGATGACCGGCATCGGCGTGACGGCGGCCGGCAAGATCCTCGACGACCTTCAGCAGCACCTGCTGAAGTCCTGACGAGCTTTCTGTCACCCGGCCCGGGGCCACGGTCTCCTGAGGAAGAAGCGCCGCACGGACCGAAAGGGGATCTCGGTGGGTAAGACGTCGGCCTGGGGCCGGGTAGCGGGAGCGTTGATGACCGTCGCCGTTGCCGCCGGTTGCTCCGGCGGCACCGGCGACGCCATCAGCGCGAGGTCGGCGCCGATCGCCCAGGCGACCACAACCGCGAGGGCGAATGCGACTACCGGGTGACGTTCGGGCTGAGCCCGGCGGACAGCACGCCGTAGGTCAGAGGAACGACACCCCGGTCAGCTTCTCGCTGAGGTCCCACAGGCGACGGGCCTGGCCGGGGTCGACCGCGTACGGCATGACGCCGCTGATGTCGTTGAAGGCGCCCAGATCCTGTACGCCGCTGGTGCCCGTCACGGCGAGCTCGGCGATGTCGCAGTTCTCGCAGTAGACGCCGCCCAGGCCGTCGAGTTGTGGGCTCGTCGCGCACCAGACCGGGGTGGCCGCGCCCTGCTCCGGCGTCTTCAGCTGTTTGCTCGGGTCGAGGATCGGGCTGCCGTCCGGGTTCACCATGCCGCCCGCGGCGAGCTCCTCGGTCGTCAGGTACTGCTTCAGGCCGGTGGCGACGATGCTGCCCGGGTGAGCGGCGAACGCCCGTACACCGAAAGCCTGACCCCGCCGGTCGAGCTCGACCGCGAACAGCGACATGGCGGTCTTCGACTGGCCGTAGCCGAGCCAGGGATCGTACGCCCGGGTCTCGAAGTTGGGGTCGTCGAAGACGACCGGCGAATGCCGGTGACCGAGCGACGTCAGCGTGACCACCCGCGCCCCTCCAGCCGCCTGCAGGGCCGGCCAGAGACGGGCCGCGAGCTGGAAGTGCCCGAGGTAGTTGATGGAGAACTGGAGCTCGTTGCCGCGGGAGTCGCGGCCGAACGGGGCCGCCATGATGCCCGCCGACTCGACGAGGATGTGGACGGCCGGCCCGATCTCCGCGGCCGCGGCGTCGATCGAGGCGGGGTCGCTGAGGTCCAGCGTGACGAAGGCGGCGTCGAGACCTTCGAGCGCGGTACGGGCATTGGCGGTGTCCCGGTCCAGGACCACGATCCGTGCCCCAGCCCGGCCCAGCGCCAGCGCCGTCTGGAGCCCCAGCCCCGAATTGGCGCCGGTGACCACGGCCGTCCTGCCGTTCAGGTCGATGGAGGCGAGGACGTCGGCCGTGGTGGAGGCGGCTCCGAAGCCCGAGTGCAGGGGGTGTTGTGCGGTTGGCATGCCCCGATCCTCACGCCGGGACGGCGCCGGCCGCCCCAGGGCCACACACTGGTCGGCGGCCGGTGAACACGGGCCCTGAACCCCGAGGGCTCCGCGGCCGCCTCACGCTCGAGACCGTCCTGTAGCGGGCCGTGCGTGGCCCTGATCCCCGTTCAGGCCGCCAAACCCGGTCGGGGATCAGGGCGTACGCGGGACCGGCGCGACCATCCGGGTCCCCTCCCCTGACAACGGCCCGCGAGGCCGAAGGTTCAGGCGTTCGTGATGAAGTCGGCGCCACGCTCGGCGATGGCGCAGACCGTGGCGTTGGTGTTGGCCGACACGAGCGACGGCATCACCGAGGCGTCCACCGCCCGCAGGCCGGCCACGCCATGAACGCGGAGCTGCGCGTCCACCACGGCCTCGGGGCCCCGTCCGATACGACAGGTGCCCGCATAGTGGAAGTAGGCCAGAAGGCTGTCCCGAAGGTACGCGCGGTCCGGTTCGGCGCCCGGCTGAGCCTCGTCCTGCCGCCAGCCGGACAGCGCCCGGGCCTGACCGATGGTGCGGGCGAGGCGCAGACCGGCGAGCAGGGTGGTGACGTCGGCTTCCGCGCCGAGGTAGTTCGGGTCGATCAGCGGGGCCGCCAGCGGGTCGGCGGAGGCGAGCCGGACGGTGCCGCGGCTGCGAGGCGCCATCAGCGACACGGCGATGGTGTAGCCCATGCCCATCTCCGGGCCGGCCAGCCCCGGCGCGCGGTACGGCACGTTGACGAACAGGGCCTGGAGGTCGGGCGTCTCGGCGCTCGGGCCGCTGCGCAGCAGGCCGACCGCTTCGCCCGGCGGATTGCCGGCGATGGCCGGCACCTCCCGCGCCGAACCGTAGGTGACGGTCGACATCGGGTGGTCCTGAAGATTCGAGCCGACCCCGGCAGGTCGCGAACCACCGGCACGCCGACCTCGCGCAGATGCTCGGCCGGGCCGAGACCGGAGAGCATCAGCAGCTGGGCCGAGCCGATCGCGCCGGCGCTGACGACGACCTCTCGCCGCGCCCGGGCGAGAAGAACGCCGGCCTCGTCATCGGCCGAATACTCCACACCCGTCGTCCGGCCGTCCTCGATGAGGACCCGGCGGACCCGGGCGCCGGTCAGCACGGTCAGGTTCGGCCGTCCCAGGACGGGCCTCAGATAGGCGTCGGCCACGCCTCCGGCACCGCCATGGCGGGCAGCGGCTCGGCCGCACCGGCCTCGAGCAGCAGTACGGTCCGGCTCGGGTCCTCGGACAGCCGGGCCGCCAGGATCGATCCGGCGCTGCCCGCGCCGACCACGACGAAATCGTATTCGTTCGAGCTCATGATTTGTACGCCTTCGGCAGTTGGTGAATCGGACCGGCGAAGGGCTTCTGACCCGGCCCGGCCTGAGCGGGCGACGCGATCAGCTTCTTCGCCCAACGCTTCGTCATGTCGACCTCCAAGATCGATTGGGTATGCCCTCCATGACGCGCCCGACAGGGCGTTGTTCAGCGGTGGGAACGCGACCCGGCTCTCATTCACCGTGAGCGGCATCAAACTTCGGCGCCCCGCCTCCGTCGTCGGCGAGGTCAGGCCACCAGGGCATCGCGGACGACGCGCACGGCGTCGTGCGAGCGCGATGCCCTGGCTCAGAGTTCCAGCGGCAACTCGGCCATGATGGTGCTGCCACGGGCCGGCCGGCTGTCGACGCGCGTCGAGCCGCCCAGGGCCTCGACGCGGTCGCGCAGGCCGAGCAGGCCCGAGCCTCGGGGGTCGGCGCCGCAGTAGACAGCCGCCTCGATCGGCGGGGCCGGTCGCTCGTCGAGCGTGACGTCCAGGGCGACCGGGATGGCCGACCGGCGGCCAGGGCGCGCAATGCCGGGCCCAGACCTCCCCGGGTGAGGACCGCCGGGTGGATGCCTCGGGCGAGCTCGCGCAGCTCGTCGACCGCCGCCACCAGGCCGGTCGCGACCTCGGAGAGCTGGCCGCGGAGGTCGCCGTGGCCCGGCGGCAGGCCCGCCTCGGCGGCGCGGATCGCCAGCGCGAGCGACACGAGACGTTACTGCGTGCCGTCGTGCAGGTCGCGCTCGATCTTGCACCTGGCCTCGTCCGAGGCGGTCACGATGCGGCGGCGGGAGGCGGCCAGCTCGGCCCGGCTCTCCGCGTTGGCGATGGCGGTGGTGAACAGGTCGGTGAAGGTGGTCAGCCGCTCGCCGGTGTCCGGCGGAAGCTCCTCGCGGGCGCTGACCGTGATGACGCCCCACAGGTCGCCCTCGACGATGATGGGGCTGGCCGCCGTGGAGACGATGCCGAGCCGACGTACCTCCTCGCCGATCTCGCCGCCGGCCGTCAGCCAGTCCAGGGGGTCGATCCGGGCGCTGGCGCCGGAGCGGCGCACCGCCTCCGCGGCCAGGGCGTCGCCGGTCGCCCAGCGGGTGCCGGGCCGGTCTCGGCGAGCAGCGACACCGCGTTGCGGCCGCCGAGCGTCACACGGGTGCCGACCGGAACGCCGTCGGCGTAGGTGCTCCAGCTGCCGAGCACGGTGCCGTCGCCGTCGTAGCGGCCCGCCGCAGGGCGGCCTGCTCCTCGGCCAGGCGGGCGACGGCCGTGATGTCCCGCCCGATCCCGAACAGGACGTCCCGGCCGGGAAAGGGGGTCACGGTCCACTCGATGAGCCGGATGGTGCCGTCCTTGCACACCATGCGGGCCTCGAAGGTGAAGGCCGGCGCGCCGCCGGCCGCCGGCCCAGCGCCTCGGTGGCCGGCCCGCGGTCGGCCGGGTGGAGGAACTCCAGGAAGGGCCGCGCGAGCGCTTCACTCTCCGAATAACCGAGGACGGCCTCCACGGCTGGATTGATCCGTTTCCAGTAGCCTCTCCAACCGGGTGAGCCTCGAGGTCGCCACCGCCGACGGCTTCCCCGGCGACGGGTACGACCTGATCACCTTCTTCGACTGCCTGCACGACATGGGCGACCCGCTCGCCGCGCTGCGGCACACCGAGCGGGCCCTGGCCCCCGGCGGCCACCTGCTCGTCGTCGAGCCCAACACCTCGAGCGACCCGGCCGGCAGCATCAACCCGATCGGCCGCTCCTTCGGCTCGACCTCCGTCGTGCTGTGCCTGCCCGCCGCGCTCGCCCAGCACGGCTCGTACGCCCTCGGCAACCACGCGGGCGAGGACGCCATGCGGGCCATCGCGGCCGAGGCCGGGCTGCGCACCTGGCGTACCGCCGTCGAGACCGTCACCAACCGCATCTACGACGTCACCCGCTAGGCGCGCCCCCAGGGATCACCGGTGACCGGCCCGTGATGCGCCAGGGACCAGCACGGGCTCGGTGACCGGGGTGTTCACGGCAGGCTTCCTCACGACGAAGGATCACGAAGGGAACGTCCCATGTCATCTCCCACTCCCACCCGCCGCACTGTTCTGCAGGGCGGGCTCGCGGCCGGCGTCGCCGTGGCCGCCACCGCTACCGGCGCGCTCGGCATCGCCCCGGCGAACGCGGCTGCTGCCACCACCACGAGCACGTCCAAGATCCGGCCGTTCCGGGTCTCGATCTCCAGCACCCAGCTCACCGAGCTGCGCCACCGGATCGGCTCGACCCGCTGGCCCAGCCGCGAGCTCGTCCAGGACCGTGAGCAGGGTGTGCAGCTGGCCGCGGCCCAGGCCCTGGCCAAGTACTGGAAGACGAAGTACGACTGGCGCCGATTCGAGGCCAAGCTCAACCGGCTGCCGCAGTTCACGACCGAGATCGACGGCGTGGACGTGCACTTCATCCACGTCCGCTCGCCGCACAAGGACGCGCTGCCGCTGCTGGCCACGCACGGCTGGCCCGGCTCGATCGTCGAGTTCGTCGACGCGGCCGGCCCGCTGACCAACCCGACCGCGCACGGCGGCAAGGCGTCGGACGCCTTCCACCTGGTCATCCCGTCGATCCCCGGCTACGGCTTCTCCAGCCAGCCGAAGGTGACCGGCTGGGACCAGAACCGCATCGCCAAGGCGTGGGCCGTGCTGATGGGCCGTCTCGGCTACACCAAGTACGTGGCCCAGGGCGGCGACGCCGGCGCCGCGGTCACCGACGCTCTGGCCAAGCAGGCCCCCGCCGGCCTGCTCGGCGTCCACTTCAACCTGCTGCTGGCCGCGCTCGGCGGCGCCCCGGTGCCGACCACCACGGCCGAGGAGCAGGCGGCCAAGGCCGCGCTCACCGTCTTCCAGACCACCGGCAGCGCCTACCTGACCGAGCAGTCGTTCCGGCCGGAGACCATCGGCTACGCGCTGTCGGACTCGCCGGCCGCCCTCGCGGCGTGGATGCTCGACCACGACACCGACAGCTACGACAAGATCTCCAAGACGTTCCTGGGCGCGGCCCCGTCGGGCAACCTCACCCGCGACCACGTGCTGGACAACATCAGCCTGTACTGGCTGACCAACACCGGCGTCTCGGCGGCGCGCCTCTACTGGGAGAGCGCCCACCCGCAGTCGGCGAGCACTCCCGGCGATATCAAGGTCCCGGTCGGTTTCAGCGCCTTCCCGGGCGAGATCTTCCAGGCGCCGCGCAGCTGGGTCGAGGCGTACTACCCGACCCTGAACTACTACAACAAGCCGGCCAAGGGCGGTCACTTCGCCGCCTGGGAGGAGCCGCAGCTGTTCACGGACGAGGTCCGGGCGGCTTTCCGCTACCTCCGCAAGTAAGCAGGCACGAAGACGGGGCCGGCGCGAGAACGCGCCGGCCCCGTCGGTGTATCACTGGACGCCGCGGAGGCGATGGCCGACGGCGACGGACTCGCCGGAGACCGCGGCGGCCGGAGCCGAGCACAGGAACGTGACCACGGCGGCCACCTGCTCGGGGGTCGACTCGCCGGAAGCCCCGCGGGCGATCTCCGGCGACGGGGTACCCGTGACCACGACGCCGGGGTTGACGACGTTGACCGTGACGCCCGAACCGGCGTACTCGTCGGCCAGCACCTTGGCGGCGGTGATGACCGCCTGGTTGCGGACGGCGCCGGTGACCGAGAGGGTCACGTGGGCGCCCTGGCCGCTGATGTTGACGACCCGGCCGAAGCCCCGGTCCCGCATGCCGGGCAGGACGGCGTTCATGACGCGCAGATATCCGATGGCTTTGGCGTCGACAGCGGCGAGGACCTCCTCCGGCGCCCGGTGCCGGGTGGGGTCCATGGTCTGCGCCGGCGGGGCGGCGGTGTTGACGAGGATGTCGATGTCGCCGATCCGCTCGACGGCGGCGCGGACCGTGTCCTCGTCGGACGTGTCCAAGACGACGAAGTCGAGGTCCCCGGCGGCGCCGGCCAGGCGGGACCGATCCCGTGCGGCGAGGACGACATGAACGCCCTCGGCCACCAAGGCCGTGGCCACAGCCCGTCCCAGGAGGCCGCTACCGCCGACGATGAGGGCGGTGCGGCCGGCGATTCCCAGCTCCATGCGAGTTTCCTCCCTGGGTCAGCGGATGGTGTGGTTCATCCGGAACATGACGTCGGGGTCGTAGCGGCGCTTGGCCGCGCGGAGCCGGTCGTAGGTCTCCCGGCCGTACACCTGGGCCAGCGATTCCGGGTCGGTGGCTTCCTCGGGCGAGAGGAAGTTGAGCATCCGGCGGTGTTTCGGGTCGGCCCACGGCAGCATCGCGGTGAACAGCCGCTCGAGGCGGCGGCGCCCCTCGTCCAGGTCGTCGGCGCCGACGGCGAAGGCGAACAGCTGGAAGGCGAGACCGCGGCTGGGCACCGAGTCCGGGGTGGCCGGCGGCCGGTCCATGGCCCCGCCCAGGGCCCGCAGTTCGACGCTGGTCAGCGCGATCGGGGTGCCGGGACCGGTCAGCTCGACCAGCTTGTTCAGGGCGGCGTCGGGCAGGCCGCCGAGGCCGAGGCTCCGGTCCTGGTACGGCATCGGGTCGACCGGGTCGTTGTGCAGGGTGGCCGCCACCACGTACGGCGCCTCGGCCACCGCGTCGATGAGCGCGGTCGCGGCCGCCCGCATCGGCGCCAGCAGCTCCGCGCCCTTCTCGGCCGCGCCGAGGTAGGCGAACCGGACGCTCAGCACATGCGCCCCGCGTAGCGGCGGCGGTAGCTCCTCCACCGGCGGCAGCCACTGGACCGCCACCGACGTGGTCGCCTCCTCGGGCAGGGTCGCCGCCCAGTCGCGCCACGTGCGCAGCACGTCGGCCGTCGCGCTGCCGGGGAAGTAGATGCTGCCCGCGTAGACCGTGGTCACCGGGAACAGCTCGATCTCCATGGCGGTGACGACCCCGAAGTTGCCCTTGCCGCCACGCAGCGCCGCGAACAGGTCCGGCTCGTTCGAGGCGCTGACCGTACGCAGCTCGCCGTCCGCCGTCACGATGTCGAACGACGTCACGTGGTCCGAGGCGTACCCCTTTGACCGCGCGAGGATCGGGCCCTGGCCGCCGCCGAGCACGTAGCCGATCGCGCTGACCGTGATCGAGGAGCCGGCCATCGCCGCCAGGCCCTCCTTGGCCGCGGCGTCGAGGACGTCACGCCAGAGAGCGGCGCCGGTGACCCGCGCGGTCCGCCGCCCGGCGTCGACCGTGACCCCGGCCATCCGGTCGAGAGTGATGAGGACGGCGCCCTCGGCGGTGTCGGGCTGCATGTGCCCGCCGCCCCGGATCGCCACCGGCAGCTTGTTCGCGCTCGCGAACCGCACGGCGGCCCGCACATCGTTGACGTCGGCCGCGCCGACGGCAACCGCCGGCCGTAGCGGCGTGAGGATGTTCTGGGTGCGGCACTCCGCCTCGTACCCGTGGTCGCCGGGCCGCAGAACCGGCCCGTCGACCACGTCGGCCAGTTGCTGGAATTCCGTTTCGCCTGTCATGACCAAACCGACGCGAATCCCCCGCGCGAGTTCACGTGAGTGACGCGCGTGATGCCCTTGAAAGCGCGGCGGCCCGTTCCCGGCGGTACATGGCGACGGCGACGACCACGCTCAGGATCAGGGCGAGCACGAAGAAGACGACGGCGCCACTGAACGCGGCGTGGAACGCCGCGACCTTGCCGTGCGGCACGGCCCGCGCGTAAGCGATGGTCAGGATGGCGATGCCGAGCGAGCCGCCCAGCTGATGAGCGACGTTCACCAGGCCCGACGCGGCACCGGCGTCGCGCGGCTCGACGTCGGCGACGCCACCGTTGGTCAGCAGGATGATGGCGATGCCGAGCCCGGCGCCGATCACCAGCAGGGGCGGCAGCACACCGGAGAGGTACGCGGTCCCGGCCGAGATCCGCGACAGCCAGAACGTTCCCGCCAAGGCGACGAAGACCGACCCCACCAACAGGATCGGGCGGCTGAGCCGTTTCAGCAACGGCCGCACCACGTACACCATCGCGAACAGCATGCCGGTGATCGGCACGAACGCGAACCCGGTGGCCAGCGGGCTCAGGTGCTGGACCTCCTGCAGATATTGGCTGAGGAAGTAGAAGACCGGGAAGTTGCCGCCCACCACGAGGATCCGGCCCGCGTACGCCCCCGAGCGCTCCACATCCCGGAACAGACGCAGCGGCGTGATCGGCTGCGCGACGACACGCTCGATCAGCACGAACGCAACCAGCAGCACGACCGCCGACGCCAACGCGACGACCGTCGACGGATCACCCCAGCCGGCCTCGGCCGCCTGGATGAAACCGAACACCAGCGCGGTCATGCCCAGCGTAGAGGTCAGCGCGCCACCCAGGTCGAAACTGCCGCCCTTGCGCTCGCTCTCGGGCAGGAAACGCGGCGCGAGCAGCACGATGGTGATGCCGATCGGCACGTTGACCAGCAGTCCCCACCGCCACGACAGAAGGTCGGTGAACAGCCCGCCGACCACGATGCCGACGCTGCCGCCGCCACCGATCACCGCGCTGTAGAACGCGATCAGCCGGGTCCGGTCCACCACCGAACGGGAACTGGACACGAGCAGCGCCAGCGTCGACGGCACGGCGAGGGAGGCCGCCAGCCCTTGCACGGCACGGGCGCCGATCAGGAACGGCCCGGTGGGCGCCAGCCCGGCCGCCAGCGACGCCACGGTGAACAGAGCGAGCCCGCCGACGAAGACACGACGACGGCCCAGCAGGTCACCGGCCCGGGCCCCGAGCAGCAGAAGCCCGCCGAAGGCCAGCACGTAGGCGTTCTGCACCCACGACAGACTGCCCTGGGAGAAACCGAACTGCTGCTGCACCCGCGGCAGCGCGGTCGTGACGATGGACGTGTCCAGCGTCATCATCAGCTGAGAACCCAGGATCAGCGACAGCGCGATCCCCCGGGACGGTGCGCTCTCGGGCATCGGACCCTCTTCTCGTCGTCCGGCGTAAACCCTTCCGACGATCACCGAGCCGCACCCGATCCGCCCCAGTCATGACCACCTGCCCCTACCCCGTGAGTCACCCCGGTGTGACAGATCACTGCCGATACCGACACGTTGTGAAATCCCGAAGGCTCACCATTTTCCGGCACTACCGGGGAGATGTTCGACACCGACGAATTCGGGTCTTTCCATGGCAATATCTCGGGCGCCTTAGGCATTTTTCATGGAGGATACGTGTCTTTGTTGTCCCGGCCCCGGGGCCTTCTGGCCCTCTGTCTGGTGATCGGCGGCGCCGCCGCCGTGACACCCGGGCCCGCCGCCGCTCAAGCGGCGGAGAATCCCATCTATCTCGACACCACCCGCTCGTTCGAGCAAAGAGCGGCCGATTTGGTCTCCCGCATGACGTTGCCGGAGAAGATCCGGCAGCTCATCACCAACGACGCCCCCGCGATTCCGCGGCTCGGCGTGCAGGAGTACACCTACTGGAGCGAGGCCCTGCACGGAATCGCCTCGCTCGGCAACAGCAAGCAGCCGGGCGACGACACGTCCGGCGCGGTCAAGGCCACCGGCTTCCCGACCAACCTGGCCACCTCGATGTCGTGGAACCCGGAGCTGCAACGGCAGATCGGCGACGCCATTTCCAGCGAGGCCCGCGGCTTTCTCGACAAGAGCCTTTTCGGTGTCGCGCGCAACAACATCGGCCCGTCGAAGGACAACTACGGTTCGCTGACCTATTTCGCACCGACGGTCAACCTCGACCGGAACCCTCTTTGGGGACGTGCCGACGAAGGGTACGGCGAGGACCCGTACCTCGTCTCGCAAATGGCCTCGGGATTCATCAACGGTTTCCAGGGACAGAACGCGGACGGCTACCTCAAGGCCGCGGCCACCCTCAAGCACTACGCGCTGAACAACGTCGAGAACGGCCGCACCGGCATCAGTTCCGACGTCTCCGACACCGAGCTGCGCGACTACTACACCAAGCAGTTCGCCGCGATTATCGGGCAGGCGCACACGGCCGGCCTGATGACCGCCTACAACGCGGTCAACGGCACCCCGGCGGTGGCCAACACCTACACCACCAACCACCTGGCGCGGCGGACCTACGGCTTCGACGGGTACACCACGTCGGACTGCGGCGGCGTCACCACGACCTATCAGCTCCCGCCGAGCGGGCACGACTGGGCGCCGCCGGGCTGGGCCACCAACAGCTCCAGCACCAAGCCGACGTGGATCAACGACACCACCGGCGCGCAGGTGTCGGCCCGGGCCGGCGGCCAGGCCATGGCGCTGCGCTCGGGCAACGACCTGAACTGCAGCGGCGAGGAGATGACCGCGGCCAACGTCGAGGCCGCCGTCGGCGCCGGGCTGCTGGACGAAGGCGTGCTCGACACCTCGCTGGTGCGGGTGTTCACCGTGCGCATGCGCACCGGTGAGTTCGACCCGGCCGGCAGCGTGCCGTACACCTCGATCACCAAGGCCGAGATTCAGAGCGCGGACCACGTCGCGCTGGCCACCCGCGCCGCCGACGAGTCGATGGTTCTGCTCAAGAACAGCGGCTCGGTGTTGCCCGTACAAGCGTCGTCGGTCAAGAAGGCCGTCGTTCTGGGCGCCCTGGCCGACACGGTGAACCTCGGCAGCTACGGCAACGGGCCGGACAAGCAGATCTCGATGCGGCAGGGCATCGTCGACGCGCTCCCGGGCGCGTCGGTGACGTTCGACGCCGGCACGGGAACGCTGAGCGCGGCCACTCAGACCGCGGTGAAGGCAGCCGACCTCGTGGTTGTGGTCGCCGGTACCGACCACGACACGGCCGGCGAGGGCAACGACCGCAAGACCCTGGCCCTGCCGGGCACGCAGGGCGCGCTGATCGATCAGGTCGCGGCTCTCGGCAACCCGCACACCGTGCTCGACATCCAGTCCGTCGGCCCGGTGACGATCGGCGACCGGCTCGCCAAGATTCCGGCGGTGCTGTTCAGCGCATACAACGGGCAGAGCCAGGGCACCGCGCTGGCCGACGTCCTGTTCGGCAAGCAGAACCCACAGGGGCATCTGACCTTCACCTGGTACGCCGACGACTCGCAGCTCGCCGCGCCGGGTGACTACAACCTGACCAGCGGCCTCGGCCAGACGTACCAGCACTTCACCGGCAAGCCGACGTTCCCCTTCGGGTACGGACTGAGCTACGCCACCTTCAGCTATTCGGCGGCTCAGGTCGACAAGACCGCCATCACCGCCGACGGCACCGTGAATGTGTCGTTCGAGGTGAAGAACACCGGAACCGTGGCCGGGGCGACCGTGGCCCAGCTCTACTCGGCCACGCCGTACCCGCGCCTGGTCGGCTTCAAGAACACCGGCGTCCTGCAGCCCGGCCAATCGTTGAAGATCACGCTGCCGGTCCGGGCAGCCGACCTGAGTGTCTGGAACCCGGCCACGGCCCGCCAGACGGTGACTCCCGGGTCGTACGTCTTCCGGGTCGGCTCCGACTCGGCCACCGCGCTCAGCAGCGCCACGGTCGCGATCAGTGGCACCCTCGCCCCGAAGGCGCAGACCGTCACGATCGACCCCGGCAAGGTCGTGCTCAAGGCCGGCGAGACGCTCGACCTGCGCGGCAAGAACCCGTGGATCAAGGACGACACCGACCCGGCCAAGGAGAAGCGCGACGTCTCCATCACGGCCGACGACGTCGTCGAGGCGGTCAACAACGACCAGTCCTTCATCGACCTGTCCAAGACCACCGTCACGTACGCCTCCAGCGACACCAAGGTGGCCACCGTCAGCTCGGCCGGGGTGGTGACCGCGGTGTCCGACGGTGTGGTCACGATCAGCGCCACCGTCGGCGGCGTCACCGGCTCGGCCGTCCTGGTCGTGCGGGACTCGCTCGCCGTCAAGGCCGATCCGCTGCTGCGCGCCGGCCAGGCCGGCACCGTCACGACCACGCTGACCCACAACTCGAGCACCCCGCTGACCAACGTCTCGGTGTCGCTGCCCGTCCCGTCCGGCTGGACCGCCCAGGCCACCGGGCCGACCACGTTCGCCACCGTCGCCGCCGGCTCCCCCGCCGTCACGACGTGGCACGTCACCCCGCCGGCGGGTTCGCCCGGCACCTTCGCAGTCACCGCCACCGCCACCTACGACGGCGGCCAGCACATTGCGGGCGCGCTCCTCGCGGTGCCCTACGACTCGGCCAAGGCCGCCTACGACACCGTGGGCGTCACCGACGACGGTGACTCGAAGGCCGGCAAGTACGACGGCGGCGGGCTCAGCCTCTCGGCCCAGGCCCTGGCCGCGGCCGGCATCGCACCCGGGAAGACGTTCGAGCACGGCGGCCTCACCTACACCTGGCCGGACGCGCAGCCGGGCACGCCGAACGTCATCGACACCCGCGGGCAGGCGGTCCTGGTCTCCGGTCAGGACGCCGAGCTCGGCTTCATCGGCAGCGGCACCAGCGGTGCTCTCGAGGGCACCGGCACGATCCTCTACACCGACGGCACGACCCAGCCGTACGGGCTGAGCTTCGCCGACTGGTGGAACGTCAGCTACGCGCCGCAGGGCAGCGACGTCGCCGTGAAGCTGCCGTACATCAACAACTCCGAGGGCCGCACCGACCAGCCGGTGAACCTGTTCGCCACGACCGTGCCGCTCAAGGCCGGCAAGACCGTCCAGGCCGTCATCCTGCCGCGCGTCGAGCAGGACGAGAGCCACATGGTGGCCATGGGCCACATCTTCGCGATGGCGATCGGCGGCCGGGCCGACGTTCCCGCCCCGCAGCCGAGCGGTCCGCAAGGCCAGATCACCGGCGTCGGCGGCATGTGCGTGGGGCTGGCCACCGGCTCGGCCGCGGGTGTTCCCGTACGCCTGCGGACCTGTGACGCCACCGCGGCCGGCCAGAAGTGGGTCGCCGGCACCGACGGCACCCTGTGGAATCAGGGCCGCTGCCTGACCACGGCGAACAAGGGACAGGACAACGGCACCGAGACCGTCGTCGACATCTGCGACGGTTCCGCCGCGCAGAAGTGGACGACGACGGCCGACAAGCTCCTCGTCAACACGGCCTCGGGCAAATGCCTGCTCAACTCCAACGACAACACCTCCGACGGCAACCCGCTGATCATCTGGACCTGCGGCGGCGGCAACTCGGGCCTCTACTGGAACCTGCCGGCGGTCACGCCCACCGGCCCGACAGGCCGGATCTCCGGCTACAACGGCAAGTGCGTCGAAGCGGCGAGCCAGGTGCAGCTCAATACGTGCGGCAGTCAACTGTGGACCGCCGCGAGTGACTCCACGTTGCGTACAGCCGGGAAATGCCTCTCCGCCAACGGCACCGCCGACGGCACCAAGACGCAGGCCGTCACGTGTGACGGCAGCAGCGCGCAGAAGTGGACGGTGAGCACCAACGGCACCGTCGTCAGCGGCCTGTCCGGCAAGTGCCTCGACGCCACCGGCCCCTCGTCGGCCAACGGCACCGCGCTGCAGGTGTGGGCGTGCGCCGCCTCCGACAACCAGATCTGGAGCGTGCCTTCGGGCAAACCCACGAACACGATTTCCGGGTACGGGTCCAAGTGCGCCGAGGTCGCCGGTGGCACCACCGCCAACGGCACCCAGATCCAGCTCAACACCTGCGGCACCGGCAGCGCCCAGCAGTGGACCGTCGCCGCCGACTCGACGCTGCGCGCCCTCGGCAAGTGCCTGACCGCCAACGGCACCACCGACGGCACGAAGGCCCTGCTGTCGCTCTGCGCCTCCTCGAGCGCGCAGAAGTGGACGGCGAAGGCCGACGGCACGCTCGTCAACACCCTGTCCGGTAAGTGCCTCGACGCCACCGGCCCGTCCTCGGCCAACGGCACCCCGCTGCAGGTGTGGGCCTGCGCGACCTCCGACAACCAGAAGTGGAAACTTCCCAGTGCTTAAGAGATCACTGGCCGCGGCCCTGCTGATCGCGGGCCTCGCCGCGGCGCCGGCCACGGCCGCGGACGCCGCCACCACCGGCACCGTGCTGCCGGGCCGGGTGGCCGGCATGACCGGCACCCTCGGCGTGACGTTCGGCTTCTCCACCGAGTCGTTCGCCGGCGGCCCCTACGACAATCAGTACAACCAGAACTTCAACCGCCCGATGTACGTGCCGATCCCCGGCGACCGCGCGTCCTATTGGGACAACTACGTCGAGCAGCTGGTCGCCGCCGGCGTCGACTTCGTGGCGGTCGACCTGCGCGGCTCCACGCCGGGCAACCCCACGCCGGACGGCTCGGGCGATCCGCGCATTCTCGCCGAGCTGGTCGCCGCCATCACCAAGCGCGGCGTCGCCGACAAGCTGAAGATCGCGGCGCTGGACGACACACCGGCCTCACTGACCGACCGCAAGAACCGGGTCGCGCACCACACCGGCGGCTACTCACCGCCGTTCGACCTGGCCGACACGACCGGCGCCGGCGAGGGCGGCTACCAGTACTTCTGGGACAACAACCAGCGCGAGTACCTCGCTCAGGTGCCGGACGCGATGCGCTACAAGATCGACGGCAAGCCGGTGATCTACGAGTGGTCGATGAACGATTTCGCGTTCACCAATCAGGGCGGCGGCAATCTGGCCAAGCTTCTGCGGTACGGCCGCGAACGCGCCAAGGCCGAGTTCGGCACCGAGCCCTACTACATCGTGGACAGCAGCTGGGGTGACCGCGACCCGGCCTCGATCGCCGAGTTCGACGGTGTGCACAACTGGTTCGGCCTGCCCGACGGCTACAGCACCATGACGTACGAGCCGATCGCGAACGACACGCAGGTGACGCTGAGCGGCGCCTGGGACTACGCGACCTCGCAGGGCGTCGCCGACTTCCGCAACGACGTGCACACCACGACGGTCGTCGGCGCCGCGGCGAAGTACTCGTTCCTCGGCACCGGCGTCGAGTTCCTGGCCCGCACCGGCGCCGCGGCGGGCACGGTCACCGTCTCCGTCGACGGCGGCACGCCGGTCACCGTCACGATCCCCGCCACCAGCACGCCCACGTACCGGCGCTCGGTCTTCCAGCGCACCAGCCTCACCGACGGCCTGCACACGATCGAGGTCGTCAACAAGTCGACGGCCAAGGTGAGCGTCGACGGCTTCCGGGTGCTCTCGGCCCGGCCCACCACCCCGAACGGCCGGTCGTACGGCGTGGCCCTGCCCGGCTTCCGGGTGGTCAACGACAACGCGAACATGGTGATCGACCCGGCGCACGGGCAGAAGCTCACCCAGAACCTCGACGCGACGGTGAACAGCGGCGCCACCGCCACCCTGATCGAGGGCATGACCGACTGGGAGGAGAACGCGCTGCTCGCGCGGACGGCCGACGGCTCGTACGACGAGCGGCTGACCGACTATCCCGGCCAGCGGCTCGACATCATGCGGCAGTTCTCCCGCGACCCGTTCCCGGCGAGCCTGCGGGTCGAGGCCGAGGCGGCCGACACCTACGCCGGCGCCACCCCGGGCAACGCGTGGGGCGTCTACCGCACCGGCGACCTCGACGTGCAGGCGACCGGCGACGCCGACGGCGGCTGGAACGTCGGCGACATCGCCGACGGCGAGGCGCTGACCTGGAAGAGCCAGCCGTTGCAGGGAACGGTGACCCTCGCCGCCCGGGTGGCCACCCCGAACGACGGCGCGACGCTGCGCTTCGTCGTCGACGGCCAGGCCGGCCCGACGGTGAAGGTGCCGAACACCGGCGACTGGCAGACGTACGAGACCGTTGCGGCGGGCGGCTTCCAGTTCCCGGCCGGCACCCACCACACGGTGACCCTGGAGTTCCTCACCGGCCAGCTCAACGCCGACTACTGGACCGCCACCACGACGGCCGCGCCGGCTGCGCCCGCCCCACTCGGGCCGTCCGGCCCGATCACCGGCGTCGGCGCCAAATGTGTGGACCTGGCCGGCGGCGGCGCGGCCGACGGCACCCGTGCCGTCCTGAACACGTGCGCGGGCACGGCATCCCAGTCGTGGACGGTCGCCACGGACGGCACCCTCCGGGCGTACGGGAAATGCCTGACCGCCGCCGGCACCGGCAACGGCGACCGGGTCCAGCTCGCGGCCTGCACGTCGTCGGCCGCCCAGAAGTGGACGGCCCAGGCGGACGGCCACCTGGTCAACGGCGCGGCCGGCATGTGCCTGCTCAACGGCGACGGCAACACCGCCGACGGCAATCCGCTGATCGTCTGGACCTGTGGCGGCGACCCGGGAACGGTCTGGGCCCTCCCGGCCGCCACCCCGCCGGCCGGGCAGATCACCGGATACAAGGGCAAGTGCGCCGAGGCGGCCACGCCGGTCCAGCTCAACACCTGCGGCACCGGCGCCGCGCAGCAGTGGACCGTAGCGGCCGACTCGACACTGCGGGCCCTCGGCAAGTGCATGAGCGCCAACGGCACCGCCGACGGCACCAAGGCCCAGCCGGCCACCTGCTCCACCACGGCGGCTCAGAAGTGGACGGCCAAGGCCGACGGCACTCTGGTCAACGGGCTCTCCGGCAAATGCCTGGACGCCACCGGCCCGTCGTCCGCGAACGGCACGCCCTTGCAGGTCTGGACGTGCGCGGCCAGCGAGAACCAGAAGTGGAGACTCCCGGCGTAAGAGCCGGGAGCGCTGCTTCCCCGGGGCTGTTTCAGCTGCCCCGGGCTGGGCGCGGGCCGAACGGCCCGCGCCCAGCCCTCACCTCAGGCGCCGATCCGGTAGGCGCGGATCACGGTCTGGGTGACCGCGGAGCCGCCGCCGGCGGCGGTGACCCGCAGCGACGCGAAGCCGCTCGCGGGGTGCACGAGGCCCGCGCGGTAGGCGCCGGCCCCGGTCTTGCGCACCGTCATCGGCTGCCACGTCGCGCCGTCGTCGTACGAGACCTTCAGGGTGACCGTGGCCGCCCGCGTCGAGGTCGTCAGGGGCAGCGTGAACGGACCGGCCGGCGCGGCGCCGTCCAGGCCGGTTCCCATCCGCACGGTGTAGAGGTTCGGCAGCACCGACGGATCGGTGAACGTCCAGTCGACCCGGGCCTCGGTGGAGGTGAGATACGGCGCCCCGCGGGTCGCCTCGGCGTTCAGCCGGTACGTGCCGGCCGCCGGTGCCACGAAGAACGTCGCGTGGCCGGGCACGTCCGAGGTCGCCACCTCGGCGCCGTCGCGATACAGCGTCGTCGTGCCGGTGGGCGACGCCTGCGTGCCCGCATGACCGTCGACGTCGCACGCCATCGGCACCCGCACCGTCATCCGGCCGTCGCTCCAGCTCACACCGCCGCCGGACGTGAGGCAAGGACCGATCACGGGGGCGTTCCACCGCGACGACGACGTGCCACCCGGCCGGTAGGCCACCGGCTCGCCCGTGACGGTGACGCCCCCGAACGGGTCCTGGTCGTCGGCCGCGTATTCGGCGAGCTGCGGGATCCACCCGCTCGCCCCTTGGGCGTAGTAACGCACCTCGCTCGCGACCGCCGTATCGGTCGTGGTGGTGACCACGGGATATCCGGCCGGGACGAGGGTCGCGCCGAGCCGGGCGGCGCTGCCGGGCGCCTGGTGTGACGCCCGCACCGATTCGCGGGCCACCTGCTGGGCGGTCACCGTGCGCGTGAACCCGGTCGGCAGCTCACCGGGCAGCACCCAGCCGAGTTGATAGGCGTACGCGCTCGGGTCGTTGCCGTCGTCCAGGGAGGCGGAGATCGCCGTGACGAAACCGGCGGGGTCGCCCGTTCCGAGCTGAGCGGTGTACCGACGTGTCGTTCCGCCGATGTACGTGCCTTCGCTGTCCCAGCCGGCCGGGGTGCGCAGGCCGACGTCGAAGGTGGTGGTCCGGAGCACCGCCCCGGCCTCCGGCACCGCCACGCCGACCGGTTTGCCGGCCCGGGCGTCCAGCGCCAGGTCGGTATCGGCGTCCACGGTCAGATTCGGGTGCACCAGAACGGTGCCGTTCCGGCCACCGTCCGAGCGGTCGAAGACGCGCGAGACGACGGCGTACCGGCCGCGGGGAAGGCGAACTGTGTAGGACGGATCCCAGGTACCCCGCAGGAGGGAGTCCCACCGGAAGGGCGTGTCAAGACCGACGATCTCAGTGTAGAACTCGGCGGCGTCCGCACCGGACCGGTCGATCTGATGGATTGTCAGGTCGTGGGTCTCGGCCTGCCGGATCAGCCCGACCGGCGTGTGTACGACCGTCGAGCCCGCCGTCGCCACGATCTGCCCCGAGTAGGCGCCGTCGGGCGCGGAGGGCATCGGCGCGGCGGTCACCGTGGCTTGCGCGCTGCCGCCGGCGGGAACGGAGAGCGTCGACGGGCTGAGCGTGAACAGCCCGGTGGGCGCCTTCAGGTCCAGTTTCAGGTTCACAGTCATCGGCGTGGCGCTCGTGTTGCGGTAAGTGACGGTGCGCTGGATGACGTCGGCCGGGGTGTGCGGCCACGCCTGGGCGCCGAGGCTGACGCTCGGCGGGTCGGCGAACAGGGCGGTGCCGAGCGCGGCCGGGACGTCGACGCGGCCGGCGCCCTGGGCGAAGACACCGACACCGGGCGTCGACCGGGCGGTGGCCATGAGAGCGGCCTTCACCATGGCCGGCGTCCAGTCGGGGTGCGCCTGCAGCAGGAGCGCCGCGGCGCCGGTGACGTGCGGGGTGGCGTAGGACGTGCCGTACCCGGTGGTGTAGAGCTCGGTGTCGCTGCCCCCGGCGTCACGGCTGAGGGCGCCGGTGATGTCCACGCCCGGAGCGGTGACGTCCGGCTTGACCGTGTCACCGAGCGCGGGCCCGCGGCTGGAGAAATCGGCGAGGTTGTCGTCGTGGTCCACCGCGCCCACGGTGAGGGCGTCCGGGGCGCTTCCCGGTGACGAGATCCGATAGTCGCTGCCGCCGTTGGGGTTGTTGCCGTTGTTGCCGTCGTTGCCGGCCGCGACCACGAACAGGGTGCCGTCGCGGCGCGTCAGGTCGGCGACGGCGGCCTCCATCGCGTCGGTTCCGGGCGAGTCCGGGAAGCTCACGCTCATGTTGACCACGTCCGCGTGCTCGGTGCCCGACAGCCACTCCATCGCGGCGATCACCGCGGACTCGGTCACGCCCCAGTCGCCGCCCTTCGCCGACACGATCCGCACGCCCGGCGCCACCCCGCGGTAGCGGCCGTTCGACCCCGCGCCGCTGCCGGCCACGATGGACGCCACCTGGGTGCCGTGACCCACCACGTCGTGGATGTCGCCGGTGTTCTCCGGCTGGGAGAAGTCACGCTGAGCGGTCACCAGGCCGGCGAGATCGGGGTGGGTCACGTCGACGCCGCTGTCGATGATGCCGACGGTGACGCCCTTGCCGGTGTATCCGGCCCGCCAGGCCGTGGGCGCGCCGATCTGCTGGACGCCCTCGGCGCCGGTGAAGTGGCCGACGGCGTCGAGCCAGACCTTGCCCTCCGCGGCCAGGGACTTCCACGTGGTGCGCAGTTCGCGCTTCGGCGCCCGGATGGCGGTCGCCTTGATGGCCGGCAGTTGGCGCACCACCGAGCCCACGGCCGGGGTGCCGGCGACGATCAGGGGCAGGTCGGCACGCCGGTCGTCGTACCCGGCGTCGATCAGCCCGGTCACGTCGAACAGGCGGCGGTCCAGCCGGTCCGCGCGCAACAGCGGCAGCGTGTCGGCCGGGATGACGGTGGTGCGCCCGCCGGCCGTGCTGGTGATCATCGAGACGTCGTCGCGTCCCGGCCCGGGAATGACGCTGACGCCGGTGGCGCCGAGGAGGGTGACCCGGTCGCCGGTGATGAGGGTGACGGTGCGTGCCGGTTCACCGGCGCCGGGAACGGCGGCCGCGGCCCGCGCCGGGACGGCCGGCGTGACGCCGAGGATCAGGGCAGCGGAGAGAACGATAGGTTTCCATCTTTGTCGCACGCACTGAAGATCCGCAAAGCGCCATGGACGTTGTCAGGCGAACGGCAAAACGATAGTGACAACGATCACTGACTTCTCCTTTGCGCAACAACTCGAAGAATGCCGAAATTTAGAAAGGGCAAGGCCGGGGTACGAGCGCCCCATGCGAAAGATCTTCACCGTTTCGGCCGCGACCCTCGTCGTGGTCGCGGGCTCCGGATTCACGACGAAATCGGCGGCCACACCCGGTGCGCAGCACGGCCACGAGCGCATATTTCCCAACTTGGGAAATGGCGGTTACGACGTCACCGCGTACGACCTGAGTTTCGATTACCGCTCCGGCGTGAAGACCATGGCTGCGACGGACGCCGTCACGGCCAGGACGACCCAGAACCTGTCCCAGTTCAGTCTGGACAGCGCACAGCAGAGCATCGGCTCGGTCCGGGTCGACGGCCGACCGGCCCGGTTCACCCTGGTCCCGGACCGCGAGAAGCTGGTCGTGACGCCGGACCGGCCGCTGCGCCGCGGCCGGACCTTCACGGTGGCGGTGTCCTACACCGCCGACCGTTCCCACAACCCGTCGTCGCCGTCGGTCAGCCTGCCGGCCGGCACGCCCAACCCGGTGCCGGCCTGGATCGAGACGCCGGACGGGTTCGCCTGGTTCAGCCAGCCCGACCGGGCCCACGTCCTCTTCCCCGGCAACGACATACCGAGCGACAAGGCCCGCTTCGCCTTCCACGTCACCGTTCCGGCCGACCGGGAGGTCGTCGCGAACGGCACGCGGATCGGCACGCGCCTGGCCCCCGGCGGCCGGCGCACCGTCACCTATCGCACCGACGACCAGATCCCGACCGACGTGGCCCAGCTGACCGTGGGCAAGTACACGCCGACCGCCCAGACCGGGCCGCACGGCCTGCCGATCCGGAGCTGGCTGCCGCCGGGCAGCCCGGCCGCCGCGACCGCCAACGCCCGGCTGACCCCGGGGCAGATCGCCTGGGCCGAGAAGAAGCTCGGCCTGCGTTTCCCGTTCCACTCCTACGGCGCGGTCGGCGTCCCCGGCGGCTATCTCGGCGTGGCCCTCGAGACGGCCACCCTGTCGACGTTCTCGGCCGAGGGACTGGCCCAGCCGCAGTCCGAGGTCGCCGGACTCATGGCGCACGAGCTGGTGCACCAGTGGTTCGGCGACAACGTCTCGGTCGCCACCTGGGACGACATGTGGCTCAGCGAGGGCCACGCCGATCTCTACGGCTGGACGTACGAGGCCGAGCACGGCGGCCCGCCCCTGGAGCAGGTGATGCACGACATCTACCAGCAGGACCAGGACATCCGGTCGACCTTCGGCCCGCCCGGACGGCTCGACAACTCGCTGGCCCTGTTGTTCCAGACCAACGTGCCCGGCGCCCTGCTGCTCTACGGCCTGCGCGACGAGCTCGGCGAGAAGACCTTCCAGCGCATCGAGCGCACCTTCTACGCCACCTACGCCGGCCGTTCCGCGTCCACCGCCGACTTCGCCGCCGTCGCCAGCCGGGTGGCCGGGCGCGACCTGACCGGCTACGTCAACGCCTGGGTGTACGGCCCGACGACGCCCGCCATGCCGGGTCACCCGGGCTGGCAGCCGGGACCCGTCGAAGGGGGGCAGCGTCGATGATCGTCGTCGAGCACCTCACGAAGCAGTACAAACGTCTACGTGCGGTGGACGATCTGTCGTTCAGCGTCCGCACCGGCCGCGTGACCGGCTTCCTCGGTCCCAACGGTGCCGGTAAGACCACGACTCTGCGCATGCTGCTCGGCCTGGTCACGCCGACCTCCGGCCAGGCCACCTTCGGCGGCACGAAATACGTCGACCTGCACGACCCGATCAAGCACGTCGGCGCGGTGCTCGAGGCGTCCAGCGCCCACCGCGGCCGCACCGGCCGCAACCACCTGCGGATGATCTGCCGCGCGGCCGGCCTGCCCGACACCCGGGCCGACGAGGTGCTGACCATCGTCGGGCTCACCCCGGCCGCCAACCGCAAGTTCAAGGGATACTCGCTCGGCATGCGCCAGCGGCTCGGCATCGCCGCGGCCCTGCTCGGCGACCCGCGCGTGCTGATCCTCGACGAGCCCGCCAACGGCCTCGACCCCGAGGGCATCCGCTGGATGCGCGACCTGCTCAAGGCGCTGGCCGCCGAAGGGCGCACGGTGCTCGTCTCCAGCCACCTGCTCGGCGAGATGCAACTGCTGGCCGACGACGTGGTCATCGTGGCCGCGGGCAAACTGATCCGGCAGGGCCCGGTCCACGAGGTGCTGAATTCGGCCGGCCCGGCCCGGGTGCGGGTCCGCACCCCACAGCCGGCCCCACTGACGGACGCGCTCGCCGCGCTCGGCGCCACCGTCGCGCCGCAGCCCGACGGCTCACTGCTGATCACCGGGGCCGACCCCGCCGCCATCGCGCACGCCGCCGCGGCCGCCGGGGCCGAACTGCACGAGCTCACCCCCGAACGCGAAGACCTGGAACAGGTCTTCCTTCAGCTCACGGCCGGAAAGGCGGACATCCGATGAGACTGCTGAACGCGGAGCTGTTCAAGCTGCGGACCACCTCGATCTGGTGGATCATGCTGGTCATCCTGGTCCCGTTGTACGCCGTCAGCCTGCTGATCAACTGGGCGCCGGTCAGCTCACCCGGATCGAAGCTGGACGCGGTGGCCGTGGCGACCACGTTCTACACCACCGGTCAGTACGTCGGCGTCCTGATCGTCATGCTCCTCGCGGCGATAGTCGTGACCAGTGAGTTCTTCCACCTCACGGCCACATCGACGTTCCTCGTGACGCCTCGCAGGGCCGCCGTCGTCGGCGCCAAGTTCGGCGCCGCCGCCGTCGTGGGCGCGCTGGCCTGGCTCGGCATCACGATCGTCAACCTGGTCGTGACCCCGGCCCTGTTGCACCACATCGGGCTGGGCAGCGAGCTCGGCCGGCCCGCGGTATGGCGGGCGATCGGCCTCAACCTGCTGGCCTTCGTGCTGTGGGCGATCCTCGGGACCGGCGTGGGCGTGCTGATCCGCAGCCAGCTCGGCGCCACCCTGACCCTCAGCATCGTCTACGTGGTAGGCACCTCGGCCGTCACGCTCATCTTCAACCTGCTCTCGGAGTTCGTGGCCGCCGGCCTCGACCGGCTCCAACTGCTGGTGCCGACAAGCGCCTCCCAGCTCCTCGTCTCCGGGATCGAACTGCCCGGCGACCCGCCCCGGTGGGCCGGCGCCGTCGTCATGATCGGTTACGCCGTCGTGGCCGGCGCGATCGGCACCGTGCTGGTGAACCGGCGCGACATCACCTGATCGAGAAGGTACGTGCCGCAGGCCTTCGAGATCCTCGGGCGGTGCCACCGGAGGCCGGTACGGCCGGTACCTGAGGCCAGGCCGCGGATACCTGAGGACGATGCGACGGCAGGCCCGCTCCGGCGATCTTTACCGGCATGGTGATCCTTCTCAGTGACCCGCGCGTGCTGGCTGTGCCGCTGCGGGACGCCGGCACGCCGTTGGTGCGGCTCGGCGACGAGTTCGGCCCGGCGCGGGCCCGGGTGCGGGCCGACCTCGGCCAACGGCTCGGCTGGGCGCGCGCGGCTCTGCCGGACGGCGTCCGGTTGCGCGTCGTCGAGGGCCATCGCGACGTCGCGAAACAACGGCAGATCATCGAGAGGTACGAGGCCGAGGTCCGCGCCGCCCGTCCGACCATCGACGAGGCCGGGCTGCACCACCTGGTGAGCCGTTTCGTGGCGCCGGTCGAGGTGGCTCCGCATGTGGCCGGCGCGGCCGTCGACCTGACGCTGAGCGGCCCCGACGGCGACCTCGACATGGGCACGCCGATCGACGCGACCCCCGAGCGGTCGGGCGGCGCCTGCTATTTCGCGGCCGACGGGATCAGCCCGGAGGCGCGGGCCAACCGGATGCTGCTGTCCCGGGTGCTCGGCGGGGCCGGCCTGGTGAACTATCCGACCGAGTGGTGGCACTGGAGTTACGGCGACCGCTACTGGGCGCTGATGACCGGCGCCCCGGCCGCCCTGCACGGCCCGGTCACCGAGCGGATCGCGGCGTGAGCGTCGCCGTCGCGGGCGCCCAGGTCGTCGTGGATCTGACGACGGTCGCGGACAACACCCGCACCCTGGCCGCCCGTGCCCGCGGGGAGCTGATGGCGGTGGTGAAGGCCGACGGCTTCGGCCACGGGGCGGCCGGGGTGGCCCGGGCCGCGCTCGGCGCGGGCGCGACCTGGCTGGGCGTCACCGGCGTCGGCGAGGCCCTCGACCTGCGCGCGGCCGGGCTGACGGCCCCGATCTTGAGCTGGCTGAATCCGCCGGCCACGAACTTCGATGCGGCCGTACGTCACCAGGTCGACCTCGCCGTCCCCAGCCTCACTCATCTGGCCGCGATGCCGCCCGGCGCCCGCGTTCACCTCCAGCTCGACACTGGGATGGCCCGCGACGGCGCCGCCCCCGCCGAATGGGAGTCGCTGTTCCACGCCGCCCGCGAGGCCGAGCGGTGTGGCCGCCTCGTGGTCACCGGCCTCATGAGCCACCTGGCCGGCCCGGACACGGTCGCCGCCATCCGGCGCTTCCGCGACGCCATCGCGCTCGCCTTCACCACGGGCCTGCGCCCCCGCCTGTGCCACCTGGCCGCCACCGCCGCCACCCTGACCCGCCCCGACACCCACTTCGACCTGGTCCGCACCGGCGCCGGCCTGGTCGGCATCGACCCCTCAGCCGGCTGGGCCCCGCACGGCGACTCCGCCGGGCCGGCCCCGCACTGCAATTGCGCCGGACCGGCCCTGCGCGGGGCGATGACGCTGACCGCGCCGGTCGTCGAGGTGCGCCGGGTCGCGGCGGGGACGCCGGTCGGCTACGACCACACGTGGCGGGCGGCCCGCGACACCCATCTCGCTCTGCTGCCGGTCGGCTATGCCGATGGGCTTCCCCGCGGCGCCGGGCCGCGGGCCGAGGTGCTGCTCGGCGGCCGGCGCTGCCGGGTCGCCGGCCGCATCTCCATGGACCAGACCGTCGTCGAGACCGGACCCGAGGTCCGGCCCGGCGACACCGCGACCGTCTTCGGGCCGGGATGCGACGGCGAGCCCACCGTCGCCGACTGGGCTTGCTGGGCGGGCACGCTCCCGCACGAAATCGTCACCGGGCTCGGCGCCCGCCCACACCGTCACGTCATCGGGGGTAACTGACATGTCCCGCATCCGCGCCGCCGTCATCGGCGGCGGCAGCAACGGCGAACACCAGGTCTCGCTCGCCTCGGCCGCCGCGGTCGCCGGCGCGCTCGACCCGGGGCGCTACGACGTCGTACGGCTGACCATCGCCCCCGATGGCACCTGGCGCGACCACACCGGCGCGCCGATCGGGTTGCCCGCCGCCGTCGCGGCGCTGCAGGGCTGCGACGTGGCGCTGCCGATCGTGCACGGGCCGCACGGCGAGGACGGGACGCTCGCGGCGCTTCTGGAGCTGGCCGGTGTCCCGTACATCGGCTCGGGGGTCCGCCCCGGCGCCCTGGCCATGGACAAGTGGGTGACCAAGCTGATCGCCTCGGAGCTCGGCATCGCCACCGCGGCCGGACGGCTTCACACCGCCCGCACCGCCGCCGGTCACACCTGGACCGGGCCGGTCGTCGTCAAACCGGTGGCCGCCGGGTCGAGCCTCGGCGTCACTCTCGTCCGCGAGGAGGCGGCCTTCGCCGATGCCCTGGCCGAGGCGCTGCGGCACGACGACCGGGTGCTGGTCGAGGAGGTCGTCGAGGGCCGGGAGGTCGACATCGCCGTGCTCGGCGGCTTCGTCACGCCCGCGCTCGAGGTCGTCGCCGACGGATTCTTCGACTACGCCGCCAAATACGGTGGGAGCACGGTCTTCCGGGTGCCGGCCCCGATCGGCCCGGCCGCCGTGAAGGCGCTCGAGGACGCCGCGCTCGCCCTCTACGACGCGCTCGGCTGCCGCGGTGTGGCCCGCGTCGACTTCTTCCTCACCGAGGACGGCCCGGTGCTCAACGAGGTGAACACGATGCCCGGCTTCACCGGGCACTCGCAGGTCCCTCGGATGTTCGCGGCCGCCGGATGGGGTTACCCCGAGCTGCTCGACCGGCTGATCAGCGACGCTCTCGCCTAACGTGGAGGCCGTGCGGGATCGGGCGTGGTGGTGGCCGGACATCGGCGCGGCGATGGCCGTGCTGTTCGCCGGCGCGCTCGAATACACCTCGAACGACTGGCTCTCGTATTTCGGGCCCACCCGCAAGCTGCTGTTCTGGCTGGTGGTCCTCGGCACCGCGCTGGCCGTCGGCCTGGTGCGCCGGGCGCCGGCCGCCTCGCTCGCGCTGGTCTGGGCGATCGCGTTGTGCCAGGCCGCGACCGGCAGCCCGTACATCGTGACCCAGATCGCGGTCCTGGCCGTCGCTTTCGGCACGGCCCGCTGGGGCGGGACGGTGACGCTGCGGGCCAGCGCGCTGTCGGTCCCGGCCGCCGCGATCGTCGCCGTGCTCCTGATTCAGGCGAATGCGGTCAGGATCAACTTCCCCATTCCCTCGTACGATCTCATCGCCGCGACCGTGAATCAGCTGGGCATCGGGTGGCGGATCGGTGTCTCGGTCGTGATGGCGGCGCTGATCGGCGTGCCGTGGCTGGCCGGGCTGGCGTTGCGCATCGCCGACCGGGCGCACGCCGACCTGGCCGAGGCCGCCCGGGAACGGGCCGAAGCCGAGGAGACGGCCCGGATCCGGGACGCGCAGACCCGGCTCGCCCGCGACGTGCACGACGTCGTCGGCCACTCCCTGGCCGTGATCCTGGCCCAGGCCGAGGCCGGGCAATATCTGCCGGAGGGCGATCCGGGCGCGTTCAAGGCGTTGCTGGCCGGGATCGCCACCTCGGCCCGGTCGTCGCTGCGCGACGTGCAGGAGGTGCTGTCGACGACCCGGGACACCACCGACGACATCGACCGGCTCATCGGCAACCTGCGCGACCGCGGCCGCGAGGTCGTCGCGGGCCAGGACGGCACGCCGCGGCCACTCAACCAGGAGCGGAAGGTGACGGCCTACCGGGTGTTGCAGGAGATGCTCACCAACGCGATCCGCCACGGCCGGCCCGACGGCGCGGTCATCGTGCAGCGGTCGTGGACCGGGGACGCTCTGGTCATCGAGGTGCGCAACGCCACCCGCGCCGACTCGCCGCCCGGCTCGGGCTCCGGCCTGGACGGCATGCGGGAGCGGCTCGCGGCGGTCGGCGGCACGCTGGAGACCGGCCGCCGCGAGGACGTCTTCGTGGCCACCGCACGGATCCCGGTCCCGGCCCCGTGAGCGACGACATCGAGGTCGTGGTCGTCGACGACCAGGAGCTGTTCCGGGCCGGCGTGGTGGTCATCCTCAACGCGCAGCCCGGGATCCGCGTGGTCGGCGAAGCCGGTGACGGCCGCGACGCCGTACACCTGGTCGAGCAATTGCAGCCCGATGTGGTGCTGATGGATCTGCGGATGCCCGGCCTGGACGGCGTGGAGGCGACCCGGCTCATCTATGCCACACCCAAGGCCCATCCGGTACGGGTCCTGGTGCTCACCACCTTCAACCTGGACGACCGGGCGGCCACGGCCATCCGCTACGGCGCCAGCGGCTTCCTGCTGAAGGACACCACCCCGGCCCAGCTGGCCGACGCCATCCGCAGCGTGCACGCCGGCAACGCCGTACTGGCTCCCGGCGACCTCTCCGCCCTCCTGGAGGGCCAGTTCCCGGCCCGCTCCCCCGTCCCCGACGCCTACCTGTCGCTGACCGACAAGGAACGGGCCGTCTTCCGTGCGGTGGCCCGGGGCCTGTCCAACGCCGAGATCGCCGCCGAGATCTTCGCCGGCGAGTCCACGGTCAAAACCCACGTCGGCGCCATCCTCCGCAAACTCGGCCTACGCGACCGCGTCCAGATCGTCGTCTTCGCCCACGAACACGGCCTGCTGACCTGAGCCTGCTCACAGGTGGGTGCCGAACCAGTGCAGGATCCGGGCCAGCTGGTCGGCCGAGGCCCCCGGGTGGCGTAGGGCCTGTCAGATCTTGGCTAGCAGGCCCGGCGGCACGTCGACGGTGGCGGGACCTTCCCGCTCACCCGCGAAGCGGGCGGCCACGTCGATCCGGGTCCGGCCCACGCCGTCGACCCGCCAGACCGCACCGTCGGTCACGTCCCGCAGCAGGGTGCCCTCGGCCGGGCGGACCGACAGCGAGTTGAGCCGGCCGACGGGCACATCGGTGAAGGCGGGCCGGTGCAACAGGTCGTACTCCTCCGGGGTCAGGTGGTAGCCGAAACCACCGACCACCTGATGGATGTCGGCGGTCTTGACGTTGCGCAGGAAGGTCGGCTCGACCGGCACGGTCGCCTTGACCCAGGCGATGAAACCGGGCGGCACATTGGTGAAGCCGGGCCGGCCGAGATCGTCCCAGCCGCCGTCCGTCAGGTAGTACTTCGCGTTGCCGGTCACCTGATAGATGTCGCCGTTGGTGTGGTCGCGCAGGATCGTGCCGTCGACCGGCGACGAGTCCATGACGGACAGCAGCCGGGGCGGAATGTTGACGAAGGCCGGGTTCTTCATCGCGGCCCACTCGGCCGGGGTGAAGCGGTAGCGGGCGCCGCCGGCCACGATGGAGATCTCGCCGTCGTCGTAGCGGCGGATCACGGCGCCGTCGGCGATCGTGCCGGGCATCGAGGCGAAGGTGCCGGCCGGGACGCTGGTGTACATCGGGCTGCCGAGTGCCTTGTATTCGTCGTACGTCAGCAGGAACGGCGCGCCGCCGATGACGATGGCGACGCGGGCGTCGGGCTCGCGCAGGATGTGCTTCTGGGCCTGCGGCTGCGGCGGCGGCTTGGGCGCGTCCTCGACGATCTTCTTGTAACGGATGCCGCGGAACTCCTGGTTCATGTAACCCCAGGAGCGTTTGCCCAGGTTGCCGCGGTTGCTCTTCGTGGTGGGGTTGTTGACCGTCTCGCCCGGGTTGTTGAACGAGTAGACGTAGCAGCCGTCCTCTGGCTTCTTCGGGTTGACCCAGCGGACGAACAGCTCGACGTGGCCGCCCTCCTTGAACTCCGGCTCGTCCTGGGGCCTCGGGCGGACGAAGGCATCGCCCGGCCGAAGGTCACGCAGGCTCACCAGCATGACGTCGTTGGCAGGCTTGTAGAACGTCGTCGTGTTTCGCTGGGCCGGAAGGCGCCACGCCATGCTGACCAGCCCGGAGCAGTCCGTCCGGTACCGCTTGCCCTGCGGGTCCGGCGCGTCGCCGTTCAGCGAGTAGGTGTACTTGCGGTCGACCCAGAACTGGGCTCGTTTGAGCACTTCGGCTCGAGTTGAATTCCCCATGCCCAGGCACCCTGGGCCACGGCGTCAACCGCGGGCAGCGGATCTCGTGCCGGCCTGCCCTACACTGTCTGGCCCCTCTGCGGGCGGCCGGAGGGCTGAGCGGCGACGGTCCGGCGAGGGCGGCCGGAAGGATATTGGCACTGTGCCAACAAGCTGATAGTTTCCCGTCAATGGAGCCGCGCGTGATCGGCGCTACCTAGCCCGAACCTCCGACCTCACCGCCCGGCGCTTCGCGGCAACGTGCCCATCCCGTGCCGAGGCAAGTTCTCGGCACCTGCCCGGAGCGCCCACATCTGGTACTGCACGGCCGCCGGGGAACTCACCACCGAGATCAACGACGTGTTCAGCGCTCCGGCCCACGTCGCCGGCGTCACCGCCTGCCTGGAGTGGAGCGAGCTGAGCTCACCCGACTGGTATCCGCTGGGCTGCAACTACAACAAGAAGCCCTGGTGAGCCTCACGCGTCGGTGGCCGCGCGCAGGAACGCCCGGATCAGGGGCGTCTCCCCGCCTCGGCGCCACACCGGCGCGTACTCCAGCACCGGGCCGTCGGTGAGCGGGAGGAAGGTGATGTCGTCGCGCCGGCGGGAAGCCGCCGAGAACGACCCGACCGGTGAGATGGCGCTTCCGGCGCCGATCGCCGTGAGCGCCTCGGCCAGGGTCGTCACGGAAGGTCCGGGAAGCACCGGGCGGCCCGACGGGGTCACAGCGGGAGTGTGCGCCTGCCACGTGTAGGCCGGGATGGGGCCGTCCAGGCGGATCACCGGGTAGTCGCCGAGGACCTCCATCTCGGCCTCGTCCCGCGCCGCCAGCGGGTGATCGGAGGCGACGGCCAGGACGAGGGCCTCGGTGAACATCACCGGCCCGACGACGAAGTCGGGCTCGCGGACGGGCAGCCACAGCACGGCCACGTCGACCCGGCCGCTGCGCAGCCCCTGGAACGGGTCGGCCGGGAGGACCTCGGGCAGGCGCAGCTCGCACTGCGGATGACGCTGCCGGAACAGGTCGAGGACGGCCTGGAAGCCCTGGTGGTGGGTGTCGTACGTGCCCACGCTCAGCGCACCGCTCTCGCCGCGCGCCGCCGCGGTCGCCTCCTCGAGGCCACCCATGATCTCGCGGTAGCCGGCCGCGAGGCGGTCGCGCAGCCGTTCGCCGAGCGGGGTCAGCCGGACGCTGCGGCTGGTCCGCTCGAACCTCGCGCCGCCGATGCGGCGTTCCTGCTGCTTGATCGACTGGCTGACCCGGGCCTGCGACACGTGCAGGCGCTCGGCCGTACGCCCGAAGTGGAGCTCCTCGGCCAGCGTCAGGAAGATCTCGACATCGCGCAACTCCACGCGGCGGAGTCTACGGCCCGGCGACCGATAACCCGAGACTTATCGGTCGGTGCGATCTTTCGCGTTGTTCGGGCCGCCGCGCGGCGACGATCGTGGAGGCCATGCGCGCGAGCCCGGTCGACGTCGTGCGGGAGCATCCCGGCACTCTCCGGTGGCGGGCCGTGCTCCCGCCCGGCATCGTGGCCGGCGCGGCCGAGATCCGTACCGTCCTCGGCGTCGACGAGCTGCGCATCTCCGTGAAGCCGCCGTGGCGGCGCCTCGGCATCGGCTCGCGGCTGCTGGACGCCGTTCGGGAGCAGGCCGGGGCGCGGCGCCTGCTGGCCGATGTGGCCGCGGGCTCACCAGCCGAGGCGTTCTGCCGGCGACAGGGCTTCCGCCGTACGGGAACGCTCCGTCATGCCCTTCTCACCTATGGCGACGTGCATCAGGCCTGGCTGGGGGAGCTCATCGACGCCGAGCATCCGGGATACGCCCTGGGGCACTGGACCGGCGGGCCGACGGTCCTGACCGCCGCCGAGGCGGACGGCGGCCTGGTGGCGTACGCCCTCGCGGTCGTCCGCCCCCTCCCCCGGGGCCGCGCCCGCCAGGTCGGGCCGGCCGTGCTCGGGCCGCACCACGGGCGGCGGCTCGGCCTGTGGGTCAACGCTGCCCTGATCGAGCGGCTCCGCCTGGCCCACCCGCACATCCGCGAGATCGAGACCGCCGCCGCCGAGGACGACTCCCACCTGATCGCGGCCCACGAGGAGCTCGGCTTCCGGCTCCAGCGCCGCTCCCGCCGCTACGAGCTGACCCTCTCGTGACCTATCTATGCTGGTACCCGTGTTATTGGGACGCGCGCCGGAGCAGGCGGCACTGACCGGCCTGCTGGAGACCGCCCGCGGCGGCGGCAGCGCGGTCCTGGTGGTGTCCGGCGCGGCCGGCGTCGGCAAGTCGGCGTTGCTGGCCGAGCTGGCGGAGGCGGCCCCGGATCTGCGGATCGCGCCTGTGGCCGGTGTCGAATCGGAGATGGAGCTGCCGTTCGCGGCGCTGCATCAGCTCTGCCGGCCACGGCTGGACCTGCTCGGCGCGCTGCCGGAGCCGCAGCGCGCCGCCCTGGAGGTCGCCTTCGGGCTCGCCGACGGCGCGGCGCCCGACCCGTTCCTGGTCGGGCGGGCCGCCCTCACGCTGCTCTCCGAGGCGGCCCGGGAACAACCGCTGGTCTGCGTGGTCGACGACGCGCAGTGGCTGGACGCGGCGTCGGCGCGGACGCTCGGTTTCGTGGCCCGGCGGCTCGGCGCCGAGTCACTGGTGATGATCTTCGCGGTGCGGACGGTGACGGCCGAGCTGCGCGGGCTGCCGGTGCTGACGGTGGCGCCGCTCGGCCGCGACGATGCCGGCCGGCTGCTCGACGGGGCCTAGTCGTGGCCGCTGGACAGCCGGGTCCGCGAGGCGATCCTGGCCGAGGCCCGCGGCAATCCCCTGGCGCTGCTGGAGCTTCCGCTCGGGCGGCACCCGCAGAGGCTGGCCGGCGACTACGGCCTGCCGGCGGCGCTGGAGGGGCGCATCGAGGACAGCTTCCTGCGCCGCGTCGAGGACCTGCCCGCCCCGAGCCGCCGGCTGCTGCTGCTCGCGGCGGCCGACCCCGTCGGCGATCCGGTGCTGCGCTGGCGGGCCGCCGCGGTGATGGGGCTGCACCGCTCGGACGCCCACGAGGCCGAGCGCACCGGGCTGGTCAGCATCGGCGTCCACGTGCTGTTCCGGCACACGCTCGTACGCTCCGCGCTGTACCGGTCGGCCACGCCGGACCAGCGCCGGGAGGTGCACCGGGCGCTGGCCGAGGTGACCGATCCGGCCGTGGACCCGGACCGGCACGCCTGGCATCGGGCCCGCGCCACCGAGGGCACCGACGACGAGGTCGCCGCGCAGCTGGAGGCGTCGGCCGGTCGCGCCCAGGCCCGCGGCGGGCTGTCGGCCGCGGCCGCGTTCCTGGAACAGGCGGCCGATCTGACGGCCGACCCGGCCCGCCGGGCCGACCGGGAGCTGGCCGCCGCGGGCGCCCACGCCCGGGCCGGTGCGACCGGTGCGGCGTCCGGGCTGCTGACCCGCGCCGAGACGGGACCGCCGGACGAGCTGCGCGCGGCCCGGATCGGGCTGCTGCGCGGGCAGATGGCGTTCGCGTCCGGCCGCGGCGCCGACGCCCCGTGCCTGCTGCTGGAGACAGCGCGGCGGCTGGAGAGCCTGGACGGCGCCCTGGCCCGCGACACCTACCTCGAGGCGCTGGCGGCCGCGCACTTCGCGGGCCGGTTCGCCGGGCCGGCCTCGGTGCCCGAGGTGGCCCGGCACGTCCCGCCCGCGGGCCCGGAGCAGCGACCGGCCGAGCTGCTGCTCGAAGGGCTGGCCACCCTGCACACGGCCGGCTACGACACCGGCGTCCCGCTGGTGCGGCGAGCGGTGAGCGTCTTCCGCGACGGCGCATTGCCGCCGGAGGACATGATCCGGTGGCAGTACGTGGCCTGCACGGCGGCCCACGAAGTCTGGGACGACGACAGCTGGTCGGCCCTGGCCACCCGATACGTCGAGGTGGCCCGGGCGGCCGGCGCGCTCGGCGCCCTGCCGATCGCGGTCAGCCAGCTCATCGGCCTCCATCTGCACCGCGGCCGCTTCGAGGCGGCGGGCACGCTGGTCGCCGAGATCGAGGTGATCAGCGAGGCCACCGGCAACACCCTTCCCGAGTACGGGGCGGCGGTCGTGGCCGCCTGGCAGGGCCGCGAGGCGGTCGCCAGGCCCCTGATCCGGGCGACGGCCGAGGGCGCCGAGCGGCGGCGTGAGGGCAGCGGCCTGAGCCTGATCCACCACGCCCGGGCCGTCCTCGCCAACGGATTGAGCCGGCACGCCGAGGCCCTGGAGGCAGCCGAGGTCGCGTGCGCCGAGACGGGCTTCGCCAACTGGGCGCTGATCGAGCTGATCGAGGCGGCCGTACGGGTCGGCGAGCGCACGAAAGCGGAACAGGCCCTCGACCGGCTCACCCGCACGACCGGCCCGAGCGCGACGGCGTGGGGCGCGGCGCCGAGGCGTACACCAAAGCGCTCCTGAAAGGCGACGAGGAGCTCTTCCGCGAGGCGGTCGACCAGCTGGGCCGCTCGCACGCGGCGGTGCTGCTCGCCCGAGCCCGCCTGGCCTACGGCGAATGGCTCAACGGCAACGACCGCGCCGCCGACGCCCGCGACCAGCTGCGCCCGGCCCACGAGATGTTCGTGTCGTTCGGCGCCGAGGCCTTCACCGAGCGGGCCCGCTGGGAGCTGCTGCGATCCGGCGAGAGCGTCACGGCCCGCCGAGACTTCGCACCCGTCACGCTGACCCAGCAGGAAAAGGAGATCGCCCGCCGCGCCCGCGACGGCCGCTCGAACGCCGAGATCGGCGCCGAGCTGTTCCTGAGCTCCCGCACCGTCGAGTGGCACCTGCACAAGGTCTTCGGCAAGCTGGGCATCACCGGCCGCCGCGAACTGAGCGACGCCCTCCCCACCGGCTCCTAGCCTTGTCCCGCCAGGGTTCCCTGGACCACGACCAGGGGCGCACCCTGGCTCGTCCGGAGCCGCCACGGCCGAGAGTGGGTGTCGTACCCCTCGAGCCGAGAAAGGTGGGAGTGTTCATGTCTCCCCTGTTCCGCATTTATCTGGTCCGCGGCCTGATCGCCATTGCCTGGTCGGCCGCGTTCGCCACGGTCCAGCACGATCTGACGGCCGTGTCGGTCGCGCTGCTGGTGCTCTATCCGGTGATCGATGTGGTGGCGTCGCTGGCCGATGTTCGGGAGGAGCGTGGCTCGTCCGCGCGGCGGCTTCAGGTCTTCAACACGAGTCTGAGCGCGCTCACCGCTGTCGGGCTCGGGCTGGCCGCTATCAGCGGCATCGGCGCCGTCCTGTTCGTGTTCGGGCTGTGGGCGATTCTGGCCGGCGCGGCGCAGGTCGTCGTGGCGCTGAGCCGGCGGCGCGTGCTGGGGTGGCAGTGGCCGTCGCTGCTGGCCGGGTCGTTCTCGGTGATCGCGGGCGCGACCTATCTGCCAGTGGCCGCCGGGGACGCGCCGACCCTGGACATGCTGGTGCTCTACACCGCGGCGGGTGGCACGTTCTTCGTACTCCAGTCGCTTCTGCTGGCCTGGCGCCAGCGCCGCCGGCCGGCCCTTCAGGCCTGAGCGACGGCGAGCACGGCCTCAGGTCACACCGTTGAGCGAACTCGATTCCCTTCCGTCTCAAGGGGTGGTCCGGCCGTCCGGCGCCGGCGACCCTGGAAAGGAATCCCCTCTCATGAAACTCGTCTACCGCGTGCTGGCCTGGGCCGTCGCCGTCGAGGTGGCAGTGCAGGCGCTGGCCATCGTGGGCGCGCTGTTCGGCCTCACCAAGTGGGTCACCGAGGACGGCGGCGTGCTCGACAAGGCCGAGCGGGAGAGCCACAGCACGCCGTACGCCGAGGCGGTGGGTTACCCGATCCATGCGCTCAACGGCGAGATCCTCATTCCGGTCATCGCCCTGGCCCTGCTGATCGTGTCGTTCTTCGCCCGCGTCCCCGGCGGCGTCAAGTGGGCCGGCATCGTCTTCGGCCTGGTCATCCTTCAGGTGCTGCTGGGGGTGTACGGCCATCACGCACCCGGCGTCGCCGCCCTGCACGGCCCCAACGCCCTGCTGCTCTTCGTCACCGCCATCACCGCCGCCCGCCGCTCACGAACGGCCCGCCCCGCAGCCGTCGCCAACGCCTAACCCACCGCCGATCTCACCGAGGCGGAGCGGGATCGGCTTCTTCTGCTTCCTCGATCTCACGGCGCAGCTCCGCGGGCGCGGTGAGCACGGCGGCCGCGGCGGCGGTGGTGACGGCCGCCGTGCGCAGGGTGGTGGCGGCGGCCGGGTCCTGGGCGGCGACCGGTGGCTTGGCGCCGGTGGCGCGCAACGAGACCAGGCGGGAGAGCAGGTCGAACCAGAACGGGGCGCCCAGCATCAGCAGCAACGCCGTCACCAGCCAGCCTGCCACGTGGGAGGTGGTCCAGGCCACGCTGCTCCAGTGGGCGCCGTGGTCCCAGCCGAAGGGCAGGCCGAGGCCGGCCAGGTCTTGCACGGTCTGGACGTTCACGTCGACCAGGCCGTCGGCCGAGGGGGTCTTGGCGGCGGCCTGCTCGGCGGCGTTCAGGGCGGCCTCGCGCACGGCCGGCTGCTGCCACAGGGTCTGCGCGGTGTGGAAGGCCGAGACGTTGCCGGCGACCGCGATGCCGAGGCCGACCACGAACAGCACCGCTGTCACCCAGCGCTTGTAGGCGCCGCTGAGACGGCCCATCGTCTCGTCGTACCAGTTCTCGACGGCCGCCTTGGCGTCCAGGGTGAGCTGGCGGCCGTCGGCCTTGAGGTCGGCCAGCCAGGTGTTGAGCGGCTCCTGGCCGGTCATCTCGTCGACCGCGTTGGCGAACGAGCGGGCCGACAGATAGGCCGGGCCCAGCTCCGTACGGAACCAATGCCGGCCCCGGCCCGCCGCCACGTTCGCCGACTGGTAGACGGCCGTGCCGCGGAACATGTCGAGGGCCTTCTGCGCGGCAGCGTCGAACGACCGGCTGCCGCTGAGCATCTGCCCGATGGTCTCCTCTAGGTCCTTGGCCCGCTTGCGCAGCAGCCGGGAGACACCCTCCACAATGGCCGACGCGAGCGAGGCCAGCACGAAGAAGACCAGCGCCAGCCCGATCGCCGTCTCCAGCGCCTGCGACCCGAACATGGCGCGGAGCCTACCCTGTTGTCGCGAGGAACACAGTCGATGAACCGGCGGTGGTTCGCGCCGTCGATCGGGGCATGCCTGACGTCGATCTGGCGGCCGTCGCCGCCAACCTCCGCGAGTTCTGGATGCGCTGGGGCAACGAGGAGCCCGTGGACGGCGAGCCCGCCGTGCTGCGTACGGGCGTGCCGTTCGCCTTCCTCAACGGCGTCCTCCGGATGCGCGCCGGCCACGTCGCCGATGTCCTGCCCGGCGTCCGCGAGCGCCTCGGCGGCCTGCCCTGGCTGTGGCACGCCGGCCCGGACAGCCCGGACCACGTGGCGGCCGAGGTCGAGGCGGCGGGCGGCGAACTGGCCTTCCCGGTGCCGGTGATGGCGATCGCGCCGCACCAGGTCGTGCCGGTCAAGGGTCCGGCCGGGCTGGAGATCGCCACCGTGACCGAGGCCGCCGAGCTCGACGAGTGGACCCGGTTGTACGCCCGCGAGTTCGACTGGCCGGAGGAGATCATCCCGGCCGCGAAGCGCATGGAGGCCCGGCGTCAGGATCTGCCGGGCACGCTGTGGCGTTACGCCGCCCGCCTCGACGGTGAGCTCGTGGCCACGGCGGCGGTCTCGGACCGGCACGGCGTCGCCGGCGTGTTCTGCGTGGCCACCCGCTCGGACTCCAGGCGCCGGGGCATCGGCGGTGCCGTGATGACCGCGGTGCTGGCCGCGGCCGCCGAGCGCGGCCTGCGCACGGCCGCGCTGGAGTCCAGCCCGGACGGGTTCCCGCTGTACCAGCGGCTCGGCTTCACCCAGGTCGCCGAGTCCCGCTGGTACCAGTTCTGACGGCTCAGCCGAACGTGAGGCTGTAGGTCTCCGCGCCGGGATCGAGGAAGGTGATCTCGGCGGTGTGGTCGGTGATCGGATCGGGCTGGCGGAGCAGCTGATAGAGCCGGCGGTCCTCGAGCGTGCCGTAGCCGTCGGCGCTGATGTCCTGCCCCGCGGCGGCGGCCGGCGGTTGGCCGTCGATGAGGATCTGGAAGCGTACGGGCGAAGCCGCACCCATGACGATGTTGAGGTCACGGGCGTGGAAGCGGTAGAGCAGGCGGGCTCCGGCGGCGTTGGCCACGGTCGCCTGCTCGTTCATCGTCCAGTCGCCTTCCAGGGACCACTCGTTGAGCCCGAGCGTGTCCGGAAGCGTGTACTGGTGCGGCTTTCCGAGGACCAAGCCGTCGGGCGAGGCGAAGCGCTCGGTGCGGTCGTACCCGGTGTAGTTCTCCTGCGACTCCAGCGTCGACCAGTCGGCCGCCTCCTCGACCGGTCGCGGCTCGACGGCGACCAGGTCGTGGCCGGGCTCGGCGCCGGCCTCGCGGAGCAGGCGCTGGATCGCTTTCTCCGTACGCTCGTACTCGCCCTCGCCGAAGTGGTGGAACCGGATCTCGCCGTCGGCGTCGGCCAGGTACAGCGCCGGCCAGTAGTGGTTGTCGAAGGCCCGCCACACCCCGTACTCGTTGTCGAGGGCCACCGGATAGTCGACGCGATCGGCGCGCATCTCCCGGCGGACGTCCTCGACGTCGTGCTCGAACCGGAACTCGGGCGTGTGCACGCCGAGGACGACGAGACCCTGCGAGGCGTACTTCTCGTGCCAGGCCCGGACGTACGGCAGCTGCCGCAGCCAGTTCACGCAGGTGAAGGTCCAGAAGTTGACGAGAACCACCTTGCCGCGCAGCTCCTCCGGCCGCAGCGGCTCGGTGTTGAGCCAGCCGGTCGCCCCGTCGAGCAGCGGCAGGCTGCCTTCCTTCGGCAGATGAAACATGGCTACTCCCCTGTTCGTGGTCCTCTCACCCTCGCGCTCTGGTACCCCGCCGCGCACCCGGGTGTTGCCCTGGTTCCCTGTACCGGTCGCCACACTTGGTCAGGCGGGGACCGGCTTCGCCGCGGTCCGGGTGTGCGGGATGAGGACGGCCGCCACCATGGCGACCACTGTCGCGGCGGCGCCGAACAGGAAGGCGCCGGTGAAGTTGCCGACCGGCGGCAGCGCGCCGGCCACCGTGCCGGCGGCGAGGATGCCGGCCAGCACCTGGGTGCCGACCGAGGAGCCGACCGACCGGATGAGGGCGTTGACGCCGGCCGCCTCGGCCGCGCGGTCGGCCGGGACCTCCTCGACGATCATGGTGGGGATGACGGCCAGGGCCAGGCCGACGCCGATCAGGGCGACGAAGGACCAGAGCAGCACCAGGAGCTGGGTGCTGTGGGAGAAGGCGAGCAGGACCGAGCCGAGCGCCGTCACACCGGCGGCGACGGCCAGGGTGACCCGGCCGGTGTAGCGGCGGTGCATCCGGGCCGCGATCGGGCCGCCGGCCATCATGGCCAGGCTGCCCGGCGCGAGCAGCAGGCCGGCCCGCGTGGCGTCCACCCCGAAGCCGTAACCGGTGCTGACCGGCGCCTCGGCGAACTGCGGCACGAGCACGAACGCGCCGAACATGCCGATGCCGACCAGGAACGTGGTGACGTTGGTGATCAGCACGGCCGGCCGGCGCAGCAGGCCGAGGTCGACCAGCGGCTGGGCGATACGGCGCTCGACCAGGCCGAACACGACCAGCACGATCAGACCGGCGGCCAGCAGCACCAGGGTGCGGGCGGACGTCCAGCCCCAGGCGTTGCCGCGGCTGACCGCCAGCAGCGGCAGCGTCACCCCGACCGCCAGCAGGGCCACGCCGGCCAGGTCGAGGCGCCCCCTGGTCGCCGTGCCGCCGGTCTCCGGCACCAGGAAGGCGACGGCCACACCGGAGGCGGCGGCGATCAGGCCGGTGATCCAGAAGATCCAGGGGTACGAGGCGTGGTCGACCACGAGACCGCCGAGCACCAGCCCCAGGCCGGTGCCGACGCCGTACACGGCCGAGATGACGCCGATGGACGAGGCCCGGCGCTCGGCCGGGAAGGCGGACCGGGCGACGGCCACGCCGAGCGGGATGATGCCACCGCCGGCGCCCTGCAGCACCCGGCCGGCCAGCACGAGGCCGAGGTGGTCGGAGACGGCGCTGAGCACGGAGCCGGCGGTGAAGACGGCCAGGACCGCGATCAGCAGGCGGCGCCGGCCGAACAGGTCGCCGAGCCGTCCGATCATCGGGGTGAACACGGCGGCCGCGATCAGGGTGGCGGTCAGCGTCCAGGTGACGCTCTGCCGGTCGGTGTGCAGGGCCGTCGCGAGCTCGGGCAGGGCGGGCAGCACGGTGGTCTGCGACAGCGCCGCGGCCAGGGTGCCGAGGCCGATGGCGGTGAGAGCGGGAATTGTTTTCACCATCGAGACGTAACCGGACCATGGAGTCCACTAACCTTGATCCGCCTTTTGGCGCGCTCGCCACATTGATGAACCGCGTGTCAGGGCAACGACATTCGCGGTGACGACCAGGGCGATGCCCACCCCTTGATGGGCGGGCAGGCCCTGATCCAGCAGGACGACGCCGGCCAGCGCGGCCATCACCGGATGCACGCTCATGAAGACACCGAACAGGTGGGACGGGACGAAACGGAGCACGACGAGGTCGGCCGCATAGGGCACCACCGAGCTCAGCAGGCCGGCCGTCACGGCGTACGGCAAGCCCTGGGAATTGATTGTCAGAAGGACCGGAAGGTAGGCCAGGGCGGAGACGGAGGTCGCGACCGCGGGCGCCTGAAGGCCGGTCAGGCGGCGTCCGGCGAGGCGGTTGAGCAGGATGTACGCGGCCCAGCAGGCGGCCGCCAGGAGGCCGAGCCCGACACCGGTGAAGTCGCTGGCCGGGCCCGGAAGCACGAGGACGTAGACGCCGGCCCCGGCGACGGCCGCACACAGCAGATCGCGGCGGGTGCGCGATCCGGCGAGGGCGACCGCGAGGGGCCCGAGGAACTCCAGCGTCACCGCGAGACCGAGGCCGATCCGGTCGATCGCGGTGTAGAGGCTGAGGTTCATGGTGGCGAAGACCAGGCCCAGCAGCAGTACGGGCCACCACTGCCCCCAGGTGAAGCGGCGCACGTCGGGGCGGGCGACCGGAAGCAGGACGGCCGCGGCGACGATCTGGCGCACGGCGACCACCCCGGCCGGTCCCATTGTGGGAAAGGCGTGCGCGCCCACGGCCGCCCCGGCCTGGTTGCTGGCGGCGCTGGTGAGCATGGTGGCGATGCCCGCGGTGGTTCTGGCGTTCATGCTCGCCAGCTTCGGCGCCGCGGACGCCGATGAGAAATGCGCCCGGGGGCCGGTCTATACGCTGGGCGCATGAATCTGCGGCAGCTCGAGGCGCTGGTGGCGGTGGCCGACGCGGGCACGTTCACCGACGCCGCGGCCGAGCTCGGCCTGTCCCAGGCGTCGGTGTCTCGCGCGGTCGCGGCGCTGGAGGCGACGCTCGGGGCCCGCCTGCTGCACCGCACGACCCGTCAGGTGTCGCTGACCGCGACCGGGGCGCGGGTGCTGCCGATCGCCCGGCGGGTGCTGTCGGAGGTCGCCCACCTCACCCTGACCGCCACCCGGTCCTTTTCGGAGCTTCGGGTGGGGTACGCCTGGGCAGCGCTGGGCAAGCACACGCGACGGCTCCAGAAGGCCTGGCTCCATCCGGACGTGCCACTGGTCTTCGTCCAGTCCGGCACGGTGACAGCGGGTCTGGCCGAGGGGCTGGCCGACGTGGCGGTGCTGCGCCGGTCCCTCGACGACGACCGCTTCGAGACCGCGCTGATCGGCACGGAGTCGCGCTACGCGGCGGTCGCCACCGACAACGCGCTGGCCCGCCGCCGCACGGTCCGGATCAGCGACCTGGCCCGCTACACCGTGGCCCTGGACAGCCGCACCGGCACGACCACGGCCTCGCTGTGGCCGGCCGGTTCGGGGCCGGCCTCGACGCGGGAGACGCACGGGGTCGACGAGTGGCTGACGCTGATCGCGGCCGGGCAGGCGGTCGGCGTCACGTCGGAGGCGACGGCCAACCAGAACCCGCGGCCGGGCGTCGCCTATCGGGCGGTCCGCGACGCCCCGCGCATCCCGGTGTGGCTGGCCTGGTGGCGCGACGATCCGCCGTACGGCCTGACCGAGCTGACCGCCCTCGCCCGTGACGCCTATCAGCCGCCAGCCACCGCACCGGCCACATGAGACCGGCCGGCCCGGGTCGACACCACGGTCAGTTCTGGAAGGAGCGCTTCCAGTAGACGTACCCGGTGTAGAAGGTGTTGATCAGGTAGATCCGGTTCTGAATCGCGGTGAGCCACAGGTTGTGTGAGGTCGGGACGTTGCCCGTGGCGACCGACCAGGCGCCGCTCCAGGCGCCGTTCGCGAAGATCTGGGTCAGCAGGATCGGGGCGCTGCCGGTCTGCGGGTCGACGGCGCCGCCGCTGAGCCACACGGCGACCTCACCGGAGCCGTTGTCGGTCAGCGCCACCGCGGGCGTTCCGGCGGCCGGAGTGTTCAGGGTGCCGAGCCGGGCCGGGTTCGTCCACTGGCCGGTGCCGTAGGTCTGGCGCTGCCAGTAGATCTGGCCGTCGGTACCCCGGTGGATCGAGACCAGCTGGTTCCAGCTCGGGTTGAAGGTGACGCTGTTGGCCGTGTAGCTCTGCGCGTACGGCAACTGCTGCGGAGCGGCCCACGCCCCGCCGAAGAACATCCCCCACTGTTGCAGGCCGACAGCGTCACCCCAGGTCAGGTACATCTGGTTGCCGTTGAGCCGGGTGACCGACGGGGACAGGGTGTTCTCGGTGCGCGCGTTGTTCGGCACCCGGGTCCAGTTACCGCTGACGTTGTCGGCGTTGGCCGGCACCGGGATGCGCCGGTAGTAGATGTAGCCGTCGGTGCCGGTGTGGAAGACGAAGAAGCCGTCATTGGTCCAGACCACCCGCGGCGCCGCGTACGTCGTGGTCGACGGGAGCTGCAACGGCACACTGTGGTTGATCGCGATGTAGATGTTCGAGTTGCCGTACCCCCGCCAGACCTGCATCAGGTTGCCGTTGTTGAGATCCCGGGCCTCCGAGATGGTATCGCCGGCCCGCAGCGCCGTGTCATTCTCGATCTCCGGCGCCCACGTGGCGTCCTCACCGGGCTGAACGGCGAGGGCCGGCGTGGCCGTGAAGGCCAGCACCGCCCCGATCGCGAACAGCGTGGTCGCCAGGAACCCGGCGCGTCTACCCGTCTTCAGCATTGTTTCCCTTCCTTCGGCGGGTCCCTCGACAAGGGACTCACTGGGAGCCACGCTCCGGCTCTCAGGAAGTTCGAAGGAAGTGATCAGGCTCCCATCAGTGGACCGTCCTGTCCGACGGGATCGCGGTGAAGACGGCGGTCGGCGCGGTCTACCTCGACCTTCTGCGCCAGATCAGGAGCGCCGCCGAAACTCCGTAGAGGCACCCGTCACGGGCGCCGTCCGCCCCGTACGGTGGCGACCATGAAGATTGTCGTGCTGGACGACTATCAGCGGGTGGCTCGGGAGTACGGGGCCTTCGACACCCTCCAGGCCGACGTCGAGGTGCTTCACGAGCATCTCGACGGCGAGGACGAGGTGGCGGACGCTCTGCGCGGCGCGGACGTCGTCGTGGCCATGCGGGAGCGGACGCCCTTCCCGGCCTCGCTGTTCGCCAAGCTGCCTGACCTGCGGCTTCTGGTCACCACGGGCATGGCCAACGCCGCCATCGACCTTTCGGCGGCGGCTGAGCGCGGGGTCACGGTCACGGGCACCCAGATGTACGGGTCCACGAAGAGCTCCAACACCACGGAACTGACGTGGGCGCTCATCCTCGCCGTGCGCCGGCACGTCGTGGTCGAGGACCGGGCCCTGCGGGACGGGCGCTGGCAGACCACCGTCGGCACCGATCTGGCCGGCAGCACGCTCGGCGTGCTCGGGCTCGGGCGGCTCGGCCGGCAGATCGCGCGGATCGGGCAGGCCTTCGACATGCGGGTGATCGCCTGGAGCCAGAACCTGACGCCCGAGCGGGCCGAGGAGGCGGGCGTCGCTTATGTCGGCAAAGACCGGCTTTTCGCCGAGAGCGACGTGCTGACGGTCCACCTCAAGCTCAGCGAGCGCACGACGGGCCTGGTCGGCGCGGCCGAGCTGGCCGCCATGAAGCCGACCTCGATCCTGGTCAACACGTCGCGCGGGCCGATCGTCGACCAGGGCGCCCTGGTGGCCGCCCTCACCGCCCGGACGATCGCCGGGGCCGGGCTGGACGTCTACGACGAGGAGCCGCTGCCGCTGGGCAACCCGCTGCGGGGCGCCCCGAACACCGTGCTGCTGCCGCATCTGGGCTATGTGACCGAGTCGGGGTTGCGCACCATGTACGAGCAGGTCGTCGAGGACATCGCGGCCTGGCGTGAGGGGAAGCCGCTGCGGGTGCTGGGTTGATTTGATCAACGGTTTGGGGCTATGACGTGGCGATGACGGAGATGACGGTGGCCGACACGAACGGCATTCTTCGCCAGTCGTGGGTTCATCCCGAGCGCACCAGCCGCGGTCTCGGCTGGGAGCAGCTGTACGTCTCCACCCAGCGCGAACAGCCCTATCAGGCCTCCTTCGGCGGCGCCGGCAGCCACCTGGTCATCCTGCACCTGAACGGCCCGGTCACCGTGCGCCGCGGGCATCTCGGTCTCACCCGCGAGCGCACGGTGCCGCCCGGCGGCCTCTTCGTGCACCCGGCCGGCAAGGAGCTCACCGTCGAGCTGGGCGGCCAGCTCGACACCGTGCACGCCTATCTGACCGACGCCATGCTCCGCGAGGCGCACGACGGCGACCCGGTCGAGCTGGCCGAGGAGCTGGGCAGCCTCGACCCGCTCGTCGAGCAGCTGCTGCTGACCCTCGACGGCGTGCTGCGCGGGTGGGAGCCGTCGGCCCGCACCTACGTCGACCATCTGGGCCGGGCTCTTGCCGCGCAATTGGCCCGGCGTCACAGCGTACGACCGAAGACCGCGACCGCAACGCGCCGCCCGGCCCGCGCCGGTCTCTCCGACCGTCAGGTCGGCGCCGTGCGTGATCTGATCGAGGCCAGGCTGGGCGAGCCGCTCCCCCTGGCCGATCTGGCGGCCGCCGCGGGCCTGAGCGTGAGCCAGTTCGCCCGGCAGTTCAAGGCGCGCACCGGCCTGTCGCCGCATCAGTTCCTCATCCAGCGCCGGCTGGACGCCGCCTGCTCCCTGCTGCGCCGCACGGCCATGCCGATCGCCGAGATCGCCCAGCGCTGCGGCTTCTCCCACCAGGAGCATCTGACGCGGGTACTGCGCGCCCATCTCGGCACCACACCGGCCGCCCTGCGCCGCGCGTGAAATGTGCAGCGGAATTGTGCAGGAACGGGTGACCGTGGCGGGCTGACACTGGGCACGTGGAGTCGTTCGAGTACGACGCGCACGCGTCGAGGGTGATTTTCGGGGCGGGGACGCTCAGCCGGCTGCCGGAGGAGATCGCCCGGGCCGGCGCGTCGCGCCCGCTGCTGCTCACCACGCGCGGGCCGGTGGCCGGGATCGAGGCCGTCTTCGACGGGGTGGCCATGCACACGCCGGTCGAGGTCACCGAGCGGGCGCTGGAGGCGGTGCGCGAGCACGGCGCCGACTGTCTCGTGGCGCTCGGCGGCGGGTCGAGCACGGGGCTCGGCAAGGCGCTCGTGGCACGGACCGGGCTTCCCCTGATCGCGGTTCCCACCACGTACGCCGGCTCGGAGATGACGCCGATCCTCGGCGAGACCGACGGTGGCGTGAAGACGACGCGCCGCGATCCGGCCCTTCAGCCCACGACGGTGATCTACGACGTGGAGCTGACCCGGACGCTGCCGGCCGGGCTCTCGGTGACCAGCGGGCTCAACGCCATGGCGCACGCCGTCGAGGCGCTCTATTCGCCGCAGGCCAACCCGGCGATCGACAGCTTCGCCCTCGACGCGATCACCCGGCTCGCGCGGGCGCTGCCACGCGTCGCCGAGCGGCCGGACGACCTCGACGCCCGGTCCGACGCGCTCGCCGGGGCCTGGCTGGCCGGCATCTGCCTGGGCTCGGTCGGCATGGGGCTGCACCACAAGCTCTGCCACGCGCTCGGCGGCTCCTTCAACCTGCCGCACTCCGAGACCCACGCCGTCGTCCTGCCGCATGTGATGGCCTACAACGCCGCGGCCGCACCCGGCGCCATGCGCCGCGTCGCCGCCGCGCTCGGCGTGGCCGACGCGGCGGCCGGAATCTTCGATCTGGCGGCACGCCTCGGAGCGCCCACCTCGCTGGCCCAGCTCGGCCTTCCCGAGGCCGCCCTCGACACGGTCGCCGAGGAGGCCACGCGGACGCCGTATCCGAACCCGCGAATCCCGACCACGGAAGGCATCCGCGGTCTCCTGGCCGAGGCCTGGCGCGGCGACCGGCCCGCCTCGGCCGCGGCGGGCCTGAGCCGGCTCACCTCGGAGGTGGTCGCCAGCTTCGCCAACGCCACCGACAAGCGGCTCGCCGCACTGCTCGGCGACCTCGTCACCCGGCTGCACGGCTTCGTGGCCGACAACGACCTCACCGAGGACGAGTGGACGGCCGCCATCGGGTTCCTCACCGAGACCGGGCAGCTGTGCTCGCCCACCCGGCAGGAGTTCGTGCTGCTCAGCGACACCCTCGGCATCTCCAGCGCGGTCGACCTGCTGAGCAACTCCCGCTCCCCCGACACCACCCCGTCGGCCGTGCTCGGCCCCTTCTACGTCGAGGGGCCGCCCGTCAAGGAGCACGGCGCCGACCTCGCCGAGGGTCTGCCCGGCACCCCGCTGCGGGCCGACATCGCCATCACCGACCTCGACGGGCGGCCCGTGGCGGGCGCCACCGTCGACGTCTGGCAGTCCAATCAGGACGGCTACTACGACGTGCAGCTGCCCGACCTCGAGGGCCCGGTGCTGCGGGCCCGGATGCGCAGCGGCGACGACGGGCGGCTGTGGTTCCGGTCGATCCTGCCGTCGGAATATCCGATCCCCGACGACGGCCCGGTCGGCAGGATGCTGCGGGCCACCGGCCGGCATCCCTACCGGGCGCCGCACCTGCACTTCATGATCAGCGCACCCGGGTTCCGCCGGCTCGTCACCCAGCTCTTCGTAGCCGGTGGGCCCTACCTCGACTCCGACGCGGTCTTCGGCGTCAAGGACGACCTGATCGTCGATTTCCCGGTCGGCCAGGACGGCACCCGCCGCGTCGCCTTCACCTTCCGATTGGGGCCCGACCATGCTGGAAACTGACGTTCTCATCGTCGGCAGCGGCCCGGCCGGTGGCGCCGCCGCGCTGCTGCTGAGCACCTACGGCGTCCGCACCATGGTCGTCACCAAATATTCGAGCCTGTCCGAGACCCCCCGCGCGCACATCACCAACCAGCGGACCATGGAGGTGCTGCGCGACGCCGGCGTCGAGGACCAGGTGATCGCCCAGGCCACCCCGCAGCACCTGATGGGCGACACCACGTTCTGCACCAGCCTGGCCGGTGAGGAGCTGGGCCGGCTGCACACCTGGTACACGCACCCGTCGCGGCTGGCCGACCACTCGCTCGCCTCGCCGTCGAGCATCTGTGACATGCCGCAGCACCTGATGGAGCCGGTGCTCGCGTCCAACGCCATCGCGCGGGGCACGGCGTTCCGCTTCCAGACCGAATACCTTTCCCTGGAGCAGGACGCGGACGGCGTCACCGCGACCGTGCGGGACAGGCTGCGCGGCGACGAATATCAGATCCGCGCGAAATATCTGATCGGCGCCGACGGCGGCCGCAGCAAGGTGGCCGAGGACATCGGGCTGCCCATGGTGGGCCGGATGGGCGTGGCCGGCAGCATCAACATCGTCTTCGAGGCCGACCTCACCAGGTACACGGCGTACCGCCCGAGCACCCTCTACTGGGTGCTGCAGACCGGCTCCGACGTCGGCGGCATCGGCATGGGCCTGGTCCGCTGCGTGCGCCCCTGGCACGAATGGCTCATCGTCTGGGGCTACGACATCGACGGCGAGCCGCCGGACCTCACCGAGGAGTACGCCCGGCGCATCGCCCACCACCTGATCGGCGACGACAGCGTGCCGGTCACCATCAAGTCGTCCTCGGCGTGGACGGTCAATCACCTGTACGCCGAGACGTACCACCGGGGCCGGGTCTTCTGCATGGGCGACGCCGTCCACCGGCATCCACCGTCGAACGGCCTGGGGTCCAACACGTCGATCCAGGACGCGTACAACCTGGCCTGGAAGGTGAAGTTGGTCCTGGACGGCACGGCCGGCCCGGCGCTGCTCGACACCTATTCGGCCGAGCGGGCCCCGATCGGCAAGCAGATCGTCGACCGGGCCAACCGCAGCATCGGCGAGACCGGCCGCGTCTTCGAGGCGCTCGGCCTGCTCTCCACCGACGACCCGGCCCAGCTGCGCGCGAACATGGACGCCCGCAAGCTGCCCACGCCGGAGGCCGAGAAGCAGCGGCGCGCGCTCCGCGAGGCCATCGAGTTCAAGAACTACGAGTTCAACACCCACGGCGTCGAGCTCGACCAGAGGTACGTCTCGGAGGCCGTCATCCCCGACGGCACACCGTTTCCCACGAATCCCCGTGACGAGGAGCTGTACCACCACGCCACGACGTGGCCCGGCGCGAAGGTCCCGCACGCCTGGGTCACCCGCGGCGACACGAAGCTGTCCACACTGGACCTCGGCGGTAAAGGCCGCTTCACGTTGCTCACCGGAATCGGCGGCGAGGCCTGGGTTTCCGCGGCCCGCGCCCACGACGTGGACGCCATCACGATCGGCCCCGGCGCCGATTACGAGGACCCGTACGGCGATTGGGCCCGCCTGCGCGAGATCGGCGACGCCGGCTGCGTGCTGCTGCGCCCCGACAACTACGTCTGCTTCCGCAGCGACGGCCCGGTCGACGACCCACCGGCGACGCTGCGCGAGGTCCTCGGCAAGGTGCTGGGAAAAGCCTAGAGCAGCCCGCGCTCACGGGCGGTCAGAACGGCCTCGCGGCGTCGGCCCACGCCGAGCTTGCGGTAGATGGCCCGCAAGTGGACCTTGACCGTGTTCACCGAGATGTTCAGGCTGTCGGCGATCTCGTTGACGGTCAGCAGGGTCGGCAGGAAGTGCAGCACCTCGACCTCGCGGTGGCTGAGGGCCTCGGCCAGCGGCGGCACCGCGGGGTCGGCGCGACCCGGGCCGGCTTCGGCGGCGAGGCGGCGGCGCTGCCGCAGGGCCGCCACCGACCGGCCCGGGAAGCGGTGGAACGGCCAGGTGATCCGGTCGCTGGCGGCCAGCTCGTCGGCGCGGCCGATCGCCTTCATGGCCTCGGCCTCCTCTCCCCGCTCCTCGGCGACCAGGGCGATGCCGATCCACGCGATGATCGCCGTGAGCGGGTCACGGCCGCCGGTGGCCCGGTGGAAGAGCTCACCGGCCCGGTCGAGGTCGCCGGTGGCCAGCAGGGCGCGGCCCAGCGAGGCCCGCTCGGCGGCGAAGAGCTTCTGCTCGCCGACCGTGCCGTACCGGGCCACGATCGCGCCCGGGTCGCCGAGCTCGAGATCGACCTCCGACTCGGTGAGATTCAGCCACCGGCGCAGCAGCGGGGCGTCGAGCCGGTCCGGCCACTCGTGGCGCGTCTGCCGGATCGCGTCGCGGGCCGCCTCCGGCTGGCCGCGGATCAGCAACAGGTGGGTCCGGGCCACACCGGTCATGGTCACCAGCGCCGCCTCGTGCGGATAGGGCGCCCAGTGCAGCGCCTGCCGCAGGGCCTCCTCGGCGCCGGCCACGTCGTCGCGTTCGATCGAGACGAACGCCTCGACCAGGAAGGCCAGGGTGGCCTGCGGGGTGGTCTCCAGGCGGTGCCGCTCGGCCAGCCGGCGCGATTCGGCGGCGTACTGCCAGGCGTCCTGCCGGGATCCGTTGACCAGCGCCAGCGCGCCCAGGTGCCCGAGCATGTTGATCTCGACGAGCTGCACGCTGTTGGCGCGGGCGGCGCTCAGACCGGCCCAGAGATAGCGTTCGGCGGCGTCGGCCCGGCCGGCCCAGAACAGCCCGATGCCTTTGTTGGCGATGGCGATGGCCCGATATTGGTGGGCCGACGGCATCTCCTCCAGCCGCACGGTCGCGAGCCGGCGCAGGATCCGCGTGGTCTGCTCGACGAGCGTCGGCATCTCGCCCCGGACCCGGCTGACCAGCGTCGCCTCCAGCAGCCGGACCGCGGTCTCGGCCATCAGCCGGTCCGGCCCGGAGCGGCCGACGAGCAGGCGCTCGACCCGGGACAGTTGCTCCGGCACGGCCGCGTAGTCGCCCTCGGCGAACAGGCGCAGCGCCCCGCAGACAGCGAGCTCGGCATCCTGGTTGAAGACCGGCCACGGCACCTGCGCGAGGATCGCGAAGAGCCGGTTGCGGTCGGCCGACACGATCAGCGGCGCCGCGGCGCCGACGACGAGCCGGCCCAGCGCGGTCCAGTCCTCGGCGGCGAGCGCGTGGTCCAGGGCCTCCTGCGGTTCATGGACGGCGTACCACCGCATCGCTTGTCCGTGAAGTCGCCGGACCTGGCCCGGATCGTCCTGCCGCAGCCGGCGCAGCAACGTGGCCCGCAGCTGGGGATGCAGATGGAACCGCTCGGAATCGCCCGTCACGAATGCGTCTGCGCGGGCCAGCCCGTCCAGAATCAGCCCGGCCCGCGGCTCGCCGGACAGTTCGGCCGCCAGTCCGGCCGGCACCGAACTCAGCACGCTGACGCGTTCCAACAGCCGGCGGGTGCACTCGGACAGCCCGCGCAGCACTTCACCGTCGAGGTAGTCACCGGCCGCGGCGTCGTCCAGGCGCAGCCCGGCCGCCCAGCCCTCGGTGTGCGCGAGCGGGCTGCCGGCCGCCTCGGCCAGCTCGGCCGCCTCGGCCTCGGTGAACGCGAGCGCCCCGGCGCCGATCACGGTCAGCTCACCGGCGGCCTGCCAGCGGTGTGTGGGCAGAGCCGGTTCGCCGCGCCCGGCCAGAACCACGCGCACCCGGGGCGACCAGTCGCGCACCACGGCGTCCAACGCGGCCAGGGCCGCGTCGTCGACGAGCCGCTGATGGTCGTCGAGGACCAGCACCGCCGGCCCGGGCGGCGCGGCGCCGAGCACGGCGGTCAACTCGGACCGAAGAACGGCGGCGTCGTTGTGCCGGTCCATCAGGGACAACCAGAGAACCGGCTCGGAGCGGCCGAGGGCCCAGCTCGCGATCAGCACGGTCTTGCCCCAGCCGGCGCCGGCCCGCACGAGCGTCACCGCTCCACGGACACCGGCGTCCAACTCAGCGTGAAGACGACTCCGCCGGACAAGGACGCGAGGCAACGCCGGCACCGCATGGTCGGACATGTGATGACGTCACCCCCCCAGCTGATCATCACCTGTTCCCGCAGGTGAGAGCCAGTTGACCACGCTGGGCACCGAAACGGCAACGGATTGATAGGTGATCTTCAGCGCCGCTTCCCATCACCGGCGGGTGATGGTGGCCGGCGGGGAGGTCCCGAATGCTCGCCGGCATGCTGGGTGAGGCAGATCAGAGCGCCCCGGCCGCATGAAGACTCGAACGCTCGTCCGGTCAGCGGTACTCGGCGACGACGGTGATCTCGCCGACGATGTTGGCGTTGAGGTCGGGCAGGTCCTCGGCCGGGATCCAGTACTCGAGGATGGTCCGGCCGCCGACCTGGTGGACCTCGTACCGGTCGAGGAACGACTTGCGGACCTCGAAACGGGTCACGTAACCGACGCCCGAGGCGGGAACGTTCCAGTCCCGGGCGATCATCGTGGCGTACTCCTCGTTCAGGACCGGATAGAAGATGGGCTGGTCCTCCAGACGCGGCGGCCAGGCCCGCCGGCCGGAGGCCTCGACCAACGCGAGCTCCTCGGGGCCGGTCGGGCGCCACAATGTGATCGTCTCGATGTTCCGCACCAGACCATGATCATGGCCGGGGACGAGGTGGGCCACCCATTACTTCGCCTCGGCCGCGGTCAACGGCGTGGCGATGTCCTCCAGGCTCTTGCGTTCCGCCTTGACGCCCAGCACGGCCTCGACCAGGCCGCCGGCGATCATCACGGCGGCGCCGATGACGAAGGCCAGGACCGTGTCGCCGACCTTGCCGGTGCCGACCAGGCCGGAGAAGAGCAGCGGGCCGGTGATGCCGCCGGCCGCGGTGCCGATCGCGTAGAAGAACGCGATGGCCAGGGCCCGGGTCTCCATCGGGAAGATCTCACTGACGGTGAGGTACGCCGAGGAGGCGCCGGCCGACGCGAAGAAGAGCACCACACACCAGCAGGCCGTCATCGTGACCGCGTTCAGCACGCCCGCGCTGAACAGCCAGGCGGTGCCGAGAAGCAGGACGCCCGAGAGGACGTACGTGCCGGTGATCATGATTTTCCGGCCGACCGAGTCGAAGAGCGGGGCCAGCAGCAGCGGGCCGAGCAGGTTGCCCACGGCGATGACGGCGAAGTAGTAGCCGGTGCTGCCGGACGGCACGTCGAAGAAGGTCTGCAGGATCTGCGCGTAGCCGAAGGTGATCGCGTTGTAGAGGAACGCCTGGCCGATGAACAGGGCCAGGCCCAGGCCGGCCCGCTTCGGATAGCGGGTGATCAGGGTCTTGGCGATGGTGCCGAAACCGATCGTCTTCCGGGTGTGGATCTCGATGGAGCGGTCGACCGGCTCGAGCTTGACGTGGTCCTCGCGTTCCACCGTCTTCTCGACGTCGGAGACCAGGGCCTCGGCCTCCTCACCGCGGCCGTGGATGAAGAGCCATCGTGGGCTTTCGGGCACGTGGCGACGTACGAGCAAAATCACCAAGCCCAGGACGACGCCCAGGCCGAACGCCACCCGCCAGCCCCAGCCGACCGGCAGTTGGGTGAGGATCGGGACGGTGAGCAGGGCGCCGAACGCGGCACCGGCCCAGTAGGTGCCGTTGATGATCAGGTCGATGCGGCCGCGGTACCGGGCCGGGATGAGCTCGTCGATGGCCGAGTTGATGGCCGCGTACTCGCCGCCGATGCCGGCGCCGGTGACGAAGCGGAACAGGAAGAACCACCACGGGTCGAACGACAGCGCGGTCATCGCGGTGCCGAACAGGTAGACGGCCAGGGTGACCATGAACAGCTTCTTGCGGCCGAACCGGTCGGTCAGCCAGCCGAAGAACAGCGCGCCGCAACAGGCGCCGAGCACGTAGATCGCCGCACCGAAGCCGGTGACCTGGCTCTGCGTGATGTCGAGGCCGCTGCCGGACTCGGAGAGCCGGCCCGACAGGTTGCCGACGATCGTCACTTCGAGGCCGTCGAGCACCCACACCGTGCCGAGCCCGATGACGATCATCCAGTGCCACCGGGCCCAGGGCAGCCGGTCGAGCCGGGCCGGGACATCGGTGCGAATGGTTCCGGAGGACATGGTCCCGGGCTACCCAAAGGTAAGACGATTTAGACCTCCCGGGGGTGGACCAGGGTGTTCACGGGTTCGGCGCGGCGGACGGGTACGCCATGCTGGCCGTACCAACTTGAGGAGAGAACCGTGAGCAACAGTGACGTGGCGGCCCTGGCCGACCTGCTGCACGAGACCGCCGAGCACCACGGCGCCTTCGAAGCGGTGGCTCCGCCGCACGACTGGTGGGACTGGTACGCCGCCTATCTGAACGCCCGCCAGAACGGCAGCACCTCCGACGAGGCCGTGGCCGCCGGCAATAAGTACATGGCCGAGGTCAAGAACGTCGTCATCCCGTCCTGATCTCGTGGGGCGCCCTGAGGCCGGGGCGCCCCTTCAGGCGTACAGGAAAGAGTCTTCACAGATCCATCGAGGCACGTCTATGGTCGGAGGATGCGCATCATCGCCGCCGCCCTGCTCGCGCTCGCCCTGCCGCTGACCTCCGCGCAGGCGCCCGCCGAGACCCCGGCCATCGCCCTGAGCAGCGTCATCCCGGCGCCGCAGCAGGTACGCCAGCACGGCCCGGCGTTCCGGATCACCGATCGCACGGTCATCGAGGCGCCGCGCAACGCCCGAAATGTCGCTCTTCGTTTGGCCGAAGCACTGCGCCCCGCCACCGGCTTCCGCCTGCCGGTCGTCGACAAGGCACGATCAAACAAGATTTCCCTTCGTACGGACAAAAGCCCCGGATATCGCCTGACCGTCGGAAAAGACGCGATCACCATCAGCGCCCGCGAGAACGCCGGCCTGTTCTCCGGCGTACAGACGTTGAGGCAGCTCCTGCCCGCCGCGATCGACGCCCCCACGCCACAGAAGGCCAAGTGGGTCGTGGCCGGCGGCGAGATCGTCGACCAGCCCCGGTTCGCCTATCGCGGGGCGTTCCTCGACCTGGCCCGCCACTTCCACACTCCGGCCGAGGTCAAGCGGTACATCGACGACATCAGCCGCTTCAAAATCAACTACTTGCACCTGCATCTCTCGGACGACCAGGGCTGGCGCATCCAGATCGACTCGTGGCCGCGCCTGACGTCGGTCGGAGGTGCTCCCGGCACCGGCGTGGACGGGGTGGGCGGCGGCTTCCTCACCAAGGCCGACTACCGCGACCTCGTGAAATACGCCGCCGACCGCTACGTGACGATCGTCCCCGAGATCGACATGCCCGGCCACGTCAACGCGGCCCAGGTCGCCTATCCGTCGCTGACCTGCGACGGCGTCGCGCCGCCGCCGCGCACCGACACCGCGGTCGGCTACAGCTCGCTGTGCATCGGCAAGGAGCTCACGTACCGCTTCGTCGAGGACGTGATCCGCGAGCTGGCCGCCCTTACCCCCGGCCCGTACCTGCACATCGGCGGCGACGAGGCGCACGCCACCCCGACGGCGGACTACATCGCCTTCCAGCAGCGGGTGCTGCCGCTGGTCGCCAAATACGGCAAGACGCCGTACGGCTGGAACGAGATCGACCAGGCACCCGCCGCCGCCGGCGCCGTCCTCCAGTACTGGAACCTGGAGCCGACGTTCACGCCGGTGCACGCGTCGAAGGTGGTCCTGTCCCCCGCCAACCACGCCTACCTGGACATGAAGTACGACCCCACGACCCGTCTGGGCCTGAGCTGGGCCGCCTACATCGAGGTCGACGACGCGTACGGCTGGGACCCGCTCTCCTACACGCCCGAACGGAACATCCTGGGTGTGGAGGCGCCGCTCTGGTCCGAGACTTTGCGCAGCATCGACGACATCGAGTTCATGGCGTTCCCGCGCCTGCCCGCCATAGCCGAGCTGGGCTGGTCCTCCAGCCACGACTGGGAGTCGTTCCGCACCCGCCTGGCCTCGTACGGCCCGCGCTGGACCCTCCAGGGCGTCGACTTCTACCGCTCCCCCCAGATCGACTGGTGACGCGTTCGTGCCGGAACGGCATCCTGCGAAAGGGCCGGCTCGGCTGCGAACGGAGCGGAGCGATGGCGGAACGACACGTCGTTTGATCGACGCGGAGATTTTCGCGCTGCGGACGATCCCGACAATCAAGGAGTCACCTGACGCTTCACCTGGTCACCCGCTACGTGGGGAGCGACGTTGTCGATCTATGGCGGTCAACCGTCCCAGGGCTCGCCTCCCTCCGACGGGGGCAAGTCCCGTTCGGAACGGCGGGAGAACCGGATCAAGCTGATGACCGCGGCCATCGGCCTCCTGGCGGCCATCGCCGGGGCCCTGGGCGCTTTCTGGGGCGCGACGGCCAAGCGGGCCAATTCCGCCGAGGCTCAGGTGGACAGTTCCAACCAGACGATCGCCGATCTCCAGCAGCAGATCAACGGCCTTCGCGAGCAACTCGCCCAAGCGCAGGCCGCGGCGTCGGCCACACCGACGCCGGCCCCGCCGGCCACGTCGGAGGCCGAGCCCCCCACGAGTGCGCCGGATGCCGGGCCCGAGCCGGACTTCGTCAAGAACTTGAAGGTTCCGCTGACGAACTACACGTCGATCCAGGTGAGCCAGGCCAAGGTCGAGCAGAGCGTGGGAGTCGCGGATCTCTACTACGAGCCCCGTAGTGACAAGCGCTCCCTACGCGGGGGCTTCGCCAAGCTGAGCACCGATGTCGAGGCGCGAAGCAAAGAGGGATGTTCGGACGCCGTCGAGACTCGGCCCACCGTCAAACCGGTGACCCGCTTCACGAAGGGGATGGCCATCTGCACCACCAGATCGGGCTGGGTAGCCCTGCTCGTCGTGACCTCCGTTCCTGACTCCGAGGGCACCGTCGGCCTCCAGGTCACGTTCTGGGGTTAGCGCGGGCATCCTCGGGCAGGTCCAGGGTGATGCGGGGCATGACGCCATAGGTGCGGCGGTACGTCGCGGCGAAGCGGCCGTGGCTGCTGAAGCCCCAGCGGGCGGCGATCATCGCGACCGTGGTGTTGGTCGGATCGGCTTTGAGCAGGGCCTGGTGGGCGTGGTCGAGGCGGACGCGCTGCACGTAGGCCATCGGGGTCGTCTCCATGTGCCGGCGGAACGCCAGCTGCAGGGAGCGGATGCTGACGTGCGCGGCGGCCGCTATCTCGGCCACGGTCAGAGGGCCGGCGGCGTGGTGGTCTATGTACGTGACGGCTCGGCGCAGAACAACCGGGTTGGCGTCGTGCCGGTCCTCGATCGTCGGATCGGTGAGGGCCGTGTTCGGAAAGGTCGCCACCGTCGTGGTGGCCAGCAAGTGGGCCGCGTTCGCGACAAGCAACGGGGAGCCGGCGGCGAACGGGTTGCCGAGCAGGTCGGCGACGTAGCAGCGGGTGGCCCACCAGTGTTCGGCCGCGTCCGGCGTGCGGGCGGCCAGGCTGAGGAAACGGATCGGGCCGGGGCGGCGTCCGGGTGCGGTGGCCGCGACCGACGCGATCAGCGTGGGGTCGATGACGCAGTTCATCATGTGGCCCGGCCACAGGCGGCTGACGTGCGAGCGGTCCGGATAGGAGCCCAGGAAGACGTCGCCGGGCTGGTAGAGCTGGTCGGAGCCGGCGCACGCCCGGTGCAGGCGGGCCGTCACCATCCGTGTGACGATGACGGCCCGCCGGGGCTCGACCCGGAAGTCCAGGACGGCCGACTGCTCCAGATCGTCCAGGGCGAAGCTCCCCGCGTCGGCCCGCCGGTGGCGCAGCCGCACCTGATCTCCGCCGCGCATGCCGAGCGGGCCGTAGGTCCTGGTCAGGAAGGACCGTACAGCGTCCGGCCCGTTGAGTTCCACGGTGCGCATCGTGCGATGCCACCACGCTCGGACGGGGCCGTCAATCAGTCGCCGGAGGGACGGACCGCGGCGTACGACCCCTGATGGAACACCAGTGGCGTGCGATCCGGATCGACGGTCATCGCCGTCACCTCGGCCACCGCGATGGTGTGGTCTCCCCCGTCGAACTCGTTCCGGAGGCGGCCGGTGATCCAGGCGCAGGCGCCCCCCAGCATCGGCTCGCCGTTCGGGCCCGCGTGCCAGTCGACGGTGCCGAACCGGTCGGCCCGGGTGCCGGCGAAGGCCGCGCTCACGTGCCTCTGGTCGTCGGCCAGGACGTTGACGCAGAACGTGCCCGCGTCCCGGATCCGGGGCCAGGTCCTCGACGTGCGGGCCGGCGCGAACGAGATCAGCAGCGGTTGCAGCGACAGCGAGACGAACGACTGGCAGGTGAAGCCGTGCGGGCCCGATTCGTCGTGCGCGGTGACGACCACGACGCCCGAAGGGAAGGCGCCGAGCACTTTCCGCGCGTTCACAGCATCGGGCTGACGGGGCGCTCGTCGCCGGCCAGCACCCGTCCGTAGATCTCCCGGGCCAGGCCGGGGTTGAGCAGCGGGTGCCGGGCCCCGGTCTCCAGGTCGCGCCAGTACCGCTGGAGCACGTTGGCCCGGGCCAGGCTGCTCGCGCCGGCCGCGGTGAGCAGCAGCTGCACGGCCTCGCGGAGCCGGGTCACGGCGTACCCGGTGTCCATCCGCAGCCTCGCCCGTTCCCGCAGGCCGAACCCGTCGGCGGCGAAGACCCAGTCGGCCGAGCGGGCCAGGTGCAGTTCGGCGGTGTCGATGAGCATGGCCGCGTCGGCCAGGGCGGCCTGGATGCTGGGCGAGTCGGCGGCCCGCTTGTGCAGCGACATGGCCAGGGGCTTGCCCGAGCCGACCAGCTCCAGCACCAGCCGCTGCACCTCGCGGGCCGCGCCGAGCAGCGGCGCCGCCTGGACGACGGTCATCGCTCCGGGCGGGATCCGGTAGAGCGGGGCCGCAAGGTCGGTGTTGCCGTCGGCCAGGTCGGCGAAGCCACGGATGCGGTGCTCGGGGACGAACAGCTTGTCGGCGACCATGGTGTGGCTGCCGGTGCCGCGCAGGCCGGCCATGTCCCACGTCTCGTCGATCGTCATCTGTTTCAGCGGCACCAGGGCGACGGCCGCGTCGGGCACGCCGACGATGGCCCAGTCGGCCTGATGCGAGCCGGACGCCCACGCCCAGCGGCCGGTGACGATCAGGCCGCCCGGCGCGGGTGTGGCCTCGACGCCGAACCGCGCGAACACGCCGCAGACCGGGACGTCGGGGCCGTCGCCCCAGAGCTCGGCGCGGGCCCGCTCACCGAACGAGGCGGCCATCTGCTGGGCCACGTACGACACCATCAGCACCCACGCACTCGACGGGCAGGCCTGGCCGACGGCCGCGCTGACCTCCAGAAACGTCCGGGGTGACACTTCGAGGCCGCCGTGGGCGCGGGGCACGCCCAGCCGAAACAGGCCGGACTCGCGCAAGGCCCGGGCCGCGGCCGGGGTGAGACGGGCAAGCTGCTCGGACGAGTCGGCTTCGGCCCGCAGCACGGGCTCGACGGTTCGGACGGCATCCAGCAAGTTCATGATCACTCCGCTCAACGAACACTAAACGGACCCAAGGGTTCGGATAGCGGAGAACGTACCGGACCCAAGGGTCCGTTCCACGTGATCGTGATCCTTCAGTCAATCTCAGAAGCGATCGAACTTCGCCTCCAGATCGGCCGGCGAGGTGCTCGCGCCGCTCATGGCCGGCGCCGGGGCATCCCACGACTGATAGACCCGGGGCTCGGAATGGCCGGTGAAAGTGGGACGCGGCGACGACGCCCCGCCGGTGTGGAAGAAGTCCATCAGGGCCGTCAGCTGAGCGGTCTGGGCCGACATCTCCTCGGCCGTGGCCGCCAGCTCCTCACTGGACGACGCCGTCTGCTCGGTGACCTTGCCGATCTGGCTCATCGCGATGTTGATCTGGCGTACCCCGGTGGACTGCTCGCCGCTGGCCGCGGCGATCTCCTGCACCAGGTCGGACGTGCGGATGATGTTCGGGATCATCGTGGAGAGCAGGTCACCCGCGCGCTCGGCCGTCTGCACGCTGCCCGCGGCCAGCTCGCTGATCTCCTGGGCCGCGACCTGGCTGCGCTCGGCCAGTTTGCCGACCTCGCTGGCCACCACGGCGAAGCCCTTGCCGTGCTCGCCGGCCCGGGCCGCCTCGATCGTCGCGTTCAGGGCCAGCATGTTGGTCTGGAACGCGATGTCGTCGATGATGCCGATCTTGCTGGTGATCTCCTTCATGGCCGCCACCGTGCGCTGCACCGCCTCGCCGCCCTCCTGGGCCTCGGCCGCCGTCGTGGTGGCGATGCCCTCCGTCGCGGCCGCGTTCTCGCTGTTCTGGGCGATACCGGCGGTCATCTGCTCGATGCTGGCCGTGGTCTCCTCGACGCTGGCCGCTTGCTGGGTGGCCGCCTGCGACAGGCTCTGCGAGGCGCCGCTGATCTGCAGGGACGCGCTGTTGAGCTGGTTGGCCGACTCGACGACCGTGCTGACCGTGTCGCCCAGGCGGCCGAGCGCGCTGTTGAGGGCCGTGCCCATCCGGCCCACCTCGTCGCGGCCGGACACCGCCACCCGCTGGTCGAGGCGGCCCTGCGCCATCGCGGTGAGCACGGTGACCGTCTCCTTGAGCGGATTGGCCACGGCCCGGGTGATCATCTGCACCACGGTGAAGGTGAGGATGAGCGCGACGAGGCTCAGGATGATCAGCACGAGCCGCGCCGTGGAATAGGCCGACGAGGAATCGTCGAGCGATTGCTTGGCGGCGGCGTCGTCCTTGGCGATGAGATTGTCGACAGCGGTCGCGATCGCCTCGGAAATGGGACTTACCTGAGCACTGATGACCGCGTTGAATTCGGCCGTACGGTTGGCGGTGGCCAGCGGTTTGAGCTTCTCCTCGGCGATCTTCTTCCACGAGGCCCAGTTGGTGCTGAAGGTCTCCGCGTCCCGGTCGCCCTCGGCCGAGGTCGCGAACGACGCCCACACCGAGTCCAGGTTCGCGATCGAGTTGTCCAGGTTGTCGACGGCCGTGTCGGTGGCCGCGGCGCCGCTGGCCATGGCCACGTTGCGCAGCTTGAGGCGTACGTCGGTGTAGTCGGTGGAGATCTCGCCGAGCAGCCGCACGTCGTGCAGGTTGCTGTTGTAGAGATGCGCCAGCCGGTCCTGGGTCTTGCTGAGCTGATAGATGCCGACGGCGCCGATGACGATCAGCAGAACGCAGACCACCGCGGCCAGTCCCCGCAGTTTCCAGGCGATCGGAAGGTCACGAAATCCGCCGCGGGAACGGTGTGTCAGCTCGGCCATGGAAGCGATCGTAACGAGGGAAGTGTCCCCGGATCCGGCGAAAAGGCATTCGGCATCGAGGGCCGATACCGGACAACCAGCGGCTTTCGAGCCTAAGTCGTTGTTCCTCCGCGCGGTCGCGAAAGGATCTGATCGAATCGGGGACATGAACACGGTTACCGAGGCCGGGCGGTACCTGACGTTCACGCTGAACGCCGAGTCGTACGCGCTCGACATCTTCCACGTGACGGAGATCCTCGAATATCGCGCGCTGACCGTGGTGCCGATGATGCCCGAGTTCATCCGCGGCGTGATCAACCTGCGCGGGCGGGCGGTGCCGGTGATCGACCTGGCGATCCGTTTCGGGCGCGGCCGCACCGAGGTGGGCCGCCGCACCAGCATCATCATCGTGCACGTGGAGGATCCGTCACTGGCCGAGATGGCGGAGTTCGACCCGGACGAGAAGGGCCTGACCGGCGGGCAGGACATCGGCGTGCTGGTCGACTCGGCCAGCAAGGTGGTGACGCTGTCGCCCGACGACCTGGAGCCGGCGCCCTCGTTCGGTGCGGGCATCCGGGCCGACTACATCAGCGCCATGGCCCGCCGCGACGACGACTTCCTCATCCTGCTCGACGTCAGCCACGTGCTGTCCATCAGCGACATGGTCCGCCTGAGCGAGGCGGTCCAGCGGCATCCGACGGAAGAGTCGTGACGGCCCCGATCGCGTACGCGCGGACGATCAGCAAGGCGGACTTCGACTACATCACCGGCCTGCTGTACGACCACAGCGGCATCCGGCTCGCCCCGGGCAAGGAGGCCCTGGTGTCGAGCCGGCTCGACAAGCGGGTCCGCGCGCTCGGGCTGCCCGGCTACTCCGACTACGTGCGCCTGCTGCGGGAGCGTTTCGACCCGGGCGAGCTGCGGCACCTGATCGACCTGCTCACCACCAACGAGACGTTCTTCTTCCGCGAACCGCAGCACTTCGACTATCTGCGCCGGGTGGTGATCCCGGAGCGGGCGACCGGCCGGACGTTCCGGTTCTGGAGCGCCGCCAGCTCGTCCGGCGAGGAGGCGTACACGGCAGCCATGGTCCTCGGTGACACGCTGCCGCCGCAGTCGTTCGAGATCGTCGGCACCGACATCTCGAGTCGGATCGTGGAGAGCGCCCAGGCCGCCCTCTATCCGATCGCGGCCGCCGAGAAGATCCCCAGGCCGCTGCTGCGCCGGTTCTGCCTCAAGGGCCGCGACGAGTACACCGGCCTCATGACCGTCACCAAGGACCTGCGCTCGCGGGTGCAGTTCCACTGCCGCAACCTCAACCACGACTTCCGCGAGCTCGGCAAGTTCGATGTGATCTTCCTGCGCAACGTGATGATCTACTTCGACATGGACACCAAGCGGGCGCTGATCCCCCGCCTGGTCGAGCAGCTCGTGCCGGGCGGGCATCTGATCATCGGCAGCTCGGAGTCGCTCAACGCGATCCCGTCCAAGCTGCGCATGATCGAACCGTCGATCTACCGGTTGGACGAGGCCCGTGCCTGAGGTCTTCCTGCATCCCGGCGACTACCACTTCGGTGGGCCGGACACCCGCGTGCACACCGTGCTGGGCTCCTGCGTCTCGATCACGCTGTGGCATCCGGGCCTTCGGGTGGGCGGCATGTGCCATTACATGCTGCCGGTCCGGCGTCAGGGCGACGGGCCGCCGGACGCCCGCTACGCGGACGGCGCGATCTGCCGGTTCCTTCACGATGTACGCCATCATCACACCACCCCGGAGCAGTACGAGGTGAAGATGTTCGGCGGGGGCGAGCAGTTCCCGCATCTGCGCGTGCCGGCCCCGCTCGACGTCGCCGGCAACAACATCCAGGCCGGCGTCACCCTGCTCGAGAAGTACGGCTTCAAGCTCAGCGTCCGTGAGTTCGGCGGCACGGGCGCGCGCCGCCTCATCTTCGACATCGCCACCGGCGCGGTCTGGATGCGCGCCCTGGAGCCGATCCCCCAAGGCGGTCCGCCGGCATGACGATCGGGGTGCTCATCGTGGACGACTCGGCGGTCGTCCGCCAGGTGCTGTCCGCGCGCCTGCGCGAGAACCCCGGCATCGAGGTCATCGGCGCCTGCCCCGACCCGATCTTCGCCATGGAGCAGATGAACAAGACCTGGCCGGACGTGGTCGTGCTCGATCTGGAGATGCCCCGGATGGACGGCCTCACCTTCCTTCGCAAGATCATGGAGGTACGCCCGACGCCCGTGGTCATCTGCTCGACACTGACCCAGCGCAGCACGCAGATCTCGATGGAGGCGCTCGCCGCCGGCGCCGTGTCGGTGATCGCCAAGCCGGAGACCGGGCTGAAGAAGTTCATGCAGGACGACGCGGGTGACATCGTGGCCGCCGTACGGGCCGCGGCCGCCGCCGGCTCCCGCCGCCGCGCCCGGAGCACTCCGGCCCGTACCCCCGCCATGGCCGGCGCCGGCGCCACCGCCGCGCCCCATCTCCGATCGCGGGCCGCCGTCGACGAACGGATCATCGCCATCGGCACGTCGACCGGCGGCACCCAGGCCCTCGAAAAGGTGCTGCCCGCCCTCAACCCCGGCATTCCCGGCGTGGTCGTCGTGCAGCACATGCCCGAGAAGTTCACGGCCGCCTTCGCCGCCCGGCTCGACACCATGTGCCGGGTCCGGGTCCGCGAGGCCACCGACGGCGAGCCCGTGCTGCCCGGGCACGTGCTCGTCGCGCCCGGCGGGCGCCATCTCGAGGTGCTGCGGATGGACACCCGCTTCCGGGTCCGCGTCTTCGACGGGCCGCCGGTCAACCGGCACCGCCCGTCGGTCGACGTGCTGTTCCGCTCGGTGGCCAAGGCGGCCGGGCCCGAGGCCCTCGGCGTGATCATGACCGGGATGGGCGACGACGGCGCGCGCGGGCTGCTCGAGATGAAGCGGGCCGGCGCGTTCACGGTGGCGCAGGACGAAGCCACCTGCGTCGTCTACGGCATGCCCCGGGAGGCCGTCGGGCTCGGCGCCGTCGACCGCGAGACACCGCTCCCACAGATCGCGGAGGTGATCCACCACCATGGCTGAGCTGCTCATCGGCGCGATTGCGCTGGCCGCCGGGTTCGGCGCCGGATATCTGGCGCGCGGCCGCCGGGCACCGGCGGTGACCACGCCGGCCACGGCGCCGCCACCGGAGTACGCCGACAAGGTGACCGCCTTCGCCGGGGAGGTGGCGCCCGTCTGGTCGGCCCAGATCGACTCGTCGCGCTCGCAGATGGAGACCGCGATCAGTCAGCTCACCGAGACGTTCGCCGGCATCGTCGAGAACCTCGACTCGGTGCTGGCCTCCTCGGCCGGCGCCCTCGACCAGGGACAGCACGGCTCGTTCGACCGCAGCCGCGACCGCCTGGGCGACGTGGTCGGCACCCTCGACTCGGCGCTGACGGCCAAGCACGAGTCGCTCAACGAGCTGCACTCGCTGCTCGGGCTCAACGAGGAGCTGCGCAGCATGTCGGGTGAGGTCACCCGGATCGCCGCGCAGACCAACCTGCTCGCCCTCAACGCCGCCATCGAGGCCCAGCGGGCGGGCGCGGTCGGCGCCTCGTTCGGCGTGGTCGCCATGGAGGTGCGCCAGCTCGCCGACCGGTCGCAGAACACCAGCGCCCGCATGGTCGAGAAGGTGGACCGGGTGGCCGAGGCCATCAACTCGGTGCTGGCCGCGGCCGAGACCAGCGCCGAGCGCGAGGGCAACGCCGTGGCCCACGCCAACGGCGAGGTCCAGGCCGTCCTGGACGACCTGATGGGCGCGCTGACGAGCATGCAGGGCTCGTCGCAGGAGCTGGAACGGGCCGCCATCGGCATCCGCGGCGAGATCAGCGACTCGCTGGTCAGCCTGCAGTTCCAGGACCGGGTGGGCCAGATGCTGGAGCACCTGAGGGACAACATCAACCGCTTCCCCGAGGTGGCGGCGACGCTCGACTCCCGCCGGCTGCTCGACGAGCTGTCGTCCCGATACACGATGGCCGAGGAGCACCAGGCGCACAGCTCGCAGAAGGCCTCCAAGGTCAGCGATTCCGAAATCACCTTCTTCTAGGAGACGGCCATGGCCAAGACCATTCTCATCGTGGACGACTCCGCGTCGGTGCGGCAGGTCGTCAGCATCGCCCTCAAGGGCGCCGGGTACGAGGTGATCACCGCCAACGACGGCAAGGACGCACTGGCCAAGATGAGCGGCGGCCAGCGCCTGCACCTGATCATCTCGGACGTCAACATGCCGAACATGGACGGCATCACCTTCGTGGCCGAGGCCAAGAAGCTGCCCGCCTACAAGTTCACGCCGATCATCATGCTGACCACCGAGTCGCAGGACGACAAGAAGAAGCAGGCGCAGGCGGCCGGGGCGAAGGCGTGGGTGACCAAGCCGTTCCAGCCCGAGCAGATGCTCAGCGCGGTGGCCAAGCTGGTGGCGCCGTGACCGCACGCCGGCTCACGGTCGACGACGAGCTGACCATCATGACCGCCGCCGAGCACAAGGAGCGCCTCGTGGCCGCCCTGGCCGACGGCGAGGGCGTCCGCATCGACCTGTCCCCGGTCGGCGACATCGACACCGCCGGGCTGCAACTGCTGTTGCTGGCCCGCCGCGAGGGCGAACGGCTGCACGTGCCGGTGGAGTTCGTCGACCCGAGCCCGGCCGTGACCGAGGTGCTCGCCCTGACCCGCCTGGAGCTGTGATGTCGCTCGACGACGACATGCGCGAAGCGCTCGACATGTTCGTGACCGAGGCCCGCGACCTCGTCCAGGGTCTCGAGGAGGGCCTGCTGGAGCTGGAGGACCAGCCCGGCGGGGGCGAGGCGGTGAACGCGGTCTTCCGGGCCGCGCACACGCTGAAGGGCTCGTCCGGCCTGTTCGGCATGCGGCATCTGGTCGAGTTCACGCACGTGGTCGAGACGGTGCTCGGCTCGGTGCGTGACGGCACCCTGGACGTGTCGCCGGGCCTGGTCAGCGCCCTCCTGCCGTGCACCGACCACATCTCGTCCCAGATCGAGAACCTGGCGGCGGGGCAGATGGAGCCGGACAGCGCCCAGGCCGCGGAGGGCATGCGGTTGCTGGAGGGTCTGGAGCCGTACCTCCAAAACGGAGTGACCACGACGGCGAGCGAGAAAGCCGCCGAGCTGGCCGAGCCCGCGCAGCGGGAGAGGGCCTGGCACCTGACGCTCAACTTCGGGCCGGACTGCCTGCGCAACGGCATGGACCCGCTGTCGTTCCTGCGTTACCTGTCGTCGCTGGGCGAGGTGACCGACGTCGTCACCGGTGTCGGCGCCCTGCCCGACGCGGCCGAGATGGACGCCGAGTCCTGCTATCTGAACTTCGCCGTCACCCTGCTCACGGCCGCTCCGAAGAGCGAGATCGAGACCGTCTTCGACTTCGTCCGCGAGGACAGCGACATCCGGATCGTGCCGGCCGAGAGCGAGCTCGACGCGTACGTGCGGGCGATCCGCGCCATGCCGGAGAACGACCGGATCGGCGACGTGCTCATCACCAGCGGCGCCGTCACCGAGATGGAGATGGAGGAGGCGCTGCGGCGGCAACAGGAACGGGCCGTACGCCAGGGCACGCAGCCCGAGCCGATCGGTGAGCTCCTGGTCGAGATGGGCATCGTGCAGCGCGACATCGTCGACGCGGCGCTCGCCCGCCAGCGCCGGACCACCGAGACCCGGTCGCACGACACCCGCACCATCCGGGTCGACGCCGGCCGCCTCGACAAGCTCATCGACCTGGTCGGCGAGCTGGTCATCGCCCAGTCGAGCACCGGGATCACCGGAGCCGTCACCGAGGCCCAGGCCGAGGTCATGCGGCTGGTCGACGAGGTGCGGCACAGCGCCCTGTCGCTGCGGATGGTGCCGATCGGCACCACCCTGCGCCGCTTCGAGCGGGTGGTCCGCGACGTCTCGATGGAGCTCAACAAGGAGGTGGCGCTGGTCATCACGGGCGCCGACACCGAGATGGACAAGGCGCTGGTCGAGCGGATCAGCGATCCGCTGCTGCACCTGGTGCGCAACTCCCTCGACCACGGCGTGGAGCCACCGGCCGAGCGCCGCAAATACGGCAAGAACCAGCAGGGGACGCTCCGCCTGAACGCCTATCACGACGCCGGGAACATCGTCATCGAGGTGGCCGACGACGGCCGTGGCCTCGACCGCGACCGCATCCTGGCCAAGGCCGTCGAACGGGGCCTGGTCGCGGCCGGCACCCCGCTCACCGATCCCGAGGTCTTCAACCTCATCTTCGAGCCCGGCTTCTCCACCGCCGAGACCGTCTCCAACCTGTCCGGCCGCGGCGTCGGCATGGACGTGGTCAAGCGCAACGTGACATCGCTGCGCGGCACCATCGAGATGGAGTCGACCCGCGGCGTCGGCACGACCATCCGCATCCGGCTGCCGCTGACCCTGGCCATCATCGACGGCTTCCTGGTCGGGGTGGGCACGTCGTCGTTCATCGTCCCGCTCGACCGCGTCACCGAGTGCGTGGAGCTGCCACCGGGCCCGATCGGCCGCGACGTGATGAACCTGCGCGGCGAGGTGCTCCCGTTCATCCGCCTCAAGCAGCTGTTCAACATCCCCGGCCCGCCGGCCCGCCGCCAGAACGTGGTCATCGTCGAGCAGTCGGGCCAGCGCACCGGCCTGGTCGTCGACAGCCTGCTGGGCGAGCTGCAGACGGTCATCAAGCCGCTGGGCATCCTGTTCAGCCGGGTACGGTGCATCAGCGGCTCCACCATCCTGGGCAACGGCGAGATCGCGCTGATCCTGGACGTGGGGCCGCTGATCGCCGACCACTCCGACCGCGAACAGTCCCGTCAGGCGGCCTGACGTCGCCGGCGCTCTTTGTTGAGCGACGGGCTCACCCAGCCGTTCTCGGCCGGGTTGATGGTCACGCCGGGCGGCACGATGGCGTCGATCCGGTCGAGCACGTCGTCGGTGAGCACGACGTCGGCCGCGGCCAGCTGCGACTCCAGGTGCTCCATGGTGCGCGGCCCGATGATCGGGGCGGTGATCGCCGGATGCCGCAGCACGAAGGCGATGGCCAGCTGGATCAGCGTGAGCCCGGCCTCGTCGGCCAGCCGCGACAGCTTCTCGACGGCGTCGAGCTTGCGCTGGTTCTCGGGCAGCGACAGGTCGAAGCGGTTGGCCAGCCGCTGCCGGGCCGGCGAGGCCGGGCCGTCCTGCGAGTCCTTGGTGTAGCGCCCGGACAGCCAGCCACCGGCCAGCGGGCTGTAGGGGATGACGCCCATGCCGTAGCGCTGCGCGACCGGCAGCACTTCGTTCTCGATGTTGCGGACCAGGATGTTGTACGGGGGTTGCTCGGTCACGAAACGTTCGCGCCCCCGCCGCTCGGCCACCCACTGCGCCTCCACAATGGTCGAGGGCGGGAACGTGGAATGGCCGATGTAGCGGACCTTGCCGTCCCGGACGAGGTCGGTCAGCGCACCGAGGGTCTCGTCGAGGTCGACGGCCGGATCCCACCGGTGGATCTGGTAGAGGTCGATCCAGTCGGTGCCGAGCCGCCGCAGCGAGTCCTCGACCTCCCGCACGATCCAGCGCCGCGAGTTGCCCCGGTGGTTGGGGTCGTCACCCATCGGCATGTGCGCCTTGGTGGCCAGGACGATGTCGTCGCGGCGGCCCTTGAGCGCCGCACCGACGATGACCTCGGACTCACCGGCCGAGTAGACGTCGGCGGTGTCCACGAAGTTGACACCGGCGTCGAGCGCCCGGTGAATGACCTTGATGCTCTCGTCGTGGTCCTTGGTGCCCCACTCACCGAACATCATGGTGCCGAGACAAAGCTTGCTGACCTGTACGCCCGTACGGCCAAGCGGTCGTAGTTCCATCGCTCTTCTCCCTGATTACCGTGGTAGCAGCCGCAGAGTCGGCGTGCCGGCTCCGGTCACGCTGCCGACGATCGCCGGCCGCACCGAACTGACCTGAAGTTCCTCGGCGCCGCCGATCCGGCCGAGCTCGTCGTCGTTCCATGTCATGCCCGAACCTCCTCGCCTCGATCAAACCCCGGATCAGGTGTGCCGGGGAGTCACTGGCATTACCTCCCTCGCCGCGCCGGGCACCCTCAGCAGCCCGGCCGTGGCCACGGCGATGATGACGCCGCCGGCCAGGAAGACGCCGCCGTAGCCGAGCGGTGGGACGGCGCCGAGGCCGATGAGGGGGCCGGCCGCGATGGCGCCGAGCCGGCGCGTGTTGGCGTACAGCCCGGTGGCCAGGCCCGGACGGGGAACCAGGTCCTGGAAGAGGGTAAGCCCGACCCCGGCCACGACGGCGAATCGGGCGCAGGTAGTCGCGGCGCCGGTCCGCGTACGCCGGCACCAGCAGCGACGCGGCGAATCCGCCCGCGTTGTAGACGGCCAGGGCCCAGCCGACCTCGCCCGGCCCCGCGTCGAAGACCGCGACCAGCAGCAACGCCAGCGCCGGGTTCAAGAACGCGAACTGAAGTCCCCACAGCAACGCCGGCACACCGACACGCTAGGGGCGCCCGGGCCGGCGAGGGAGGTAGCGTCAGAACCTCCCAGTGCCGCGCCGGGCGACGTAGCGTCGGGGCATGGACCACCGCAGTGAGATCAAGGACTTCCTCACCACGCGCCGCGCCCGCATCACGCCCGAGCAGGCCGGATTGCCGTCCTACGGGACCAGCCGACGGGTGCCCGGGCTGCGCCGCGAGGAAGCCGCGATGCTCGCCGGGGTCAGCGTCGACTACTACACGCGGCTCGAGCGGGGCAACCTCTCCGGCGTGTCCGAGAGCGTCCTCGAGTCCCTCGCGCGGGCCTTCCGCCTCGACGACGCCGAGCGCGACCACCTCTACGACCTCGCGCGGCAGGCCAACAAGAGCGCCCGCCCGGCCCGGCGCCGCACCACACGGCAGCTTCGCCCCGGGGTTCAGCAGCTTTTAGATGCCATGACCGGGGCTCCGGCGTACGTCCGTAACGGCCGCCTGGACATCCTGGGCGCCAACGACCTGGCGCGGGCCGTCTTCGCGCCGGTCTTCGAAGGGCCGCCCAACCTGGCCCGCTTCATCTACCTCGATCCGGCCGCGCGGCGGTTCTACCGTGACTGGGAACAGCTGGCCGAGGACGTGGTGGCTCTGCTGCGCGGCGAGGCCGGCCGTAACCCGTACGACAAAGGCCTGACCGACCTGATCGGCGAGCTCTCCACCCGCAGCGACCAGTTCCGCACCTGGTGGGCCGCGCACGACGTGCGGCAGCACCGCACCGGCGTCAAACGGCTGCACCATCCGCTGGTGGGTGACCTCGACCTGTCGTACGAGTCGATGCAGTTGACCGCCGACCAGGGCTTGCAGTTGAACGCCTACAGCGCCGAGCCGAACTCACCGCACCAGGACGCCCTCAACCTGATCGCCAGTTGGGCCGCCACCGCTCGCCAGCCCGTCAACCCCGCCGCCGCAGCAGCAGAACGCCCTCCACGATCAGTGTGAGGACGGTCAGCGCGGCCGCCGCTCCGAGCCCGAGCAGGGAGGTCGCGCCGACCCAGGCGGCGACCTCCGAGGTGGGGCCGAACCCGTCGGCCCATTGCTGCACGCCGCCGCCCTCTTCCCCGCCCGCGCTGAACGCGTCGACCAGGCCGAAGATCAGCCCGGCCACGCAGACGAGCCCGGCCAGCGGCCCGAAGTAGAGGCGGAACTCGCGGGTGCTGAACCGCCACGACACGCCCAGAGCGCGGTGATCAGTACTGGCAGGGTCGGTTCCGGTGGCAGGTGTGCGGCGTCGAGGGTAGTGGGTAAGGGAAAGTGATGGGAGAACCTGTTGGCACGCTGACGCCGCTGAGTGAGAGCGATCAAGCCGTGGCCGACCCCGCGCAGGACGTGCGGGGCCGCAAGGTCGTCGACAGTGACGGCGAGCAGGTGGGGACGGTGGCCGACCTGCTGGTGGACATCGAGGCGGGCGCGGTCCGTTTCCTGTGCGTCGAGCACGGCGGCGTGCTGGGCATAGGCGCGTCGTCGTCGTTCGTCCCGGTGGAGGCGGTCCGCCGGATCACCGATGAGGCCGTCGAGGTGGCCTCGGACCGCGACCGGATAGCCGGCGCCCCGAGATACGACCCGGACCTGGTCGACCAGCACGACTACTACGAGCAGGTGTACGGCCATTACGGCTACCCGCCGTTCTGGGCGCCCGGATACATGTATCCGGGTTTCCCGCTGGGCCGTTAGACCCGCCGACCGGCCGGCGCGCGGTCACGGGGCGGATCCCCTGGCCCGAACCATCCGGATCGAGGGCACGCCACTCTCGCGCCGGGCCGCGCCGTCGGCGGCGAAGCCGTGCTTGCGGTAGAAGGCCTGCGCGCGCGGATTGGGGTCGGCCACCCAGAGCGCGGCCGGCCCGGCCGGGTCGAGGACGGCGTCCAGCAGCGCTCGGCCGGCGCCGGTGCCGTGGTGGTCGGCCAGCACGTAGAGCACGTACAACTGCTGTTCCCACGTCGCGTCGGGGTCGAGCGGCGGCCCCGACATGGCGATGCCGATCAGATGGCCGTCACACTCGGCGACGGCCACGCGGTTGCCCCGGAAGCGCTCGTCGGTGAGCGCGGCGGTCCAGAATCCTTCCCGGGCGGCCGGCAGATCCGGGTCGTCGAGGGCTGCGTCCGGCATGAGCCCGCGATAGGTCTCCTGCCAGGAGCGGACGTTGACACGGGCCATCCGGGCCGCGTCCCCGGGCCGGGCGGGGCGAACGTTCGGCGAAGCGCCCACGGCGACATCGTAGAAGGGTCGCCCACCTGTGCCTCCTCTCCACAAAAAGGCTGCCGACTATGTGCGGATCGACCATGGGGCCGGGGAGAGCGGGATGGGTAGGTTCGAACCCATGACGACGACTGGGGTGGTCGGGCTCGACCTTCAAGGGCGTACCGCGATGGTCACCGGTGGCGGCAGCGGGATCGGGCGGGCCTGCGCTCTTCGTCTGGCGTCCGCCGGGGCGTACGTCCTGGTCGTCGATCTTGATCGTGTGGCCGCGGAGAAGGTGGCGGCCGAGATCAACGGGGAGCCCATAGCCGTCGATCTGGCCGAGCCGGGTGTGGTCGACGGGCTGCGGGCGGAGGTGGACGTGCTGGTCAACAACGCGGGCCTGCAGCATGTGGCGCCGTTGCCCGATTTCCCGCCGGAGCGGTTCGCGTATCTGCAGACGGTGATGGTGGAGGCGCCGTTCCGGCTGGTGAGGCGGGTGCTGCCGCACATGTACGACCGGGGTTGGGGCCGCGTCGTGAACATCTCGTCGGTGCACGGGTTGATCGCGTCGCCGTTCAAGGCCGCGTACGTCACGGCGAAGCACGCCCTGGAGGGCCTGTCGAAGACGGTAGCGCTGGAGGGCGCCACCCACGGCGTCACGTCGAATTGTGTGAACCCGGCCTTCGTCCGCACCCCGCTGGTCGACAAGCAGATCGCCGACCAGGCCGAACAGCACGGCATCGCGGAGGACGAGGTGATCGCCAAGGTGATGCTCGACCGCGCCGCGATCAAGAGGCTGGTCGAGCCGGACGAGGTCGCGGAGACGGTGGCGTTCCTCTGCACCCCCGCCGCCGACATGATCACGGGCGCGTCGATCCCGCTCGACGGCGGCTGGACCGCGCACTGAGCATGCTGGACTTCTTCGACCTGCTGGCCCGGGAGGCCGCCCCCGCCGAGTTCGAGCAGCCCATCCTCGCAGCGCGGGCCGCCGGTGCCTCCGCGTCGGAGATCGCCGACTTGGAGCAGGCCAAACTTCAAGCGCTTCGTGTACGGGCGATGCTCGAGCGCCGCCGCCGTCGCGAGGAGGAGCTTTCCGCCTTGTACGACACGGCGAGCGACCTGGCCGGCCTGCGCGACCTGGACGCGGTCCTGAGGGCGATCGTCCACCGTGCACGAACCCTCCTGAACGCCGACGTCTCGTACATGACCCTGAACGACACGACCCGCGGCGACACGTACATGCGCATCACCGACGGCTCGGTCGCCGCCAGTTTCCAGAGCTTGCGCCTGGCCCCCGGCGCCGGCCTGGGCGGTTTGGTGGCCTTGCGAGGCACCCCGTACGTGACGGCGAACTACGCGAGCGACGCCCGTTTCGAACACACCTCCGACATCGACAAGGGCGTAGGCGACGAGGGCCTGGTAGCCATCCTGGGCGTACCCCTGAAGCTGGGCGCCGAGGTCATAGGCGTCCTGTTCGCCGCGAACCGAACCGAGCGCCCGTTCGCCCGCGAGGAGGTGGCCCTGCTGGTCTCGTTGGCCGCCCACGCCGCGGTAGCCATCGACGCCGCCCGCCTCCTGACGGAGACCCGCACCGCCTTGGCCGACTTGTCCACCGCCAACGAGGCGGTAGAGCGAGCCGCCGCAGCCCACGACCGCCTGACAACCCTGGTCCTCCGCGGCGGCGGCGTAGAGGACGTAGCCCACGACTTGGTAGACGTCCTGGACGGCACCCTCCTGGTCTTCGACGCGACCGGCCGCCGCCTGGCCGCCGCCGGCCCTCTCACACCACCCGCTTCCTCACCGCCTTCCGTCGTGCCCTCTTCCGTCGTGCCCTCTTCCGTCGTGCCGCCTTCCGTCGCGCCCCCTTCCGTCGTGGCCCCTTCCGTCGTGGCCCCTTCCGTCGTGGCCCCTTCCGTCGTGCGGCCTTCTGTCGTGCCGCCCTCTCCTGCGCCGCAACTCCCTGCGCCGCAACTCCCTGGGCCGCTCTCGCTGGGATCGTTGGATCCCTCGCTGGTGGCGGAGGCCGTCGCGGCGTCACGCGCCGAGGGCCGAAGCGTCCAGCGCGGCTCCCTGTATGTCGCAGCCGTGGTCGCCGGCACCGACGACCTGGGCGCCTTGGTCTTTCAGCCGGCACACCCCCTGTCCGAGGCCGACCAGCGAACCTTGGAGCGCGCCGCACAGATCACCGCACTGCTGCTCCTGTTCCGCCGAACGGTCGCCGAGGCCGAGGCCCAGGTCCGCGACGAACTGCTGGACGACCTCATCAGCCATCCCTCCCGCGACCCGGCCGCCCTGCACTCACGGGCCGCCCGCCTGGGCGTGAACTTGGACGCTCCCCACGTAGTCGTCGTAGCCGATGGCACCCAGATCACCTCCTGGTCCCGCTCGTTCGCCGCGGCCCGCGGCGGCCTGTCCATGACCCGCGAGGGCCGAACAACATTGCTGCTCCCCGGCACCGACCCCGCCCACGCCGCACGAACAGTGGCCAAGGAAGCCCACCGCGAACTCGGCCGCCCAGTAACCGCCGGCGCCGCCGGCCCAGTAGCCGCCGGCCCAGTCACCCTACGTGCCCCCGGCCCCACCACCGCCGACCACGGCGCCGGCCGTGCTGGCTCTGGCATCGCTGGCGCTGACGCCGAGCCCGTCACCGTCGCGTCGGCTCACCGCGAAGCCGAGCGATGCGCCCGCGCGCTGGCCGCGCTCGGCCGCACCGGCGCGGGCGCGAGCGCCGCCGAACTCGGCTACGTCGGCCTGCTGCTCGGCGAGGGCCAGAGACAGGACGTCCAAGGCTTCGTGACGAGCACCCTCGGCCCGGTGATCGCCTACGACGACAAGCGCGGCACGGCGCTGATGCAGACCCTGGAGGCCTACTTCGCAGCCGGCGGCGGCCTGGCCCGCGCCGCCGAGGAACTGCACGTCCACGTGAACACCGTCAGTCAGAGACTCGACCGCGTCACGCAGCTGCTCGGCGCCGGCTGGCAGGAGCCGGACCGTTCCCTCGACCTGCGCCTGGCCCTCCGCCTGCACCGGCTGAGCATGTAGGACGGCACCACAGCGGCCCCGAAGGCTATGGGTGCCGCAGCCATGGGATCCCGACCGGTCCGCGGCATATCGTCACCTGACGATGTGGCCCCGATCACAGTCAGGAGTGGCCCTCATGCCGACGCTCACCGCCCCTCGAACGCCTTTGGTGAAGGTGGTCTTCGCCAGCCTGGTCGGCACCGCCGTGGAGTGGTACGACTTCTTCCTGTACGGCTCCGCCGCCGCCCTGGTCTTCGGCACGCTGTTCTTCCCTTCCTCCGATCCGGCCACCGCGACACTCCTCGCGTTCGGCACATACGCGCTCGGTTTCGTCGCCCGCCCGCTAGGCGGCATCGTCTTCGGCCATTTCGGTGACCGGGTGGGCCGCAAGAAGATGCTGGTCGTCTCCCTGATGACGATGGGCTTAGCGACGATCGCGATCGGCTTGTTGCCGACGTACGCCACGATCGGCGTGGCCGCCCCCATACTGCTGCTCGTATGTCGTCTCGCGCAGGGTTTCGCGGTCGGGGGTGAGTGGGGCGGCGCGGTGCTGATGGCCGCCGAGCACGGCGACGACAGGCGCCGCGGTCTGTGGACGTCCTGGCCGCAGGCAGGCGTGGCCCTCGGCAACATGCTGGCCACGGGCGTGCTCTGGGTGCTCGCCGCGGTGCAGTCCGATGAGGCGTTCAACGCTTGGGGCTGGCGCATTCCGTTCCTCCTCAGTGCCGTGCTGGTTCTGGTCGGTCTCTGGGTGCGGTTGTCCGTCGAGGAGTCGCCGCTGTTCCAATCGGCTCGCGAGCGCCTCACCGAGCGGCACCAGCCGCTGATCGAGGTGGTGCGCCGCTACCCGCGCGAGGTGCTGGTCGCGATGGGCATGCGCCTGGCCGAGAACATCTCCTATTACCTGTTCACGGTCATCTCCATCACCTTCCTCACGACGTACGCCGGCGAGAAGTCGGACCGGGACATGATCCTGAGCGCCCTCCTGATCGGCTCGGTCGTGCAGTTCGTGGTGATCCCCGTGATCGGCGCGTTCTCCGACCGGGTAGGCCGGCGCCCGCTCTACCTCGTGGGCGCGGTCGGCGTCGCGGTGTGGTCGTTCTTCTTCTTCGACCTGGTCGGCAGCCGCTCCGAAGGTCTGATCACGCTCGCGGTGGTCGTCGGGCTGGTGCTGCACGCCCTGATGTACGCGCCGCAGGCCGCGTTCTTCTCGGAGCTCTTCGGCACGTCGGTCCGCTACACGGGCGCCTCGGTCGGCTATCAGCTCGCCTCGATCTTCGCCGGCGCGCTGGCCCCGATCATCGCCGTACGCCTGCTCGGCGACACCGACAACCCGAACACCACCGCCGTGGCCGTCTACATGACGATCGCCTCCGTCCTCACTGTCATCTCCGTCCTGGTCACTCGCGAGACCGCTCGCTCCTCACTGAGCCACGACCGCGTCGCCTCCTCACCCGCCGACTCGCCGAACAGCGCCCCCGCCGTCAAGTAGGGGCCAGGCAGCACCGTCAGGGCCGCGACAATCTCGCCGACGCGGGTGGTCGCGGCCCGCGTCATTCGTCCAGCACACCGGCCGCCGGCCTCCCCTCGCGGTGTCGAGAGGCAACCACCAGCCCCGACTCATAAGCCGCGATGACCAACTGGGCACGGTCCCGCGCATGCAGCTTCGCCAGTAGCCGGGTGATGTGTGTCTTCACCGTGGCCGCACCGAGCCGAAGGCGGTCAGCGATCTCGGCGTTGGACATGCCACCCGCGATCAACAACAGCACGTCACGCTCCCGATCGGTGACATGGTCAAGCCCGGCAACCGGCTGGTCGGGCTCGACTCCAGGACCCCCGGCCGCGTACCGCGCGATCAAGCTGCGCGTGATCGCCGAAGCGGGCAGCGCGTCCCCCGCCGCCACCGCACGGATCGCGGCGATCAGGTCGTTCGGCGCCACATCCTTGAGCAGGAACCCACTCGCCCCCGCCCGGAGAGCCGTGAAGACGTACACATCGAAGTCGAACGTCGTCAGTATCAGCACCCGAGTGCGCGGCGTCCGCGGATCGCCGCTGATCATCCGGGTGGCCTGAATGCCGTCGACCTCCGGCATCCGAATGTCCATCAATACGACGTCGGGTTGCTCCCGCCGAGCCAGTTCCACCGCTTCCGCACCGTTGCCGGCCTCCCCCACCACCTCCAGCCCGGGCGTCAGCTCGATCAGCAGCCGAAAGCTCGCCCGCAAGAGTTCCTGATCGTCGGCGATCAACACCCGCACCGCTGTGACGGCGTCGCCGTCGAGTTCCTCGGCGTTCACCGTGAACCTCCGTACCGAAGAGTGGCGACCACCTCGAAGCCGCCGGCTTTGCGCGGGCCAGCGGTGAAGCTGCCTCCGTACGCGGCAACCCGCTCGCGCATGCCGGCCAACCCCATCCCGTCCCCGGCCGGTGCGGGCCGCCGAGTGCCGTCATCGGCCACCTCGATCCGAAGCTGGCCATCGGACCCGGCAACGTCCACCCGGCACTTCGCCGGAGCTGCATGCTTCACGACGTTCGTGAGTGACTCCTGCACGATCCGATAGGCGGCAAGCACCACACCCTCCGGCGCGTCCTCTCCACCCCGCACGGCCAAACTGACTACCACCCCGGCCGAAGCGGCCCTGTCGGCCAGATGAGACAGGTCACCGAGCACGGGAGGCGCGGCGAACTCGGGCTCGGTCCGCAACTCGCCGACCGACCGGCGGAGCTCCTCGAGGGCCTGCTTGCTGGTCGCCTCGATCACCGCCAGTGCCGCCGGCAGCTCCTCGGGCCGCTGCTGGGCCACGTGGTTGGCGATGGACGCCTTGACCGCGATGAGGCTCAAGCTGTGTCCGACGATGTCGTGCATCTCGCGCGCGATGCGCAGCCGTTCCGCGGAGACCGCCCGCTCGGTCGCTCGCGCCACGGCCAGCTCCGCCTGGCGGCGACGCTCACGCAGCGTCCAGCCGAGCGCCCAGCTCGCCGCACAGATCAGCGCCGCGAACGCCGTCCCGGCCAGGCCCGGCCCGTCCGCCGAGATGTCGGCCACCACCGTGCCGATCAGCAGGACCGCGGTCGCCACCGACGCGGTGATGATGCTCCGGCGGCCCCCGACATACACACCGAGGGCGAAAAGCATGACGGCCATGGCGAACAGAGGGCCGGTGGAGGCGAAATCAGGAACGATGCCGAACGCCAGCGCGCCGCCCGCGGCCACGCCCACGACGAGCGTGCCGCCGACCGGCCAGCGCTGGTTGACCAGCAGCGGAACGCTGAGCAGGGTCGCGGTGAGAAAGGTCAGCCAGGGCGGCTCGTGGTAGCTGCCGTCCTCGGCGGCCGCGTACAAGCAGATCAGCCAGGCGGCTGCTGCGAGCGCGACATCCATCAATCGGCGAAGAATCACGCGACCGACATTATCGACCGCTGACGCCGCTGGCGTCAGACCACGGGTTGACAGACCTCGGTCTGACGACAACGCCGCCCCGGTCCCCGATCGTCATCGCATGACAGTCTTCCTGCGCGAGCTACGCAAGACTTATGAGGCCACGGCGGGGACCGTGACGGCGCTCGACGGCGTGACGGTCGGGTTCGAGAGATCTACTTTCACCGCCATCATGGGCCCCTCCGGGTCCGGCAAGTCCACTCTGCTGCATTGCGCCGCCGGCCTCGAGCAGTCCACGTCGGGCACGGTCACCATCGACGGCACGGTGCTGGGCGAGCTCGGCGGCAACGCGCTCACCCGGTTCCGCCGCGACCGCGTCGGCTTCGTCTTCCAAGACTTCAACCTCGTCTCCTCACTGACCGCCGCTCAGAACGTCGCGCTCCCGGTGCGACTGGCGGGCCGCCGGGTCAATGCCGCCGCGGTGAGAGCGGCGCTGGACGGGGTCGGCCTGGCCGACCGGGCGGAGCATCGTCCCAGCGAGCTGTCGGGTGGCCAGCAGCAGCGGGTCGCCATCGCCCGGGCGCTGTTCGCCCAGCCGGCCGTCGTGTTCGCCGACGAGCCGACCGGCGCCCTCGACAAGGCGACCTCCCACCAGATCCTGACCTTGATGAGACGCATGGTCGACGAGCATCAGCGCACGATCGTGCTCGTCACCCACGACCCGGTGGCCGCCGCGGTCGCCGATCGTGTCGTGCTCCTGGTCGACGGCCGGGTGACCGACGATCTGACCGGAGCCGACGCGGCCACTGTCGCCGACCGCATGACCGCGATGGAGCGGTCGTGGTGACCCGCGCCCCAGCCCGCCGGGGCCGGTCAGGCGGCTCCTCCGTCGGCCTGGGCGGCGATCGGAGGGGCACTTTCCTCGCGGTCCTGCTCGGCACGACGATCGTCACCACGTTCCTGCTGCTGCTGACGTCAGGGCAGCCACGGGTTCCCGATCGCCTGGCCGGCTACGCCGTGCTGGTCACCAGCCCAGCGGCCGACAACCGGCCCGACGAGTTCGCCGAACCGGTCCCCTGGTCCGCCTCGACCACGCAGTCCCTGGTGGAGCGGCTCCGCTCCGTGCCCGGCGTCGACGAGGTGGCCGTCGACCGCCGCTTCTATGCCCAGCCGGTGCTCGACGGCCGGCCGGTCGCCGACAGCACGGCCGGACACGCGTGGCTCGGCAAGAGCCCGCCGAAGCCGGGAGAAGTGATCGCCGACAAGGCGCTCGATGTTGCTGTCGGCGACCCGCTCACCGTGCTGACCGCCACCGGGCCGCAGACCTTGCGGGTCAGCGGCCATACCAGCTGGCGTGGCGTCTATTTCTCCGAGCAGGACGCGTCTCGACTGGGTCCCGGCGTGCGGGCCATCGGGGTGTCCGGCGCCGCCTCGGCCGAGGCCGTACGAGCCGTGGTCGGCACGGCGGGTGTCGTGTCGACCGGTGACGCTCGGGGCATCGCCGAGCCGCGTTCCGACGCCCGCACCCGGTGGATAGGCATGCAGGTTCTGACCGCGACCACCGCGCTGGCCGGGTTCGCCTGCGTCTTTCTCATAGCGTCGACCTCGGCGTACGCGGTCGATCAGCGCCGCCGCGAGATCGGCCTGCTCCGCGCGGTCGGCGCGACCCCGCGCCAGGTCCGATCGATGCTGCACCGGTCGGCGCTCCTGTTGGGCGTCCGCGCCGCGCCGGTCGGCGTCCTTCTCGGTGGGCTCGCCTCGATCGTTCTGGCCAGGTTCCTGGTGAGCGCGGGGCTCGAGCCACACGGGTACGCCGTGCGCTGGCAACCGTGGGTGCTGGCGGCGGCATTGGCCGCAGGGCCACTGATCTCCCTGACGGGTGCGGCCATGGCCGCGCGGCGGGCGGCCCGGATCAGCCCGATCGAGGCCCTGCGGGTGGCGGCGGTGGAGCCCCGGGCGATGGGCCGCGGCCGATGGATCACCGGGCTGACCGCGGCCGCCGCCGCGGTGGGAGCGGGAATCGCTGCCGCAAGCGCCGATGGCATGCAGGACGTGGGCACGTACGCGCTGCTCGGTGCCATGGCTCTGGTCGCGGCGGCGGCGCTGCTCGCACCGGCGGTCGTCCCCGCGCTGATCCGCCTCCTCCTCGGTCCGTGGACCGGGATCACGGCCGTGCTCGCCAGAGAAAGCGCCCGCGTGGCCGTACGCCGGACCGCTTCCACCGCCGCGCCCGTCTTGTTCACCGTGGCGTTCGCCGTCTTCGTCACGGGCACGGTCCAGACGTCCACCGCGGCTTGGGAAACCCGCCGGGCCAATACCGTGGCCACCGACACCGTGCTTGTGCCGGACGGAACTCCCGGCCTACCGGACAGCACTGCGGCTCGAGCCCCGCTGGACACGACGGTCTACCTCCAGCAGAAGAAGGCAGTGGCGGTGAGCGGGGCCGATACGGTCGCCGAGGGCACCGCGCTGGTGTCCGCGGAGGCCGCCGGCCGCTACGGGTCTTCCGTGTCGCTCACGTTCGCCGACGGTGAGCGCGAGACGCTACGCGTGGCCGGAACAGCACCGCCGGGCCCGCTCACCGCTGACCTCGTCCTGAGCCGGGACACCGTGCGGAAACACGATCCTTCGGCGTTGGCTCCCGGCGCCTATCCGGTGCCACCGGGGCCCGTCCCGGCCGGGGCCAAGGCGGCCAGTCCGGGTGAGCTCGCCCGTCAAGCCGACGCCGAGGACGACAGGCTCATCCGTGTGTTCACCATGTTGCTGCTCGCTGTCTCCGCCGGGGCCGGTGCCCTCGCGGTGGCCAACACCCTGCTGATGACGGCTCGCCGCCGAGGAGCAGACCATCGGGTGCTGCGGCTCGCGGGCGCCTCACGCGGTCAGGTGCTCGGTGCCGTCACCTTGGAAACGGTTCTGGTCGTCGCCATCGGCTCACTGCTCGGAGGCGCCGCCGGCCTGATCGCCATCGCCGGGTCCGCCCGCTCGCTCGGCGCTCAGATTGGCGACAATGTGGCCATTTCGGTCTCCTGGCCGGCGGTGGTCGCCTCCATAGCCTGCTGTCTGGCCCTTGCCCTGGCGGCCGCCTTGTGGAGACCGGCGGTGACCTCCACCAGAGGAGGCTGAGCCCTCATCTACTAGGCAGCTCAAAAGTGCCGGGCGGCAGGGGTCTCAGGCGTCGAGCCAGAGTGAAACGGCCAAGCCCAGGGCGGCCAGGGCGATGGTCACCCGCAACGGGCGCTCCGGCAGGCGGCGGACCAGGACAGGGCCGAGGCGGCTGCCCACCAGACAGCCGGCGGCGAGCAGTGCGGCCGCGGTCCAGTGGACCGGTGCGATCAGGGCGTAGAGGGCGGCGGCGACGAGATTGGATGCGCCCAAGACGATGCTTTTGACGGCGTTCGTGACGGGAAGGGGTTCGGCCACGGCCAGCGACATGGCGGCCAGCAGGAGGACGCCGGCGGCGGCGCCGAAATATCCGCCGTAGATGGCGATGAAGAAGATGCTGAAGCCGAGCGGCGGGCGGAAGCCGGGCTTCGCGTACCAGACCCGCAGCGGGTCGCGGAGCAGCAGCGTGATGCCGCCGAGGGCGACGAGGAAGGGGACGATGCGCTCGAATGCCGAAGCCGGAGTGCTGAGCAGCAGCACCGCGCCGACGGCGCCGCCGGCCGCGGCTACCCCGCACTGGCGGAGCAGGCGACCGCCCTGGCCGCGCAGTTCGTGGCGGGAGCCGGCAGCGGAGCCGGCGGCGCTCGACAGCAGAGCCACGGTGTTCGTCACGTTGGCCGCCACGGGTGGAATGCCGACGCCGAGCAGCACCGGGTAGCTGACGAGCGAGGCCAGTCCCGCCATCGAACCGGTCAGCCCCGAGCCGACCCCGCCGGCCACCAACAACGCAGCATGATCAACATCCACGTGGAGCAACGGTATCGCGCCGCGAGGTCGATCCCGGCAGCAGCGCGGTCAATTCCACACGGCCGGCGCGAGCACCGAAAGGGGTGGGCGGAGCTGAGTCAGGAACGGGTGTCCGGTGGGGCGGTGGTGTCGAGGTCGGCGAGTACGGCGCGGTGGTCGCTGCCCGGGGCTCTCACGACCCACGAGCGGCGGGTGGTCATGCCTTGCTGGAGGAGGTGGTCGGGGCGTACGACCGGGAAGGTGTCGGGCCATGTGAAGCCGAAGCCGGCGCCGGCGTCCTCTTGGGTGTCTCGAAGCGGGGACAGGGCGGCGAAGCGGCGGTCTGTCGTTGCGGTGTTGAGGTCTCCGGCCAGGATCAGGCGAGGGCTGGGGTCGGCGTGTACGGCGGCGGCCAACGCCTCCAGGGTGCGGTCCCGGTTGGCGGTCATGTCGGCGCGGGCCGAGGCCAAGTGGGCGGCGTAAACGCGGACGGGGCCGTTCGGGGTGGTCACCGTCGTGGCCAGGGCCCTGGTCCAGCCGATGCGGATGTCGACGGGGGTGGTGTCCGATAGCGGGAGGCGACTGAAGACCGCCACGGTGCCGGCGGCGGCTCGGTGAGGGTAGGTGGCGTTCAAGGCCTTGGTCACGGCCTTCCGGTCGGCGGTAGTGATCTCCTCCAGGACGATCACGTCGGGGGCCGCCTCCAGGAGGGGAGCCAGCGCCGTCTCCGGAGCGGCGGTGCCGAGGTTGAGGGAGGCCACGCGCAAGTCGTGCGGGCCCGCGGTCGCCCGGTCGGTCAGGGTGGGGGCGAACATCACCGCCCAGACCAGGGCCGGGATCGCCGTCGCTGCCACAGACCAACGCCGCCGAGCCAGAGCGGCCACAGACCAACGCCGCCGGGTCAGAGCGGCCACAGACCAACGCCGCTGAGTCGGACTGGCCACGGACCAACGCCGCCGGGTCAGGGCGGCTGCGGCTATCAGCAGCGCGATTGGTGCGGCTGACCATGGCAGGGCGCTGTCCACCAGCGCTCCCGGTGCGCCGGGGATCGCCTTGTGGGCCACCAGCACGATGCTGAGGGTCAGGGCTGCGCCGGCCACTGCGGCGCTGGCGACTCGCCTGTGCTGGTGGGCGGGGCCGGCGGCGGTCATCGGCCCACGATAGCGATGATCAAGGGGGCCTCACGCCTCACCACACGGAGTTCGTGATCGTCAGGGCCACCAGGACGGGTACGCACAGGAGGGAGGACAGGAAGACCGCGTCCCGGGCCAGCGGTACCGCGGCGGTGAAGGACTGGGCGTACAAGAAGACGTTCTGGGCTGTCGGCAACGCGGCCAGCACCGTCACGGCGTAGGTCTCGGACGGCGACAGGCGCAGGGCCAGGGCCAGCAGGTACGCGAACAAGGGCATCAGCACCGCCTTGAGCGCCACCGCCGCGATCGTCGGCACGCGGTCGGGGCCGGGGGCCAGCACCCGGGCGCCGGACAGGGACATGCCGAAGGCGATCAGCACCACCGGGACGGCGGCCTGGCCGATGGCCGCTATCGGGTCGGTCAGCACCGACGGTAGGCGCACGCCGGTCACCGCCACCACGACGCCCAGGACCACCGCCACGCTCAGTGGGCTTCGCAGCGGTGCCGTCAGTGATGTGCGCCAGGAACTGTCGCCCGTGGTCACCAACTGGAGCAGGGTCAGCGCCACCGGCGTGATGATCAGCAACTGGAGCATGATGATGGGGACGACCAGGGCGGCGTCATGCAGGACGTACGCCGCGATGGGAATGCCTATGTAGCCGGCGTTCGTATATCCGGCGGCCAGGGCGCCCACGATGCGCGTCCCGGGGTCGCGGTGGCGGGTGATCAGCGCGTGGATCGCGAAGCAGCCGGCCGCCGCCAGTGCCGAGACCAGCAGCGGCTCCGAGAACAGGACCCGCGGGTTCGAGGCCGACGCACTGGTGAAGAGCAGGCACGGGGACAGGACCGTGTACGCCAGGCGGCCCGCGACGGGGACCGTCGACGCGGGGAGCCCGCCCCAGCGGCCGGCCACCCAGCCGACCAGAACGATCACGGCGATGACCGCCAAACCGGAGAGCGCCGAGATCACGGGTCGACGGTAAGCGGGAAATTGCAAACACTGCAAACGCTTGCCGTAAGCATCGACCAGTTTCTATTCTCGGCATCAGCAGCAAGGTAAGCGCTTTCCTGCATACGAATCCTGCACGGCGTGGGAGACGGCATCGGTTCGTAGCAGCGCCCGAAAGGTATGCGAGGAGGAGCGACATGCGAGTACGAACAGCTACGGCCCTGGTCGCCGGGGCCACCAGCGCCCTGATCGCCGGGGTCCTGGTGGCGCCGCAGGCGGAGGCGGCCGCGGTCGGCACGGCGACGGGCTACGCCAGTGTCAACGGCGGCACCACCGGCGGCAACGGTGGCGCCACCGTCCGGGCCACCACCGGCACCCAGATCCACCAGGCACTGTGCAGCCGCGCCAGCAGCAGCACGCCGATCACGATCGAGGTGCAGGGCACGATCAACCACGGCAACACGACCAAGGTCTCCGGCGACAGCTGCAACACCGCGGCCGACAAGATCGAGCTCAAGGAGATCAGCAACGTCACGATCATCGGGGTGGGCAGCGGGGCCGTCTTCGACCAGCTCGGCATCCACATCCGGGACTCGAGCAACATCATCATCCAGAACGTCACCGTGCGGAACGTCAAGAAGTCGGGCTCGCCCACCTCGAACGGCGGCGACGCCATCGGCATGGAGAGCACCGTCCGCAACGTCTGGGTCGACCACGTCACCCTCGAGGCCAGCGGCGGCGAGTCCGAGGGCTTCGACGGCCTGTTCGACATGAAGGACGACACCGAGTACGTCACCTTGTCGTACAGCATCCTGCGCAACTCGGGCCGGGGCGGGCTCATCGGGTCGAGCGAGAGCGACACCGGCAACAGCTTCATCACGTTCCACCACAACCGGTACGAGAACATCGATTCCCGTACGCCTCTGCTGCGCGGCGGCGTCGCCCACATCTACAACAACTACTACTTCAGCCTGAACGAGTCCGGCATCAACAGCCGCGCCGGCGCCAAGGCCAAGGTGGAGAACAACTACTTCGAGGACTCGAAGGACGTGCTCGGCACCTTCTACACCGACGCCGCCGGATATTGGCAGGTCGCCGGCAACATCCTCGACAACGTGACCTGGTCGAGCCCGGGCGGCGACACCAACCCGGCCGGCCCCAACCTGACCTCCACGACCACCGTCTCCGTCCCGTACAGCTACCGCCTGGACAACGCCTCGTGCGTGCCCGACGTCGTCCGCCAGACCGCCGGCGCCAACACCGGCATCCGCACCTCGACCGGCAGCTGCTCCACGACGAACCCGACGACACCACCGGCCACGACGCCGCCCGCCACGACACCGCCGGCCACGACGCCGCCCGCCACGACGCCTCCGCCGAGCGGCACCAACCTCAGCATCGGCGCCGGCTCCGACGGCTCCAGCAAGGCGAGCGGCACCAGCTACGGCGACGTCCGCGACGGCAACCTGACCACGTACTGGTCGCCCAGCGGCTCGACCGGCTCCATCTCGATCAAGTGGGGCTCGGCCACCTCCGTCTCGCGGGTCGTCATCCGCGAGCACTCCGGGGCCACCGGCGCGATCGGCGCCTGGCGGGTCCTCAACGGCGACACCGGCGCCGTCCTCAAGACCGGCTCCGGCGCCGGCACGATCACCTTCTCGGCGACCTCGCTGAAGAAGGTCACCTTCGAGATCACCGGCGCGAGCGCGACACCGCGCGTCGCCGAGTTCGAGACGTACGCCTCCTGAGAGCGAGAGGGGCCGGAAGGCCCCTCTCACCGGGAGACAGTCGTTGCCACAAGATTTCGGGCGCGATACGTTGTGATGACTATCGATATTTGCGCGAGGGAGTTCCTGCCCATGCCCCTCAGTCGTCGCACAGTCCTGGCCGCCGGCGCGGGTGCCGCAGCCGGCCTCACGCTTCCCGCCGCCACAGCACAGGCCGGATCGAAAACCGTCAAGTTCACCCTCAACGCCGTCACCCTCGACGGCGGCGAGCAGGTCGTCAGCCTCACCCTGGACACCCGCCGGCTCGGACCGATCTCCCGGAGCAGCCTGACCCCGGGCACGTTCAGCGTGCACGTCAAGGCCACCAGCCCGATCCCCGTCACCCCCGACCCCGGCTACGACCTCGACCGCGCGGTGACCGCGGCCCGCCTCGACCGCAACGGCAACATCGTCCTGGAGCTGAGCTACGCCGAGGGCCAGCCCGGCGGCGGCACGCTCGGCTACATCTTCAGCAAGGGCCGCAACGTCCAGCTGAACCTGACGTACACGATCACGCAGAACGCCCCATTTGTCGCCCATGGACGCGCGGTCACCCTCGACAGGTTCGTCCAGGGAAGGCTCTCGAACCCCGAGGTCGACGCCTACAGCTACCACGAGTCGGCGTCGAAGATGAAGTACCGCCTGTACAGCCCGCACAAAAAGGGCAAGCGCCCTCTGATCGTCTGGCTGCACGGCGGCGGCGAGGGCGCCTCACTGCCCGACAACTACTACGACAACGAGACCACCCTGCGGGCCAACCGCGGCGCCCTCGGCTTCTCCACCCCCGAGGCCCAGAAGATCTTCAACGGCGCGTACGTCGTGGCGCCGCAGAGCTTCTCCGCATGGATGCAGGACGGGCCCCGTTTCGCCCCGCTCATCCGCGAGATCGTCGACGAGGTGGCCCGGCGGCACGACGTCGACCGCGACCGCGTCCACGTCGTCGGGTGCAGCAACGGCGGCTACATGAGCATGAAGATGACCACGGTCTACCCGGACGTCTTCGCCTCGTCGGTGCCGATCTGCGGCGTCGTCGCCGGCAATCCGCCGCTCATCCCCGACGCCGAGCTGGCCGCCATCACCACACCGACCTGGCTGGTCACCTCGCTCGACGACAACACCGTCGATCCGGTCGCCAACACCGTGCACGCGCACGACCTCATCCCGCGGTCACGGGCCACCCTCTACGACAACGTGATCTGGAACGGACATCAGTTCCCCGGTCACTGGTCATGGATCTACGTGGCCCGCAACGACCCGAGCATCAACGGCCTGCACATCTGGCAGTGGATGGCCCGGCAGCACCGCCGCGACTAGGGCGGCACACTCGTCGTCGGTGGCCGGACGGCCGTACATCTGCTCCCACATCACGATGCCGGAGTAGGCGAGATGGGCCGCCATCTCGCCCGCTCCGGCCCGGGCGGCCGCGGCCCGGAACGGCGCGAAGCTGCGGGCCACGATGTCGTCGAGCTCGGCCACCCTCAACCGGACCGCCTCGGCCAGCACCCGGCCCTCCGGCCCCACCGAGGTGTCACGCACTCGGCGGACGAGGGAAAGAAGATCGTCGTCGGCGAAGGCCGCGAGCAACGGCTCGACGACCGCGGCCAGCAGGTCGGCCTTGGTCGGCCACCGCCGGTAGATCGTCGTGCGGTTGACCTCGGCCGCGCGGGCGACCCCGTCGATGGTCATGCCCGCGAAGCCGTGCGCCGCCATCTCGGACACGACCGCCGCCCGGACCCGCTCGACGACCTGCGTGCCGCGGGTCCCGCCGCGCACGCCAGCGGTCCGTCGGTCCACCCCGCCCCCTTATGGCATCACCGTGTTGCCTTAAGTTAGCATCGTCGCCCATGAGCCTCGACGGGGTCTACTACGTCATCTCCTGGATCCTGCTGCGCTGGCAGGACCTCTGGAGCGCCGTCGGCGTGCCCGACGGCCTGGTGCTGGGCACCAACTGGACCTGGATCCTGGCCATCGTCTTCCTCGTGGTCACGCTGCGGGCCGTGCTGTTCCCCGTCTTCGTCAAGCAGATCAAGTCGCAGCGGGCCATCCAGGCGCTGGCGCCGAAGATCAAAGAGCTGCAGGAGCAGCACAAGGACGAGCCACAGAAGCTCCAGGCCGCCATGATGGAGCTCTACCGCGCCGAGAAGGCCAACCCGCTGATGGGCTGCCTTCCGATGCTCGTGCAGATCCCCGTCTTCCTCGGCCTCTTCCACGTGCTGCGGCGCCTGACGCCGGACAATCTCGGGACCACGCGGTACGGCTGGACGGCCGACCAGTTCTACGATGCCAGCCACGCCGCGCTGTTCACCGCGCCGCTCTCGTCCCACTTCAACGGCGGCGACACCACGGTCAAGCTGGTCGCCGGCATCCTCGTCGTGACCATGATGCTGACGACGTACCTGACCAGCCGTCAGATGATCCTCAAGACCGGCTGGGCCGAGGACCCACAGCAGAAGATGATTCAACGGCTCATGCTGTACGGCATCCCGCTGTCCCTGCTGGTCTCGGGCGTCCTGTTCCCCATCGGCGTGGTCATCTACTGGGTCACCAACAACCTGTTCACGCTGGCCCAGCAGCAGTGGGTGCTCCGCAAGTTCCCGCCGCTGGTCACCAAGCCCGCCGCCCCCGCTCCGGCCGAGTCATGACGAGCCACCTCGATCTCGAGTTCACGCCCGGCCGGCGCCTCGACCTGCACCTCCCGGAGGGCGCCGAGCAGCCGCCGGTCGTCGTCTATCTGCACGGCGGCGCCTGGCGCGTGGGCTCCCGCCAGGACAACCCGGCCCGGCAGAGATCGCTCACCCGTCACGGTTTCGCCGTGGCGTCGGTCGACTATCGGCTCAGCGGCGACGCGAAATATCCCGCGCAGCTGCACGACGTGACGGCCGCGGTCACCTGGATCAAGGACAACGGCGATCGGTACGGCGTCGACGGCAGCCGCCTCGCGGTGTGGGGCGCGTCGGCCGGCGCGCACCTGGCCGCCGCGGTCGCCCTGACCTCACCCGTCCCCCGCGCCGCCGTCCTGTGGTTCCCCACCACCGACCTGGTGCGGGCCGCCCCGCGGGGCCCCGTCGAGCCGCGGTACATGCCCAGCCCCGAGGGCGACCTGCTGGGCCTGAAGAGCCCCCTGGACGATGTCGGGGCGGCCCGGGCCGCGAGCCCGCGCTGGCTCGTCCACCCGGACGCCCCACCGTTCCTGATCATGCACGGCGACCGGGACCGCCTGGTCCCGCCGGCCCAGTCCACGGTCCTGCACGACGCCCTGGTCGACGTGGGCGCCGCCTCGACCCTGGTCCTGCTCGGTGGCGCCGCCCACGAGGACCCGGCCTTCGACACCCCGGGCACCGTCGGCATGGTCGCCGGCTTCCTGACCGCCGCGCTCAGCTCAGACTGATCCGATGCGCGGGCTCGTCCCACAGGGAGTCCTGCGGAAACAGCACCGCCTCGGCCTTCGTCCCGGTTGGCACGGTCCACACCCGGATCACCCGGGCCGTCATACCCGGGTTGTACGGTCCCACCGGGAAGTCCTCGGCCCGCTGCAGGTTGGCGGCGATCGTCTCGTCGAGTCCCGAGAAGGCGTACTCCCCGCGATCGGTCACGAGATGCCCGAACTCCTCGGTGCCGGTCGCGGGCGTACGCCCGACGTTCTTCAGAGTCGCGTCCATGCGGCAGAACTCCCAGCCACTGGCCGGCCGCGCGTCGATGCGCTCCGGCGGCACGTCGTCGCTGGACCAGTCCCCGCTCACGTAGTCCGGGTTGTCCGCCGCATCCGGAAAAATCGTGATGCCGCACGTCACGCCGGCCACCGTCACCGCCCAGTCCACCGCCGGTGTGTCGTCACTGAACCGCTCCTGATAGCGAAACGCCACCCCCACCCGCTGCGGCGCCAGCTCCGCGTCATCAGCTTCATCGGCGGCCGCCATCCCCGCCGTGGCCTCCGCCGACGCCCACGGCGCCACCTCGTCGCCGGGCCCACCGCAGCCACCCGCGAGCACCGCTGAAGCCATCACTCCCACCAACGCGAGCGTCGGCGTCAAAGGCACAAATTTCCCCATTCGCCGACGCTAAGCCCGACTCGCCGGCGGCCCGGCCCGAACGCCACGACGTCCCCTTTCCGATACGTTCCGGGGATGCAAACCCTCCAGGGCGCACTGGTCCGCCTGCGGCCGGCCACTGAGGACGACGTCCCGGCGCTGTCCGAGATCCGCGCCACTCCCGAGGTGTACGAGCGCTGGGGCCCCGGCGACGCCCTCGACGACGAGACGCCGACGTTCGTCATCCTCCACGAGGACCGTGTCGTCGGCGCCGTCCAGTACAGCGAGGAGGAGGACCCCGACTACCGCCACGCCGGCATCGACATCTACCTCTCCCCCACGGTCCACGGCCGGGGACTGGGCACCGACGCCGTGCGCACCCTGGCCCGCCACCTGATCGACGCCCTCGGCCACCACCGCCTGGTGATCGACCCCGCCGCCGACAACCACGCCGCGATCCGCTGCTACACCAAGGCCGGCTTCCGCCCGGTCGGCGTCATGCGCCGCTACGAGCGCGCCCCCGACGGCACCTGGCACGACGGCCTGCTCATGGACCTGCTGGCCGGCGAGCTCACCTGACCTCGGCGGCCCGCATGTCGCGGTCGAGCCAGCCGCCGATCGCGTGGGCGACCTCGCGGGGGTGGCTGTAGTTCATCGCGTGCGCCGCCCCCTCGATCACCTCGACCGTCAGGTGCGGCGGCGCCAGGTGCACCAGCTCGCGCACCCGCCGGTCCGGCGGCATCAGCGGATCACGGTCGCCGAGCAACGCGAGCGTCGGCACCGGCGTGCGCAGCAGACGTTCGAGCGACGGGAAGCGGGTCAGCTCCCCGAACAGGTGCACCGCGTTGACCGGCCCGAAGCGCAGGTAGTCGGGCAGCGCCACCCGGACCATCCGCGCCGACTCGCGCGGCACGTCCCGCGCGAGTTGCACGAGCGCCCGCAGCAGCGGCTGGTTGTGCACGCCGCCGGCCGGGGAAGCCAGCACCACGCCGGCCACGCGCTCCGGCGCGCTGTGCGCCACCTCCAGCGACACCGGGCCGCCCATCGAGTTGCCGACCAGCACGACCCGATCCAGGCCAAGCGCGTCCAGGATCTCCAGCAGCGCCCAGGCCAGCGATGAGATCCCCAGCGTCTGCCCCCACGGCTTGCTCCGGCCGTATCCCGGCAGATCCGGCACGAGGGCGGTCGCCCGAGGGGCCAGCGCCCGGGCCGTAGGCACCATGTAGCTGCCCGATATCCCGAAGCCGTGCACGTGGACGATCGGCGTCGACCCCGCGATCTCCGGCCCCCGGCGCACGAAGACGCGGCGCCCCCGCACCACGACCCAGCTCATGCCACCGGTTCCGAGGCGAAGAGCGTCAGGCCCAGGCGTACGGACAAGTAGCGCGCCGCCAGCTGACCTCGCACACTGTTGCCGTAGACGTCGAGCGGCGGGGCGAACGTGGCCAGCGCCCCCTTGCCGGGCGAGACGACCACGATCCCACCGCCGATCCCGCTCTTGCCGGGCACTCCTACGTCGTACAACCAATCGCCCGAGGTCTCGTAGAGACCGGCCGTCGCCATCACGGCCAGGGTGAAGTGGCAGATCGTCGCGTCCACGACGCGTTCGCGGGTGAGCGGGTTGACCCCGCCGTCGGCCAGCGTGGCGCCCATTGCGGCCAGCCCCGTGGTCGTCACGCGCAGGCAGCTCTGCCGGGTGTAGAGGTCGACCGCCTCCATCGGATCACAGCCGAGCAGGCCGTACGTCTGCAGCAGGTCGGCCAGCGCGCGGTTCCGGTGGTTGGTGGCCGACGCCGAGGCGTACACCTCGTCGTCGATCTCGAGCGGATGGCCCGCGAAGCGTGACAGGCCGTCCTGGAGGAACCGCCACTTCTGCTCGAAGGTCTCCCCCGGCACCAGGCTGGCCGTGGCGATGGCGCCCGGGTTGACCATGGGGTTGGTGCGGCCGCCGGGCCCGCGCTCGACCGCCGACAGCGAGTTGAACGGCAGTCCTGTCGCGTTGACGCCGAGCCGCCGCCGCATCACTTCCGGTCCGAGGCTCGCGCCGACGAGCGCGAACACGAACGGTTTGGCCACGCTCATGATGGTGAATCCGTGCCCGGCGTCGCCGGCCGCGTGCCGACCGCCGCGCGCTCCGACCGCGCAGATGCCGAACAGATCGACCGGCACCCGGGCCAGCGCCGGATAGACGTGCGAGGGCTCACCGTCGGTGACGGTGCGGAATTTCCCGTACGCCTCGTCGATGGCCGCCCGCACGTCGTCCGGCGAGGGCAGGTGACCGGTGGACACATAGGCCGCTGTCGTGCTCACGATCCGCACGCTATGCGGGCCGCCCGGGCGCCGCCTCGCCCGCGGCGGATGGTCAGTCTTGTCAGCCCCTCGCGGATTGCATACTGTACTCCACATAATGCATACACAATCGCCTGCGAGAGGGGGTCGCCCATGCGGGTCGCGGTGCTCGGAGCCGGCGCCATCGGCGCCTATGTCGGCGCCTCGCTGTGCCGGTCCGGAGTGGACGTCCATCTGATCGCCCGCGGCGCGCACCTGGCCGCGTTGCGGGCACACGGGGTGCGGGTGCTCAGCCCGCGCGGAGATTTCTCGGCCCATCCGCACGCCACCGACGATCCGGCCGAGATCGGGCCGGTCGACTACGTCTTCCTCGGCCTCAAGGCGCATTCCTACGCCACGGCCGGCCCCCTGCTCGCTCCCCTGCTCGACGACAACACCGCCCTGGTCGCCGGGCAGAACGGCATCCCGTGGTGGTATTTCTACAAGCTTCCGGGGCCCTACGAGGACCGTCGCATCGAGACCGTCGACCCGGACGGCGCGACCTCGGCCGTGATGGCCCCGTCGCGGGCCATCGGCTGCGTCGTCTACCCGGCCACCGTCATCGCCTCCCCCGGGGTGATCCAGCATCTGGAGGGCACCCGGTTCTCCATCGGCGAGCCGGACGGGACCGTGTCGCAACGGTGCCGGACGTTCAGCGAGGCGATGATCGCCGGCGGCCTGAAGTGCCCGGTCGAGCCCCGGCTGCGTGACGACATCTGGATCAAGCTGATGGGCAACGTGTCGTTCAACCCGATCAGCGCGCTCACCCGGGCCACCATGGCCGAGATCTGTGAGAGCGCGGGCACCCGCCGGGTGGTCGAGCTGATGATGGAGGAGACCCTCGACATCGCCGCCCGCGTGGGGAGCACGCCGGACATCTCCATCGAGAAGCGGCTCGACGGCGCGCAGCGGGTCGGCCACCACAAGACCTCGATGCTCCAGGACCTCGAGGCCGGCAAGGAGCTGGAGCTCGACGCCGTCGTCGCGGCCGTGGTCGAGATGGCCGACATCACCGGCGCCCCGGCGCCGACGCTGCGCACCGTGTACGCCGCGACCGATCTGCTGGCCAGGACGATGGCCCGCTCCCGACCCGGAGGTTGAACCCATGGCCAAGATCCCCTGCATGGACACGGTCGTCGCGGTGCTCGCGTCGGAGGGCGTGGACATCGCCTTCGGCTGTCCGGGCGCCGCCATCCTTCCGCTCTACGCGGCGCTGCGGCGCAGCGAGATCAAGCACCTGATCGTCCGTCACGAGGAGGGCGCCACCCACATGGCGGACGGTTGGGCCCGCACCAACGGCCGGGTCGGCGTGGCCATCGGCACGTCGGGACCGGCCGGCACCAACATGATCACCGGGTTGTACACGGCGCACGCCGACTCCGTCCCGATGATCTGCGTGACCGGACAGGCGCCCACCGGCAAGCTCCACCAGGAGGCGTTCCAGGCGGTGGACATCGTCGAGATCGCCAAGCCGGTGACGAAGTGGGCGGTGCAGGTCAAGGAGGCGGCCCAGGCACCCTGGATCTTCCGGGAGGCGTTCCGGATCGCGCGCTCCGGGCGGCCCGGGCCGGTGCTGATCGACCTGCCGATCGACGTGGCGCGGCAGGAGATCGAGTGGGATCCCTCGATCGACGCGCCGCTGCCGGTGCCGGTGGTCGAGCCGCACGCGCCCCGTGTCGAACGGGCCCTGGACATGCTGCTGGCCGCCGAGCGCCCGTTGATCCTGGCCGGCGGCGGGGTCATCATCGGCGAGGCCACCGAGCTGCTGCGCGAGGTCGCCGAGACCTTGAACGTCCCGGTCCAGGTGACCCTGATGGGCAAGGGCGCGATCCCGGAGGACCACGATCTGTTCGCCGGCATGACCGGCATCCAGACCACCCAGCGCTGGGGCAACGCGTCGTTCCTGGAGTCCGACCTGGTCCTCGCGGTCGGCGCGCGCTTCGGCGACCGGCACACCGGCGACCTGGAGACGTACCGCGGGAACCGGAAGTTCATCCACGTCGACATCGAGCCGACCCAGCTCGGCAAGGTGTTCGGCCCGGACCTCGGCGTGGTCTCCGGCGCCGGGCCCTTCCTCGCGGCGCTCCTCGAGAGAAGCCGGGAAGTTCCCGGCAAGGACCGCAGCCACTGGGTCGACCGGGTCCGGCGGCTCCGCGAGACATTGCCGCGCCGGGACGATTTCGACGCGATCCCGATCAAGGCGCCGCGGGTGTTCCGGGAGATCAACGAGTTCTTCGGCCCGGACACCTATTTCGTCACCGCCATCGGCCTCTACCAGATCTGGTCCGGGCAGTTCCAGAACGTCTTCAAGCCCCGGCACTACCAGGTCTGCGGCCAGGCCGGCCCGCTGGGCTGGGAGATACCGGCGGCCATCGGGGTCAAGTCGGCCCGGCCCGAGGCCGAGGTGGTGGGCGTGGTCGGCGACTATTCGTTCCAGTTCCTGGTCGAGGAGCTGGCCGTGGCCGCGCAGTACGACATCCCCTTCGTCCTGATCATGCTGAACAACGAATATCTCGGCCTGATCCGCCAGGCCGAGATCGGTTACGACATGAACTACGAGGTGGACATCCATTACGACCAGCACGGCACCGACAACGTCAAGATCATGGAGGCGTACGGCTGTACGGGGCGCCGCGTGCACGATCCGGGTGACATCGCCGACGCCTTGGCCTGGGCCAGCAAGGAGGCGCGGCGCACCAGCCGGCCGGTGCTGGTCGAGGTGATGATCGAGCGCGAGGCGAACACCGCGCACGGCCTGTCGATCGCCGCGGTCAAGGAGTTCGAGCCGGCGCCACAGATCTGAAGTTCCGGGTGAGGGTGGGCGGCTCCGCCGCCCGCCCTCTTCATTGCATCTTGGCGACTGTATGCTATAGCCCACGATCGCTTCTCGCAGCCCGGAGGTATCCCATGACCGATCGGAGAGGTCCCCGGGCCGCGCGCCAGCCTCTGGAACGGCCCGCGCCCCTGCGCCAGGCGGTCTACGACGCCCTGGCCGAGATGATCATCAACCGTGAGCTCCAGCCCGGCGAGCACTTGGTCGAGAACGAGCTCGCCGCCCACCTCGGCGTGAGCCGTCAGCCCGTCCGCGAGGCCCTGCAGAGGCTGCACAACGAGGGCTGGGTCGACCTGCGTCCCGCCCTCGGCGCCTTCGTGCACGTGCCCACCGAGGAGGAGGCCGACCAGCTGCTGGCCACGCGCACCCTGCTCGAGACCGAGTCCGCACGGCTGGCCGCCAAGCACGCCACGCCCGAGCAGATCGAGCGGCTCAAGGAGCTCCAGGCGGCCGGCGAGGCCGCGCTCAGCGAGGACAGCCAGGTCGCCCTGGTCGAGGCGAACGCGGCCCTGCACGCCCACATCGTCGAGATGTCCGGCAACAAGGTGCTGGCCCAGCTGATCGCCATGGTCGACCGCCGCGTGCGGTGGTACTACTCGCCGATCGCCCGCACCCGGGGCAGCGAGGCCTGGGACGAGCACGCGGCGCTGATCGAGGTGATCGCCGCCGGGAACAGCCGGCGTGCCGGCGAGCTGATGCGCCGGCACACCGAACACACGCGCGAGTCGTACCACCTGCGCCGCAAGGAACTCTAGAGGCGGATCGACTTCTTGTTCATGAACTCCTCGATGCCGGCCGGGCCGAGCTCCCGGCCCAGGCCGGAACGCTTGATCCCGCCGAACGGCAGGTCGGCCTGCGACCCGCCGGCGCTGTTCAGATAGACCATCCCCGACTCGATCTGACCGGCCACGCGGCGCAGCCGCTCCGGGTCGGTGCCCCAGACGCTGGCCCCGAGCCCGAACGGGGAGTCGTTGGCGATCGCGATCGCCTCCTGCTCGGTCTCGGCCCGGAAGATCAGCACGACCGGCCCGAAGACCTCTTCGTAGTAGACGTCCATGTCCGGGGTCACGTCGGTGAGCACGGTGGCCTCCAGATAGGCACCGGGCCCGTCGACCCGGCGCCCGCCGGTGCGCAGCGTCGCTCCCTGCCGGATCGCCTTCTCGACCTGGCCGGCCACTTCGTCGGCGGCCGCGACCGAAGCCAGCGGCGGCAGCTTCGTCGCGGGATCGCCGGGATCGCCCGGCACGAAGGTCTCGGCCACATACGCGCTCAGGCGGTCGGCGAACTCCTCGTAGACGCCGGCCAGCACGATCATCCGCTTCGGGGCGTTGCACGACTGGCCGCAGTTGCGCATCCGGGCGGTCGCCGTCGCCTTCACCGTCGCGTCCATGTCGTCGGTGTCGAGCACGATCAGCGGGTCGGAGCCGCCGAGTTCCAGGACCGCCTTCTTCAGGTTCTTCCCGGCCTCGGCCGCGACCGAGATCCCCGCCCGCTCGCTGCCGGTCAGGGAGACACCCTGGATGCGGGGGTCGGCCAGCATCTGCGGGATCTGGGCGCTGGAGGCGAAGATGTTGACGTACGCGTCCTCGGGCACCCCCGCGTCGTGCAGGATCCGCTCGATGGCGAGGGCCGATCGCGGGCAGATCGAGGCGTGCTTGAGCAGGATCGTGTTGCCGAGCACCAGGTTCGGCGCCACGAACCGGGCCACCTGATAGCAGGGGAAGTTCCACGGCATGATGCCGAGCAGCGGCCCGATCGGGTTCTTGGTGATGACGGCCCGGCCGCCCTTGATCTCCAGCGGCTCGTCGGCCAGCAGCGCGGCCGCGTTGTCCGCGTAGTAACGGAAGATGTCGACGACCACGCCGATCTCGCCGCGGCCCTCGTTGATCCTCTTACCCATCTCCTGGGTCATCGTCGCCGCCAGCTCGTCGGCCCGCTCGGCGAACAGCTCGGCCGCCCGGGCCACGATCGCGGCCCGCTCGGAGAGCGGCCGGCGCCGCCACGACAGATATCCGCTGTGGACGCGGTCGATGGCGTCCCGGATCTCCTCCTCGGTCGAGTTCTCGATCTTCTCGATCAGTTCACCCGTAGCGGGATCGGTGACTGTGTACATGGGATCCTCCCAACAGGCGGGCGGCCCGCAGGTGCGGGCCGCCCGGGTGCGTCGCTGTCAGCGCTGAACCGTGATGCCCTTCGGGTTGAGGTGGGCGATGTTGCCGCTCTCGGTGCCGTCGGCCGGGTCGATGACACAGTCGATGAGCGCCGGCTTGCCCAGCGCCAGGGCCTCGCGGAGGGCGTCGGCGACCTCCTGCGGCGTGGTGGCCCGGTAGCCCTTGCCACCGAACGCGGTGATCATCAGGTCGTGCCGGGCCTGAAGGGCGGTCGGCGCCGGGTCTCCCGAGGCCGCTCCCGCGGCGTCCCCGCGGTAGACGCCGCTGTTGTTCAGCACGACGGTCACGATGGGCAGGTCGTAGCGGCAGATCGTCTCGAGCTCCATGCCGCTGAACCCGAACGCGCTGTCGCCCTCGATGGCGACGACCGGGTCGCCGCTCTCGACCGCGGCCGCGATCGCGAAGCCCAGGCCGATGCCCATCACGCCCCAGGTGCCGCTGTCCAGGCGGTGCCGCGGCACCTGCATCCCGATCGTGTTGCGGGCCAGGTCGAGCGCGTTCGCGCCCTCGTTGACCACGTACGCCCGCGGGTTCTCCCGCAGGACGTCACGGATCACCTGCAACGCGCCCAGGAACTTCATCGGGTGCGCGTTCTCGGCCGCCTCGAGGCGCTTGGCCATCTTGCCGACGTTCTGCGCGGAACGGGCCGACAGCTCGTCGCGCCACGCGGCCGGCACCGCGATCTGGCCGGGCTTGGTCCGCTCGATCAGCGCCTGCATCACCGATCCGACGTCGCCGACCAGCGGCGCCGCGATGGGCTGGTTGCTGTCGAGCTCGGTGCTGGCGATGTCGACCTGGATGAACTTGGCGTCGGGGTTCCACTGCGGCGCGTCGCCGTGCCCGAGCAGCCAGTTGAGCCGGGCCCCGACGAGCATCACCACGTCGGCCCGGCGCAGGGCCAGCGACCTGGTGCTGGCCACCGACTGCGGATGGTCGTCGGGCAGCAGGCCCTTGGCCATCGACATGGGCAGGTAGGGCGCTCCGGTGAGCTCGACGAACTGCCGGATCTGGTCGTCCGCCTGCGCGTACGCGGCGCCCTTGCCGAGCACGACGAGCGGCCGCTCGGCGTTCGCGAGCAGGTCGATCGCGCGGTCCAGGGCCGCCGTCTCGGGCACCTGCCGCGGCGCCGGGTCGACGACCCGCCACAGCGAGGCCTCACCCTGTGCCGCGTCGATGACCTCGCCGAGGACAGCGGCCGGGATGTCGAGGTAGACCCCGCCCGGCCGGCCGGAGACGGCCGTGCGGATGGCGCGGGCCACGCCGCGGCCGATGTCCTCGGCCCGGTGCACCCGGTAGGCCGCCTTGGCGAACTGCCGGGCCGCGGCCAGCTGGTCCATCTCCTCGTAGTCGCCCCGCTGGAGGTCGACGAGGTGCCGCTCGCTGGAGCCGGAGATCTGCACCATCGGGAAGCAGTTCACGGTCGCGTTGGCCAGGGCCACCAGGCCGTTGAGGAAGCCGGGGGCGGACACCGTCAGGCAGATGCCCGGTTTCCTGGTCAGGAAGCCGGCCGCCGCCGCCGCGTGGCCGGCCGCGCTCTCGTGCCGGAAGCCTACGTAGCGGATGCCGGACGCCTGGGCCAGGCGGGCCAGGTCGGTGATGGGGATGCCGACGACGCCGTAGATGGCGTCGACCTCGTTGAGCTTGAGCGCGTCGACGACCAGATGGATGCCGTCGGTGAGCCTCGCGCTGGTGGCGTCGTCAGCGTCTGATGCGCGGAGTGATGCGATGGTCATTGTCCGAGCCCTCCATGGTCGCGCGACCGCCCGCCGGCCGCAGATTGCATACCGTATGGGGTAGGCAATAATCGTGGACCATGCGGTGGTGACGTGTCTAGGGGTGGCTTTGGTCACTAGATCGTTTTTTGTATACCGAAGCCTGTATCCTGGAGAAGCCGAACCGACGAGGTTTGCGGCAGCACGGCAGCGGGTAGGCGCGGGCAATCCCCGCCGGCCGCCCCTCCGGCGACAGCTCCGGCGACCCGGGTGAGCCCGGGCCCACCAGGCCCACCCGAGTGTCCTGCCGGACCACCGTCCCGGACGGTCTCTTTTCGTCCGGTCCGGTGCGCACGGTCCCGGGAAGCGTTGTTTCCCGGGAAGACCGACAAGCAGGAGTGATGTTGTCATGACCACCTGGCGGAAGTTCTCACGTTCCCTGACCCGCCTCACCGAACGGCTCGCCCTGCCGTCCGGCTCGCCGGCCGACGGGCGCTCCCTCGGGCTCGGCCTGGCGGCCGCGCTGGAGAACCAGCGCCGGGCCGCCCGGCCGAGCGACGAGGAAATCGCCCGCTTCTTTCGCGGATCCACACCGGACGACGACCTGATCAAGGCTTGAGGCCCGGTCAGACCGCGTCCCGGTCCGCCGTCACGGTCTCGCGAGCCGCTTCCGTGGCGGCGGCCTCCCGCTCGCTCCGCCGGGACTTCATCAGGCTGGCCACGGTCGTGACCACCAGCGTGCCGACGATGACCCCGAGCGAGACGGTGATCGGCACCGCCGGCGCCCAGGACACGCCGTCGTGGTGCAGCGCCTCCATCACGAGCTTGACGCCGATGAAGGCCAGGATGAAGGCCAGGCCCTTGCTGAGGTAGACCAGCCGGTCGAGCAGGCCGCCCAGCAGGAAGTAGAGCTGTCGCAGGCCCATCAGCGCGAAGGTGTTCGCGGTGAAGACCAGGTACGGCTCCTGGGTCAGGCCGAAGATGGCCGGGATCGAGTCGAGCGCGAAGAGCAGGTCGGTCGTGCCGATCGCCACCATCACGATCAGCATCGGCGTGACCATCCGCCGGCCGTTCACCCGCACCAGCACCGAGGCGCCCTGGTACGACTCCGTGGTCGGCAGGATCCGCTTGGCCGTACGGAGGGCGAAGTTCTCGGAGAACTCGTCCTCCTGCTGCGGGCCGACCAGTTTGATCGCGGTGTAGATCAGGAACGCGCCGAAGATGTAGAACAGCCAGTCGAACCGGGCGACGGCCGAGGCGCCGGCCGCGATGAAGACGCCCCGCATGAGCAGCGCCAGCACGATGCCGATCAGCAGCACCTTCTGCCGATATTTCACCGGCACCGCGAACCTGCTCATGATGATGATGAAGACGAACAGGTTGTCGACGCTGAGCGAGTACTCGGTGAGCCAGCCCGCGAAGAACTGGCCTCCGTAGCTCACCCCGGCCGTGCCCATCAGCAGGAACCCGAAGGCGACCGCCGCCAGCACGTAGAAGCTCACCCAGCCGACGCACTCCCGGAAGGACGGCTCGTGCGGGTTCCGGGCGACCAGGTAGAAGTCGACGGCGATCATCACGGCGAAGCCGATGATCGTCACGGCCCACACCCAGAGGGGCAGATTCATGAGGCTCCCTTCGCCGCCCGGGCCCGCCGGCGGCTCTCTCGCGCCTTCCACTGGGCCTCGGCGTGCTGCAGATAGAACTGGTACAAACGCTCGGCCCGCGGGTTGCCGTGCCGGACCCGGCGCAGCCAGCCCGGCGCCACCCGCTCGTACAACCAGCTGAACCCGATCGCGAAGCCGATGCTGACGATCGCCTGGTAGGCGAGGAACCCGAGCACGTCCGGCGGCGGGGTGGGCCGGCCCGCCAGGAACAGGCCCACCACCACCTCATGGACCAGCCGGGCCAGCGGGAACCCGGCGAGCCAGAAGAGCGCCGTCGGGGCGAACACCCCCGGTGAGATCTTTCCGGCCGCCATGAGCAGCCCGAATCCAGCGCCGAGCAGCGCCAGCGGCAGCCCCAGGGCCAGCCCGGTGGCCAGCGCCCAGTCCAGGGGCTGGCCCGCGACCAGGGCCAGTCCGAGGGCCGCCGGCCCGGCTAAGGCTCCGATGCCGAAGCCGGGTAAGGCGAGTTGGACGAGTTGACGCAGCTTGGTCACGGTCTCTCCCCGTTGTACTAGATGACTACGCCGAACCGGGCCAGGCTGTAGATGAGCATGCCCAGGTAGAAGACGGCGCCGAACCCGATCACCGCGTTCTGCAGGATGCCGGGGCGGATCGGTTTGGGCAGCATCCGGTTGTTCACCAGCAGCAGGACGACGCAGTAGGCGCCCATGGCGAAGGTGGACAGGAAGGCCAGGACGTCGAGGATGGCCCCCGGGCCGTCGGCCGGGCCGAAGTTCAGGATCAGGATGCCGAACGTGATGACGCCCCAGAGGAAGCCGGCGTACAGCTTGGACACGCTGAACCGCTTGGCGCCGGGCCAGAAGTGGTACGTCATGTCGGACTGACCACGGGAGAACGAGTCGAACAGGCCGAGCGTGGCGTTGAGCCCGATCAGCGCGATGAACCCGAGGAACACCCCGTGCAGCACGGGCGCGCCGGCCGAGGCGAAGGCGTCGGCCATGGCGGTCAGCGCCACCTCCCGGTCACCTTCACGGATCAGCTGGCCGACGTTCGGGCTCTCCCGTACGGCGGTCTGTGCCAGCACCGTGAAGGAGATGGTGACCAGCATGGTGATGCCCCAGAAGAGCAGCAGGGCGTCGAAGGTCACCCAGCGCCGCCAGCCCTTCCACTTCTTCATCTCCTCCGGGTTCTCGGTGTCGAACATGAAGCCGCGCGAGGGCATCTCCTCCTGCTCGTTCGCGTGCCGCAGACCGCGAACCTTCGGGATGTGCGCGCCCATGCCGGCGCCGGAGTCCCGCAGGTGCAGCGTGTACCACATCTGCTGCATGCCGGACGGGCCGGCGAAGGCGATCGCGCCGACGATGACCGGGAACCAGGCGGCCGACATCGCCTCGTCGGGCAGGTATCCGAAGTGGAACATGCCACCCAGCGTCGAGGTGACGTCGCTCCACCGGCCGACCAGCGAGGCGACGACCGAGGTGCCGACCACCAGCACGCCGATGAGGATGCCGAGCAGGCTCTCCAGCAGGGGGTAGATCACCTTGGCCATGCTGAACACGACGCCGACCAGGATCAGGCCGACGCAGGCCGTGACCGTCCAGGGTATGCCGGTCACCTCCTCGAAGGCGGCGGCGCCGGTGGAGAGATGGCCGGGCCAGATGTAGACCAGGATCGCCACACTGAAGAAGAACCACATCAGTGGTTTGAAGACCCGGGCGGCGCCGAAGAAGATGCTCTCGCCGGTCGCCATGGCGTACCGGGCCATCTCCAGCATGACGAACGCCTGGAGGGTGACGCCGATGAGGAACAGCCACCTGATCTCCGGTCCGAAGATCAGGACCAGGCGGGGCCACATGTACGACTCGCCCATTCCCACGCCGAGGGCGACGAGGAAGACGGTCGGGCCGAGCAGGTGGACCGAGGGCGGCGCCTTCGGCAGCTCCCTGATCGGCATCGGTTCGAGCTTTCCGGCCCGCCAGACCCGCTCGTCGTGCGCGGGGGCGGTGGCGGTGGCAGCGGGTGGGGCGGTGCTACTCGTGGGTTCGTTGGGCGACGGGTTGTTCGAAGCGTCCACGCTGGACCTCCTGGATTCCGACGCCGTGCGGACCGGTGGACGGCCCGTACGGCGTCTCTGTCCTCTGACCCTGGCCGCGGAGCGGTCGCTGTGTCGCTAGTGGCCCCTCCGGCTGCCCGGAATGATGGAACTGTGCGTCACTCAGCGGCCGTCCGGTTGGCCGTCGAGCAGACCGGCGGAGCGGGCCCACCGGTACTTCGCACCGAGCACGGCGACGGGCTTCTCCGTGGTGTACGGATAGGCGACGATGCCATGCCGGTACAGGTGTTCGCTGGCCTCCTCGACCTCGACGTCTCCGGCGAGCGAGGCGACCACGGGCTTGTCGATGCCCTTCGCCCGGAACTCCTCGACCACGTCCACCACCAGTTCGGCGAAGACCATCGGCGGGGTGACGATGGTGTGCCAGTAGCCGAGGATCAGTGAGTGGATGCGCGGATCGGAGAGGCCGAGCGCGATCGTGTTGCGATAGGTCGACGGCGGTTCGCCGCCGGTGATGTCGATCGGGTTGCCGGCGGCCCCGAACGGCGGGATGAACTTACGGAACGCCTCGTCGAGGTCGTCCGGGATCTCCATGAGCGTGAGCTGGTTGTCCACGCACGCGTCGGAGAGCAGCACCCCGGAGCCGCCGGCGCCGGTGATGATGACGACGTTCTCGCCCTTCGGAGTCGGCAGCAGCGGGATGCCGCGGGCGTACTCCAGCAGGTCGTTGAGGCCGGGGGCGCGGATCACGCCGCTCTGCCGCAGGATGTCGTCGTAGACCTTGTCGTTGCCGGCCAGCGCGCCGGTGTGCGAGCTGGCCGCCCTGGCCCCCTGGTCGGTGCGGCCGGCCTTGAGCACGAGCACCGGCTTGGTGGCCGAGACCCGCTTGGCGGCCCGGGCGAACGACCGGCCGTCCTTGAGGTCCTCCAGGTGCATGGCGATGAGCTGGGTGTTCGGGTCGTGTTCGAAGAACGTCAGCAGGTCGTCCTCGTCGATGTCGGCCTTGTTGCCGACCCCGACGATCGCCGACACCCCCATCCGGGCCGACCGGCTGAACCCGAGGATGGCCATGCCGATGCCGCCGCTCTGCGAGGAGAGCGCCACGCCGCCCTTGACGTCGTACGGGGTGCAGAACGTCGCCGACATGCTCTCCGGCGTGTAGTAGTAGCCGTAGATGTTGGGCCCGAGGATGCGCACACCGTGGCGGCGGGCGATCCCGAGCACCTCGGCCTGGAGCTCGTGGTTGCCGATCTCGCCGAACCCGGACGGGATCATGATGGCGCCGGCCACGCCCTTCGCGCCGACCTCCTCCAGCGCGGCCGGCACGAACTTGGCCGGGATCGCGAAGATCGCGACGTCGACCGGGCCGGGCACGTCGGAGATGCTCTTGAACGCCTTGCGGTCCAGGATCTCGGACGCCTTGGGGTTGATCGGGTAGATCTCGCCCTGATAGCCGCCGTTCACCAGGTTCTTCATCACCGAGTTGCCGATCTTGCCGGCCTCGGCCGACGCGCCGATCACCGCGATCGAGGCCGGCCGCATGATCCGGTTCATGCTGGCCAGGATCTCCTCGTCGGTGAACTGCTCGGGCCGCTCGGCCGCCTTGGGGTCGACCAGGATCCGTACGTCGACCGCCGTGGCCCCGCTCGAGGTGGCCAGCACCGGGTTGAGGTCGACCTCGGCCAGCTCGGGGAAGTCGGTGACCAGGTCGGAGAGCCGGACGATGAGGTCGGCCAGGATCTCCCGGTCGGCCGCCTCGGCCCCGCGCACGCCGCGCAGGATCTCGGCCGACGCGATGCCGTCGATCATCGACAGTGCCGTGGCCTTGTCGGCCGGAGCGAGCCGGAAGGTGACATCCTTGAGGACCTCGACCAGGACGCCGCCGAGGCCGAAGGCGACGATCTTGCCGAACGTCGGGTCGGTCACCGTGCCCACGATGACCTCGTGCCCGGCGGTGAGCTGCTGCTGCACCTGGACCCCGACGATCTTCGCGTCGGCCTCGTACGCCCGCGCGTTCGCGATGATCGTGTCGTAGCCGGCCGCGACCTCGGCCGCCGTGCCCAGCCCGACCAGCACGCCGCCGGCCTCGGTCTTGTGCAGGATGTCCGGTGAGACGATCTTCAGGACCACCGGCAGGCCGATCTTCTCGGCCAGCGCCACCGCCTCGTCGGCGCTGCCGGCCAGGCCCTCGCCCGGAGTGCCTATTCCGTACGCCTCGACCACCAGCCGCCCCTCCGGAGCGGTCAGCGAACTGCGTCCCTCGGCGCCGGCCTGGTCGAGCACCCGGCGTACGGCTTCACGGTCGTAATTCGACATTTCGTCTCCTCAGTCAGACGGCGCCGGCGGCGCGCAGCTCGCCGATGCCCTGCTCGGTGTAGCCGAGCTCGCCGAGCACCTGCTCGGTGTGCTCGCCGAGCAGCGGTGACCGCTCGATGGCGACCTGCGAGTCGGACAGCTTGATCGGGTTGCCGACCGTCTTGAACGGGCCCCGCTCGGGGTGGTCGACCTCGACCACCGAGCCCAGCGCGGCCAGGGTCTCGTCCTCGATCAGCTCCCGCGTCGACAGCACCGGCCCGCACGGGACGTTGTGCGCGTTGAGCAGCCCCATGACCTCCTGCTTGGTGTGCCGCTCGGTCCACTCCTCGATCAGCGCGAACGCCTTGTCGAGCTTGGTGAGGCGGGCCTGCGGGGTGCTCCAGGCGGGGTCGTCGGCCAGCTCGGGCCGTCCGATCAGCTCGCAGATCGGCTTCCAGCCGACCGGTTGGATGATCACGTAGATGTAGTCGTTCGGCCCGCCCGGCGCGCAGCGCACGGCCCAGCCGGGCTGGCCGCCGCCCGAGGCGTTGCCCGAGCGGGGCACCTCGTCGCCGAAGGACTCGTTGGGGTACTCCCCCAGCGGCCCGTGCGCCAGCCGCTGCTGGTCGCGCAGCTTGACCCGGCAGAGGTTGAGCACCGCGTCCTGCATGGCGACCTGTACCCGCTGCCCGCGGCCGGTGCTGGTGCGCTGGTACAACGCGGCCAGGATGCCCGCGACCAGGTGGATGCCGGTGCCGGAGTCGCCGATCTGGGCTCCGGTCGCGGTCGGCGGACCGTCCTCGAAACCGGTGGTGCTCATCGCGCCGCCCATCGCCTGAGCGATCACCTCGTACGCCTTGAACTCGGCGTATTTGCCGGGCCCGAAGCCCTTGATCGAGGCGTACACCAGACCGGGGTTGATCTCCTGAAGCTTCTCCCAGGGAAAGCCGAAGCGCTCGACCACGCCGGGACCGAAGTTCTCCACCAGCACGTCCACTCCGGACACCAGCTTGGTGAAGACCTCCTTGCCCTGCGGATGCTTCATGTTGAGGGTGATGCTGCGCTTGTTGGCGTTCAGCATCGTGAAGTAGAGGCTGTCCACGTCGGGAATGTCGCGGAGCTGGGACCGGGTGATGTCGCCCTGACCCGGCGCCTCCAGTTTGACGACGTCCGCGCCCAGCCACGCGAGAAGCTGCGTGGACGAGGGACCGGACTGAACATGTGTCATGTCGAGGACCCGTACGCCCTCCAGTGCCTTACCCATGAACGAACCTCCCGTTTCCGCCGCTGGCCCTGTGCCCTCCGCCAGCTTCAGGGATTGCATACCGTATGGGGTAGGCAATATCGTGACCCATGTAACAGCGAGGTGTCTAGAGGGTCGCGGAACGTTTTCGCCAGGCCCTCGCGTAGATCGCCATCGATTCCCTCATGGACGGTCCGGCAGCGCCATCGCGCCCCAAGGTCAACAGAAGGGAGACCCGGTGGATCTTCTGGAGCACCAGGCACAGGAGCTCTTCGCCAAACACGGCGTACCGGTCAGCCGCAGCCGCGTCGCCGGCACCGCCGACGAGGCCCGGGCGGCCGCCGCCGAGATCGGCGGGCGTGTCGTGGTCAAGGCCCAGGTCAAGACCGGCGGCCGGGGCAAGGCGGGCGGAGTCAGACTGGCCGACGGCCCGGACGAGGCGCGCGAGGTCGCGGACGCGATCCTGGGCATGGACATCAAGGGCCACACCGTGCACAAGGTGCTGGTCACCGAGGCGAGCGACATCGTCGAGGAGTACTACGTGGCGCTGCTGCTCGACCGGTCCCACCGGTCGTTCCTGGCGCTCGCCTCCCGCGAGGGCGGCGTCGAGATCGAACAGGTGGCGGCCGAGAACCCGGCCGCGCTGGCCCGGCTCCAGGTCGACCCGGGCGCGGGGCTGGGCTGGGCCGAGGCGCTCCGGCTGACCACCGACGCCGGTCTTCCGGCCGACGTCCGCGACCAGGTGGCCGGCGTCCTGGTCCGCCTCGGCAACGTGTTCCACGGCGAGGACGCGACTCTGGTCGAGATCAACCCGCTGGCCCGGACCGCCGACGGGGCCGTGCTCGCGCTCGACGGCAAGGTGACGCTGGACGACAACGCCCGGTTCCGCCAGCCCGGCCATCCGCAGTACGCCGACGTCAGCGCCACCGACCCGCTCGAGGTGCGGGCGGCCGCCCGCAACCTCAACTACGTCAAGCTCGACGGCTCCGTGGGCGTCATCGGCAACGGCGCCGGCCTGGTGATGAGCACCCTGGACGTGGTCGCCTACGCGGGCGAGCAGTGCGGCGGGGTGCGGCCGGCGAACTTCCTCGACATCGGCGGCGGCGCCTCGGCCCAGGTGATGGCGAGCGGCCTGGAGATCATCCTGGGCGATCCCGACGTCCGCAGCGTGCTGGTCAACGTCTTCGGCGGGATCACCGCGTGCGACGCGGTGGCCGACGGCATCGTCCAGGCCGTCGGCATGCTCACCGGCCTGGGCGGCTCCATCGGCAAACCGATAGTCGTCCGGCTCGACGGCAACAACGCCGAACAGGGGCGGAAGATCCTGGCCGAGGCGGCGCTGCCCGGCGTGATCAGCTCGGACACCATGGACGGCGCGGCCCGCCTCGCGGCCGGGCTCGCCGCCGAACTCGCCGGCAAGGGGGCGTGAGATGGCAATCTTCCTCACCGACAAGAGCCGCGTGATGGTCCAGGGCATCACCGGCACCGAGGGCACGAAGCACACCCGGCGCATGGTCGCCGCGGGAACGGCAGTGGTCGCCGGGGTCACCCCCGGCAAGGGCGGCCGGGAGGTCGACGGCATCCCGGTCTTCGACAGCGCGGCCGAGGCGGCCGAGAAGACCGGCGCCGACACGACGGTGGTCTTCGTGCCGCCACGCTTCGCCAAGGACGCGGTGATCGAGGCGATCGACGCCGAGCTGGCCCTGGCCGTGGTGCTGACCGAGGGCATACCGGTGCACGACACCGCGGCCTTCTGGGCCCACGCCCAGCGAGCCGGCCACACGACACGGATCATCGGGCCGAACTGCCCCGGGCTGATCAGCCCGGGCCGGTCCAACGCCGGCATCATCCCGGCCGACATCACCGAGCGCGGCCGGATCGGGCTGGTCAGCAAGAGCGGGACGCTGACCTACCAGATGATGTACGAGCTGCGCGACCTCGGCTTCTCCACATGTGTCGGCATCGGCGGCGACCCGATCATCGGCACCACGCACATCGACTGCCTCCAGGCGTTCGAGGACGACCCCGAGACCGACGCGATCGTCATGATCGGCGAGATCGGCGGGGACGCCGAGGAACGCGCGGCGGACTACATCAGGGAGCACATCAGCAAGCCGGTGGTCGGCTACGTGGCCGGCTTCACCGCCCCCGAGGGCAAGACGATGGGGCACGCCGGCGCGATCGTCTCCGGATCGTCGGGCACCGCCGCCGCCAAGCAGAAGGCGCTGGAGGCGGCCGGGGTGCGGGTCGGCCGGACGCCGTCGGAGGCCGCCGCCCTGATGCGCGAGACCTTACCGGCACGCTGACCGCAGGCGATTCCCGGCCGGCCCACCCTCCGGCCGGCCGGCCCCGCCGACGGCAGCGTCGGTCCGGGCGGAGCAGCCCGCCTCCGCCCGGACCTCGCGCTCCTCAGTGGGAGGCGGCCTTTTCCCGGCGCACCACGCGGTGAGCGCCGGCGTACACGTTCATCGAGGCGCCGCGCAGGAAACCGATCAGGGTGAGCCCGGCGTCGGCGGCCAGATCGGCGGCGAGCGACGACGGGGCCGAGACGGCGGCGAGCGCCGGGATGCCGGCCATCACCGCCTTCTGCACCAGCTCGAACGACGCCCGCCCGCTCACCATCAGCACGGTGTCGCGCAACGGCAACCGGCCGTCCCGCAGCGCCCAGCCGACCACCTTGTCGACGGCGTTGTGCCGGCCGACGTCCTCGCGCAGGCAGAGCAGCCGCCCGTCGCTGGAGAACAGCCCGGCCGCGTGCAGGCCGCCCGTGCGGTCGAAGACCCGCTGGGCGGCCCGCAGGGTGCCGGGCAGGGCGCTGACCATCTCGGGTTCGAGCCGGAGCTGGTCGTCACGCACCGACCAGGCGGCGACCGTACGCACCGCGTCCAGGCTCGCCTTTCCGCAGAGCCCGCACGACGAGGTGGTGTAGAAGTTGCGCTCCAGCGACGGGTCGGGCGGCGCCACCCCGGCGGCCAGGACCACGTCGACCACGTTGTACGTGTTGACCCCGTCGGCCGTGGCGCCCACGCAGTAGCGAATGCCGGCGATCTGCCGGGCCGCGCGCACCACCCCCTCGCTGACCAGGAACCCGGCCGCCAGGTCGAAGTCGTCGCCCGGCGTACGCATCGTCACCACCAGGGACTTCCCGTTCACCCGGATCTCGAGGGGCTCCTCGGCGGCCAGGGTGTCGATCGGTTCACTGTCCACGCCGTCGACGATCCGCACGACCCTCCGCCGACTCGTCACCCGTCCCATCTGGCCCGCCTTTCCTCGTTGTCAGAGCCGCTCGACCGGGAGGGTCGACGGCAGCCGCCACGCCATTCCGGGCTGGCGCATCCAGCGGGTCAGCGCCGCGCCGAGCAGGCCGAGACAACCGGCCACCACGAACGGCACGACGGAGTCCGGTGGCGTCACCACCAGTCCCGCGAGCACGACGCCGGCCACTCCCCCGACCGCCTTTCCGCTGTAGACAATCCCGTAGTTGGGCACTGTCGCGTCGTCGCCGAACCAGTCGCGCACCATGCTGACCAGCAGCGAATAGCCCGCTCCGGTGCCGGCGCCGGCCAGCGCGGCGAAGCACACGAGCGCCACCGGATGGTTGTCGTTGGCCGCCGCCGCGAGCAGGCCGAACTGGGCCACCCCACCGGCGAGCAGCGACAGGCCGAGCGTCCCGCGCCGGCCGATCCGGTCGGACAGCGAGCTGGTCACGGCCCGCCCGATCCCGTTCGAGGCGGCCAGCGCGGCCATCGCGGCGACCAGGGTCGAGGCCGGCAGTCCCCGGGTGTAGGCGGCGCCGCCCACGTAGGCGATGTCGAACAGCGCCATGGCCGCGGTGAGCGCCACGACCACGAACATCAGCGGCAGCATCCCGCTGCGCAGCGCGGCCATCGGCGGATAGGGCCGCGCGGCGGGCCGATTGTGCGGGAAGCCCCGGTTGAGCCGCCGGTCGAGGGCCCAGCGCCGCGGGTCGATGTGCGCCGGCCACCAGTTCCTCGGCGGCTTGCGCATCATCATCCCGCAGACCGCCACCACCCCGAAGACGATCACGGCGGCGCCGACCAGCACGGGCGTCCGGTTCGCGGCGTCGAGCCCGTAGCCGGCGACGACGACGAACGGGATAGCGCCGTAACCGAAGGCCGCGCCCACCATCGCCACCCGGGAGGCCAGCCGCTCGGGGAACCACTCCGCGACCGTGGCGACACAGGTCATGTAGACCAGTCCGGCGCCGAGGCCGCCCAGCATCGAATAGCCCAGCAGGACGGCGGCCAGGTCACCGCGGTGGGCCAGGGTGGTCAGGGCGGCCAGGCAGCAGGCCGCTCCCGCGACCATCGGCACGGCGGGCCAGAGGCGCCGGTAGAGCCACCCGCCCAGCGGCGAGCCGGCCGCCTGGAAGACGACCCAGACGGCGAGCACGGCAAACGCCTGCCCCACGCTCCACCCGTTCGCCTCGATGAGGGTGGGCAGGGCGGCGCCGTAGCCGTACTGGAAAAGGCTGATCGCCAACATCGCGGCCATCGGCAGCCCGAGCATCCACGCTCGCGATCGCCCCAACAGGTCCCGGTCGGTCTCGCCGACCCGGTAGCGACGGCCGTAGAAATCCCTGACCTCGCGCACTGTCGTGTCGTTGCGGGAATCCGTCATCTGGCACCTCCGCCGAAAGGAGACCGACCATGAAGGACCGATCATCGTATACAGTATGGAGGATGCAGGCCATGAACGCTATGACTTGGCAGCAGGCCCGGCGGTACGCCCGGGAGGCGGGCCGTCCGCTCCCCCCGGTCGAGGTGCCGCTCGGCCAGGCGGCCGGTTCGACGCTCGCGGCGCCGCTGGTGGCGCTCTCCCCACTGCCGGCGTACGACGCCGCCGCCATGGACGGATACGCCGTCGCGGGCCCCGGCCCCTGGCGGATCGCCGGACGGGTCCTGGCCGGCGACCCCGCACCGCCCGCACCGCTGACGCCGGGCACCGCGGTGGAGATCGGCACCGGCGCGGTGGTGCCCCCCGGAGCCGACGCCGTGCTGCCCTACGAGCGCTCCACCCGAGCCGGCCGCATGGTGACCGGCGAGCGGCCCACACGGACGGGCCCCACGGCGAACGGGCGGCATATCCGGCGGCGGGGTGAGGACTGTCCGGCCGGCCAGGAGGTGCTGCCCGCCGGCGTGGTGGTCAACCCCGTCGTGCTCGGGCTGGCGGCCAGCCTCGGGCACGACACACTGACCGTGCACCGCCGGCCCCGCGTCGGGATCGTGGTCACCGGCACCGAGCTGCGCCGGTCCGGCCTTCCGGCGGCGGGGCAGGTCCGCGACGCCATCGGGCCCATGCTGCCCGGTCTCGTCCGGGCCGCCGGGGCCGAGCCCGCCTGGGAGGCGCGGGTCACCGACGATCCGGCCGCGCTGGCCCGGGCTCTGCTGCGCCCGGACGCCGATGTGCTGGCGGTCTGCGGCGCCACCTCGGCCGGCGCCGCCGACCACCTCCGCCGGACCCTCGACGCGCTGGACGCGCGGGTGCCGATCCACGGCGTCGCCTGCCGGCCCGGTCATCCCCAGCTGTTCGCGGAGCTGCCGGACGGCCGGTTCGCCGTCGGCCTGCCCGGCAACCCGTTCGCGGCCCTGGTGGCCGCCCTGACCCTGCTCGCCCCGCTGCTCGGCCGCCTGGCCGGCCGCCCCGAACCGCCGATGTCGACCGCCACCCTGGCCGGGCCGGTGACACCGCACGCCCGGGACACCCGCCTGGTGCCGGTGACCCGGATCGGCCCGCTGGCCCGCCCCGTCGGCCACGACCGCCCCGGATCGCTCTGGGGCGCCGCCGGAGCCGACGCGCTCGCGGTGGTGCCGCCGGGCTGGACCGGCGGCGAGATCGAGGTGATCCCCTTGCCCGACGCCTCCCGGCCGGCCGCCGGCGCACCGATGGCCTGGCCCGGCCACCGGCCCGGCCAGGCCGTCCGCACACCGTAGAACAGCCGGACCCACAGACCCGGCCAGGTCAGCGGCCCGACAGCTGCTCGACCAGCTTCAGCAGGGCGCTGTGGTCGAGGCCGCCGTCGCCCTGTGCCTTCAGCGCGGCGATCAACTGCGCCACCGCCGAACCCAGCGGGATGACCACGCCGGCCTCCCGGGCGGCCGACGTGACGATGCCCATGTCCTTGTGGTGCAGGTCGATCCGGAAGCCGGGCTCGAAGCTGCGGGCCAGCATCCCGGCCGCCTTGCGGTCCAGGATCCGGTTGCCGGCCAGGCCTCCGGCCAGCACCCGGACCGCCGCCTCCATGTCCACCCCGTACGCCTCGAGGAAGACGATCGCCTCGGCCACGAGCTCGATGGTCCCGGCCACGATGAGCTGGTTGGCCGCCTTCACCGTCTGCCCGGCGCCGTGCGGGCCGACGTGGACCACCGTCGCCCCGACCACCTCCAGGATCGGCCGCGCCGCCTCGAAGTCCTCGGCCTCGCCACCGACCATGATGGACAGGCTGCCCTCGATGGCCCCGGGTTCGCCGCCGCTGACCGGTGCGTCCAGAACCCGTACACCCGAAGCTCTCTCGGCGATGTCACGGGAGGTGGTCGGCGAAATGCTGCTCATGTCGATGTAGAGCAGTCCCGGCCGGGCGTTGGCCAGGATGCCCTGCTCGCCCAGGGCGACCGCCTCGACGTCGGCCGAGTCGCGGACCATCGTGACGACCACGTCCGCCTTCTGCACCGCCTCGGCGATGCCGGCCGCGGCCCGGCCACCGGCCTGGACCAGCAGATCGTTGCGGGCCGGGGTGACGTCGTAGCCGATGACGTCGTAGCCGGCCTTGACCAGGTTGACGGCCATCGGGCCGCCCATGATGCCGAGTCCGATGAAACCGACGGTCGTCATGTCAGCCTTTCCTTCGCAGGTCGCGGGGCAGCCAGTCGAAACTCAGGGCGCTCGGCCCGCTCGGTACGTACTCCAGGCCGGCCCATCCGTCGTATCCGGCCTGGGCGAGCTGCCTCAGGTGGCCGTCGATATCGATGTCTCCGGTGCCCGGCTCGTGGCGGCCCGGGGCGTCGGCGATCTGGACGTGCCCGATGCGCCCGGCGTGTTCCGCGAGGACCTTGGCCACGTCGTCGCCGTTCACGGTCAGGTGATAGAGATCGGCGAGGAACGCCAGATTTCCGGCCGGGACCCGGTCCAGCACAGCGGCCACGTCCGCGGCCGTGCGCAGCGGGTACGGATGGGGGCCGCTCACCGCCTCGACCAGCACCGTGCCGCCGATCCGGCCGACGGCCGCCGCGGCGAAGGCCAGGTTGGCCAGCGCCGTCTCCTCCTGGACCTCCCGGTCGAGGTGGGGGATCCGGTTGCCGTACAGGGCGTTGAAGGACCGGCAGCCGGTGGCGGCGCCGATGCCGGTGACCAGTTCGACGTTGTCGCGGAACTCGGCCGAGCGGGACGGCCAGGACACCAGCCCCCGGTCGCCGCCGGGCATGTCGCCGGCGAAGAAGTTGAGGCCCACGAGCTGGACGCCGGCGTCGAGGATGGCGTCGAGGAACGCGTCCACCTCGGACGCCGGCGGCACCGCCTCGGCGAACGGCCACCAGAACTCGACAGCGTCGAATCCGGCCGCCTTCGCCGCCGCCGGTCGTTGCAGGAGAGGAAGCTCGGTGAACAGGATCGAGCAGTTGACGTCGAAGCGCACGAGCCCTCCTAAGCGTCGGTCAACAGCCGGGCGGCGGCCAGGGCGAGCGGTTCCAGCGTCTGCGGCTCCGATTCGACCCGCCGCGTGAGCTCGGCGCGCATCCGCGGATCCCAGAACGCCCGGATGTGCTCCGCGATCGCGCCGGCCGCCTGGTCCGGCGCCTGATGCTGGAACTGGGCGGCGATGTCGTTGATCATCCGGACCTGAGGAGACATCGCTAGGCCCGGCCGACCTGGACCGCTGTCACCTTGTACTCGGGGCAGTTGGTCGCCCAGTCCGAGTTCTCCGTGGTGACCACGTTGGCACCGGTCACCGGATGGTGGAAGGTCGTGTAGACCACGCCGACCGGCATCCGGTCGGCGAGCACGGCGCGCAGGGAGGTGGCGCCGACCCGGCTGCTCAGCGTGACGTCGTCGCCGTCGTTGATGCCGCGGACCTCGGCGTCGTGCGGGTGGATTTCCAGGACGTCCTCCGGATGCCAGGCCACATTCGCCGTACGCCTGGTCTGCGCACCCACGTTGTACTGGCTCAGGATCCGGCCGGTGGTCAGGATCAGCGGGTACTTCCTCGTGCTGCGCTCGCGGGTCGGCACGAACGGGGTCGGCACGAACCGGCCCTTGCCACGGACGAAGCCGTCCATGTGCATGATCGGGGTGCCCTCGGGGGCGTTGTCGTTGCACGGCCACTGGACGCTGCCCAGCTTGTCGAGCTTGTCGAAGGAGACCCCGGCGAACGTCGGCGTGAGCGCGGCGATCTCGTCCATGATCTCGCTCGGGTGGTCGTAGCGCATCGGATAGCCCATCGCCTCGGCGATCTCGGCGACGATCTGCCACTCGTGTTTGCCGGTCCTGGGCGCCATCACCGGGCGTACCCGGTTGATCCGCCGTTCGGCGTTGGTGAAGGTGCCGTCCTTCTCCAGGAAGGACGTGCCGGGCAGGAAGACGTGGGCGAACTTGGCCGTCTCGTTGAGGAACAGGTCCTGGACGACGAGCAGTTCGAGCGCCTCGAGGGCGGCGTGCACGTGCTTGATGTTCGGGTCGGACTGCGCGATGTCCTCGCCCTGCACGTAGAGCGCCCGGAAGCTGCCCTCGATGGCGGCGTCGAACATGTTGGGGATCCGCAGGCCGGGCTCGGCCTGCAGGGTGCTGCCCCACATGTTCTCGAAGACCCCGCGGACGACGTCGTCGGAGACGTGCCGATAGCCGGGCAGCTCGTGCGGGAACGAGCCCATGTCGCAGGAGCCCTGCACGTTGTTCTGGCCGCGCAGCGGGTTGACCCCGACGCCCTCCCGGCCGATGTTGCCGGTGGCCATGGCCAGGTTGGCCATGCCCATCACCATGGTCGAGCCCTGGCTGTGCTCGGTGACGCCGAGTCCGTAGTAGATGGCACCGTTGCCGCCGGTGGCGAACAGCCGCGCCGCCTGCCGGACCTCCTCGGCCGGCACCCCGGTGAGCTCCTCGACCGCCTCCGGGCTGTTCTCGGGCCGGGCGATGAACGCGGCCCACTCGTCGAAGTCCTCGCAGCGCTGGTCGACGAACGACCGGTCGACCAGCCCCTCGGTCAGCACGACGTGGGCCATCGCGTTCACCATGGCCACGTTGGTGCCGGGCGCGAGCTGGAGGTGGTGCTGGGCCTCGATGTGCGGTGATCGGACCAGGTCGATCCGGCGCGGGTCGACCACGATCAGCTTGGCCCCCTCGCGGAGGCGGCGCTTCATCCGGGAGGCGAAGACCGGGTGCCCGTCGGTCGGGTTGGCGCCGATCACCATGATCACGTCGGACTTGGCCACCGACCGGAAGTCCTGGGTGCCGGCCGACGTGCCGAAGGTCTGCTTGAGTCCGTATCCGGTCGGCGAATGGCAGACCCGGGCGCAGGTGTCGACGTTGTTGTTGCCGAACGCGGCCCGGATCATCTTCTGCACCACGTAGACCTCTTCGTTCGTCGTCCGCGAAGAGGTGATGCCGCCGATGGCCCCGACGCCGTGCCGGGACTGGATGTCGCGCAGCCGGGCCGCCGTGAACGCGATGACGGTGTCCCAGTCGACCGGCTGCCACTCGTCGGTGATCCGCTCGCGGATCATCGGGGTGAGCACCCGGTCGGGGTGGCTGGCGTAGCCGAAGGCGAACCTGCCCTTGACGCAGGAGTGCCCCTCGTTGGCGCCGCCGTCCTTGTAGGGCACCATCCGGACCAGCTCGGACCCGCGCAGCTCGGCCTTGAAGGAGCAGCCGACCCCGCAGTACGCGCAGGTGGTGATGACGCTGCGGCTCGGCATCCCGAGCTGGATCACCGACTTCTCCTGCAGCGTCGCCGTCGGGCAGGCCTGCACGCAGGCGCCGCAGGAGACGCACTCGGAGCTCATGAAGTCGGTGCCGCCGGCCGAGACCTTCGACTCGAAGCCCCGCCCCTCGATGGTCAGCGCGAACGTCCCCTGGATCTCACCGCAGGCCCGCACGCAGCGGGAACAGGAGATGCACTTGGAGGCGTCGAAGTCGAAGTACGGGTTGCTGGAGTCGGTCTTCTCGTCGAGATGGTTGGCGCCCTCGTAGCCGTAGCGGACCTGCCGCAGGCCGACCGCGCCGGACATGTCCTGCAACTCGCAGTCGCCGTTGGCCGAGCAGGTGAGGCAGTCCAGCGGATGGTCGGAGATGTAGAGCTCCATCACACCCTGCCGGAGCTTCTCGAGCTTCGGCGTCTGGGTGCTCACCCGCATGCCCTCGGCGACCGGGGTCGTGCAGGAGGCCGGCGTGCCGCGCCGGCCGTCGATCTCCACGAGGCAGAGCCGGCACGAGCCGAACGCCTCCAGGCTGTCGGTGGCGCACAGCTTCGGGATGTCGATCCCGCTCAGCGCGGCCGCCCGCATCACCGAGGTGCCCTCGGGCACGGTCACCGGCAGGCCGTCCACCTCGATCGACACCGTGGCCGGGCCGGGCCGGGCCGGGGTGCCGAGGTCGGGTTCCTTCAGCAGGCTCATTACTGACGTCCTCCTTGGGGGCCGAAGTCGTCGGCGAAGTGCAGCAGGGCGCTGCGGACGGGCATCGGGGTCAGGCCGCCCATCGCACACAGCGACCCGTCGGTCATCAGTTCGCAGAGATCGCCCAGCAGCGCGAGGTTGTCGTCCGGGTCCTGCCCGGCGACGATCTTGTCGATCACCTCGACGCCCCGGACCGCGCCGACCCGGCAGGGCGTGCACTTGCCGCAGGACTCCTCGGCGCAGAACTCCATCGCGAACCGGGCCATCGCGGCCATGTCGACGGTGTCGTCGAAGACCACGACGCCGCCGTGACCCAGCATCGCGCCGGCGGCGGCGAACGCCTCGTACTCCATCGGCAGGTCGAGCCCGTCGGCCGGCAGATAGGCCCCGAGCGGCCCGCCGACCTGGACCGCGCGCACCGGCCGCCCCGTGCGCGTGCCACCGCCGTACGTGTGAATCAGCTTGTGCAGTGACATGCCGAAGGCGGTCTCGAAAATGCCACCGCGCGCGACGTTGCCGGCCAGCTGGAACACCTGGGTGCCGCGCGACCGCTCGACACCGAGCGCCTGGTACGCCTGCGCGCCGCCGGCCAGGACGGCCGGGACCGAGGCCAGCGTCAGCACGTTGTTCACCACTGTCGGTTTGCCGAACAGCCCGGTGATGGCCGGGATGGGCGGCTTCGCGCGGACCATGCCCCGCTTGCCTTCCAGGCTCTCCAGCATCGCGGTTTCCTCACCGCAGATGTACGCCCCCGCGCCGACCCGCACGAACAGTTCGAACCGCAGCCCTTGGCCGAGGATGTCCTCGCCGAGCCAGCCCCGCTCGCGGGCCACGGCGATGGCCGCCCGCATGGTCTTCACGGCGTCCGGATACTCGGAGCGGATGTAGATGTAGCCTTCGGTCGCGCCCACGGCGTACGCCGCAATGGTCATTCCCTCGATGAGGGTGAACGGATCGCCCTCCATCAGCATCCGGTCGGCGAAGGTCCCGCTGTCACCCTCGTCGGCGTTGCAGCAGACGAATTTCAGCTCGCCGGGGCTGCCGGCGACGGTCTTCCACTTGATGCCGGCCGGGAAGCCGGCGCCGCCGCGGCCGCGCAGCCCCGAGTCGGTGACCTCGGCGACCACCTCGGCCGTGGGCATCCCGAGCGCCCGCCGCAAACCGGTCAACCCGCCATGGGCCACGTAGTCCTCGGGCGACAGTGGATCGGTCACGCCGACCCGGGCGAAACAGAGCCGGGTCTGGTCACGCAGCCACGGCAGCTCGGCCACCACTCCTTGGCACAGCTCGTGATCGGCCCCGTCGAACAGGCCGGCGGCGACGAGGTCACGGACCGCGCCCGGCTCGACCGGGCCGTAGCCGACCCGCCCGCGTTCGGTGACCACCTCGACCAGCGGCTCCAGCCAGAGCATGCCGTGCGAGCCGTTCCGGACGATGCGGACCGGGCGGTCGGCCACCCGTTCGAGCTCGGCCGCGACCTCGTCGGCGCCGAGGGACAGCGCGGCCGAGTCGCGGGGCACGTAGACCGTGGTGGTCATCTACTCACCGTTTCCGTGAGAAGGGCGTCCAGCCGGGCCGGGCTGAGCCGGCCCCGTACCTTGTCGTTCACCTGACCGGCCGGGCCGAGCGCGCAGTTGCCGAGGCAGAAGACCTGTTCCAGGGTGACCGCACCGTCCGGAGTGGTCTGACCGGTCTTGATGCCCAGCACCCGCTCGGCGTGCGCGATCAGCTGGTCCGCGCCCACCGACTGGCAGGCCTCGGCCCGGCAGAGCTTGAGAACGGTCCGGCCGGCGGGCTCGGACCGGAAGTCGGAGTAGAACGTGATGACGCCGTGCACGTCGGCGCGCGAGATGTTCAGCTCGGCCGCCAGCACCGGAACGACGTCGGAGTCGACATAGCCGAACTCGGCCTGTATGCGATGCAGGATCGGCAGGAGCGCGCCGCGATCGCCGCGATGCGCCGCGACCAGCGCGCGCACCCGATCCGTGAGCGAAGTGCCAGGACTGACCACGACGATCCGCCTCCCATCGACACCGACCAGTGCGCGGATCCACCATACTGCGACCTGAATACGGTATGCAATGTTGAGGTTCGATCCACCTCGCAGGGCGGGCGGTCGAAACCGGCAAGCAAGCGAACGAGGCCGCCATCGAGCGCAGGATGGATGCTCGCGACAATTGAGCTTGCGCCGTCACATCGGCGCCGGCAGCATGCCGAGTTCGCGGCCACCGAATCGGCCGGCGACTGAACCGGCAGCTCTTGTCAGGCGAGGATGCCGGCCGTCGCCAGGGTCACCCGTCGCCGGGCTGCCGCCTCGTCGTCGCCGAAGCGGTCGACTGCCCAGGACAGGGCGAGCAGCAGCTCGTACACCTCGTCGGCGGTGACGGCCTCCGCCGCGCCGGCGGCGCGGAGGAACACCTCGGTGCGGTTCACGAGCGGATCGGTCGTCGGCTGCACCGGCGAAGCGTCGGCGGCGCGGGCGCTGGCCAGGCAGTACGGCAGGTCGTGCCAGATGCGCAGCTGCCAGGTCAGCCGGACCAGCCATTCGGCCAGCGCCTCGCGGGGCGCCAGCGATCGGGTCAGCTCGTCGGCCCCAGCGAGGGCGTCGCCGATGGCGGACTCCATGACCGCGGCCAGCAGGTCGTCGCGGGTCGGGAAGTTCCGGTAGAGCGTGGCGTTCCCGACGCCGGCCCGCAACGCGATGCCGTCGAGCGACGCCATCACCCCTTCGGCGTCGAAGACCTCCCGGGCCGCGGCCAGGATCGCGTCCCGGTTGCGCTGCGCGTCGGCGCGCAGCGGACGCCGGACTGTAGCCATGAACACTCCTTCTTGACTATCTGGGGATAGTCCCCACATAGTCGTTTCCGGGGGCACTCCCCACTTCTCGAAGGAGTCTAGATGAGCAAGTCACTCGACGGCCGCACAGTGCTCGTGACCGGCGCCAACGGCGGCCTCGGCGAGCAGTTCGTCCGGCAGGCCCTGGAGCGGGGCGCGGCCAAGGTCTACGCCGCCGCCCGTTCGCCCAAGCAGTGGGACGACGCGCGCGTTCAGCCGCTGACCCTCGACCTCACCAAGGCAGCCGATTCCGGCGCTGCCGCCCAGGCCGCGGCCGACGTCGACCTGCTGGTCAACAACGCGGCCGTCGCGCCGTTCGAGGACTCGATCTCCGGACCCGAGGATCAGCTTCGCCAGATCTTCGAGACCAACTTCTTCGGTACGCTGCGGGTCGCCCGCGCCTTCACGCCGGTGCTCGCGGCCAACGGCGGCGGCACCCTGCTCAACATCCTGTCCTCGGCCGCCTGGGTCACCATGCCGACCGGTTACGCCGCCTCCAAGGCCGCCATGTGGTCGGCCACCAACGCCCTGCGCACCGAGCTCCGCCCCCAGCACACGCAGGTCATCGGCCTCCTGGTCGGCATGATCGACACCCCGATGTCGGCCCGCTGGGACGTTCCCAAGGTCACCCCGGCCAGCGTCGTGGCACAGGCCTACGACGCCGTCACCGACGGCACCCTGGAGGTTCTGGCCGACGAGCAGACCCGCTATCTGAAGTCGCGCCTCAACACCCCGGCCGAGCGGCTCTACCCGTGGATCGACGAGCAGATCGCCGCCATGGCCGGCTGAGGCCGCTACCCGACGTTCTCGAGGACCACCGCGAGGGCCTGGCCGACGCCGATGCAGATGGCGGCCACGCCCCAGCGGTCGCCGGACTCGCGCAGGCGGGCGGCCAGCGTGCCCAGGATGCGGCCGCCCGAGGCGCCCAGCGGGTGGCCGATGGCGATGGCCCCGCCCTTGGCGTTCACGATGGATGGGTCGATGTCCCAGGCGTCGACGCAGGCCAGCGACTGGACCGCGAAGGCCTCGTTCAGCTCCACGGCCGCCACGTCGTTCCAGGTGATGCCGGCTCGGGCCAGCGCGCGGCCGGCCGCCGCGACCGGGGCGTAGCCGAACATCGGCGGCTCCACGGCCGACACTCCCCGGCCGGCGACGCGGGCCAGCGGGGCGCGGCCGATGCGGCCGGCCGCCTCCTCCGACGCCAGCAGCACGGCCGAGGCGCCGTCGTTCAGCGGGGACGCGTTGCCCGCCGTGATCGTGCCGTCGGGGCGGAAGGACGGCTTCAGCGCGGCCAGTTTCGCGGCCGTCGAGCCCGGCCGGATGCCCTCGTCGCGGGTCAGGCCGCCGACCGGCACGACCAGGTCGTCGTAGAAGCCGGCCGTCCACGCCGCGTCGGCCAGGTTGTGTGAGGTGGCGGCGAACTCGTCCTGCCGTTCGCGGGAGATGCCGAACTTCTCCCCCAGCATCTCGTTCGCCTCGCCCAGCGAGACGGTCCACTCCTTCGGCATGTTCTCGTTGACGAGCCGCCAGCCCAGCGTGGTCGACACCGCCGTCACGTTGCCGGCCGGGAACGCCTTCGACGGTTTCGGCAACACCCACGGCGCGCGGGTCATCGACTCGACGCCGCCGGTCACCACGATGTCGGCGTCGCCGGTCTCGACGGCCCGCGAGCCGATCATCGCCGCGTCCAGCGACGAGCCGCAGAGCCGGTTCACCGTCGTGGCCGGCACTTCCACGGGCAGCCCGGCCAGCAGCACGGCCATCCGCCCGACGTTGCGGTTGTCCTCGCCCGCCTGGTTCGCGCATCCCCACACGACATCGCCGATGGACCCAGGGTCAAGGTCAGGAGCTTTCCCCAGTACGCCGGTGAGCGCGGCCGCCGCGAGGTCGTCCGGCCGCGACTCGGCCAGGGCGCCACCGAAGCGGCCGAAGGGGGTGCGGACGGCGGCGTACAGGAAGGCCGAGCTCATCCGTCCAACCTAGGCTCACGCGCCGGAAGGCACCAATACTGAATAGAACTCGATTGAGAGCTTCACGATATGGATGCGCGAGCCGGCCAGCCGCCGATCCGGCCCGGTCCGCCGGTAGGGCATCATGACCGGGTGAGCTCGATTATCAAGTTCTTCGTGGCCGCCGACGACGCGGTCGCCGCCGATGTCGCGGAAGAGGGACCCGGGCCGAGGTTCGAGCCGATCACCTACGGCAACTTCGATGTGTGGTCGACGCTCGAAGAGCTGGAGAGCATCCTGACCGGCCGCGATCTTGAAGAGGTCCTCGACGAGGGCGGCCCCGAGATCATCAGCGGGGACGGCGAACCCATGCTGCTGCGCGTTCCGGTCGTGGTGGTCGAGGCGCTGGCCCGGGCCGGCAGTGAGACGCTGTCCGGCGCGGCCGAGCAGTGGATCTCGCTGCGGGCCGAGGACGGCGAGGCCCTCGACGAGCAGTTGGGCCACGAGATCGTGGGCGAGCTGGCCGCCACCGCGGCGAAGGCGCAGCGGGCCGGGCAGTCGCTCTACTGCTGGGTCGGCTGAGCCGCCGCCAGGGCCGCGGCGAGCTCGGCCGGGCCCGGGTGGAAGAAGCCGGCGTCCATGGTGAGCACGGCCCGGCCGCCCCGATAGCGGATCCGCGGAAGGTCCCGGCTGGGCTCGGCCACGCTGTGGCCACGGCGGGCTCCTCAGCTGTGCAGGGCGGCGGCCAGCTCTCGGCGCGAGGTGATGCCGAGCTTGGTGAAGATCTTGCGCAGGTGCCATTCGACCGTGCGGGGGCTCAGGAACAGGGAGGCGCCGATCTCCGGGTTGGTGCGGCCGGTGACGGCCAGCCGGGCGATCTGCGACTCCTGCGAGGTCAGCTGCTCGGCCGTGCCGGGGCTCTTGGCGCGGACGGTCTCGCCGGTGGCGGCCAGCTCGCGCGCGGCCCGGGTGGCGAAGGCCTCGGCGCCGATCGTGGTGAACGCCTCGTGGGCCCGGTGCAGCTCGGCCCGGGCCTCGGAGCGGCGGTTCTCGCGGCGCAGCCATTCGCCGAACAGCAGGTGGGCGCGGGCCACCTGCATGCCCATGCCGGCCGCGGTGAACGAGGCGATGCTGGCCCGGTAGCTGCTCTCGTCGGCCAGCACCAGGGCGTCGGCCAGCGCCTGCACGCCCCGCGCCCAGTCCGTGCCCGCGACCGAGGTCCGCTCGGCCAGCAGCGAGCGCGCCGACTCGGCCGAGGCCGTGGCGCCCACCCGCGTCGCCGCCTCGACCTGCTCGCCCAGGTTCCAGTGATAGATGGCCAGGTCCGGATACGACGCCGCTTCCCGCGCGGCGTCGAACGCCGCCTGATAGTCGCCGAGCCCGTTGCACAGCGCGGCCTTGAAGTAGCCGGCGATGCCCAGCGACCATCCCTCGCCCCGCGCGGCGGCCTCGCGGAACATGGCGTCGACGAGCTGCGAGGCGTACGGCTCCCGCCCTCGATAGGCCGCGAGCGGAACCGCGCCGGAGAGCTGGAGCGCGCTGCCGGTCGCGCGCATGAGGCCCTCGGCCTCGTCGATGAGGCTGGACGAGTCGTCGAGGCGGCCCAGGTAGTGCATGACGCCGGCGCGCAGGGCGAGCGCGTTCGGCAGCAGCGAGAGCGCTCCGGTGTCCCGGGCCACCTGCACGGCCCGGGACGTCACCTGGTCGAGGACGTCGAAGCGGAACATCTCGTACGCCATGGGCGCGGCCAGCCAGATCAGCCGCAGCTCGGCGTCGCTCATCCGTGTCATCGCGTCGACGGCCCTGTTCATGGCCGGCGCGGCCGAGGCGTACCCCTCGAGGATCCAGGTCGTCAGCCCGGTCAGCATCAGGCCGGCCAGATCGTCGCCGGGTGGGGCGGCAAGGGCGGCCTCGGCCGTGGACCGCAGGAAACCGGGGTCGGCACGTCCGGTGTGGACGGCGGCGCCGATGGCCGTGAGATAGGTCTCGCGGGCCGCCGCCGGATCGAGGTCGCGCAGCTGGTCGGCCGCCGCGAGCAGCGGCGGACCGGCGGCCCGGCCCGGATTGAGTACGAAGGTGACGTGGGCCCGGATCTGCTCCACCCCGGCCCGCTGCAAAGGCGTCAGCGCGCCCATCTCGGCCGCGCCGAGCAGCTCCGGCACCTGGCCGAACGAGCCGGCGTCGGCGTGGGCGCGGGCGGCGGCCAGCAGCAGCGAGACGCGGCGGTCGGTGTGGAGGGTGAGCTCGGCGGCCCGTTCCAGGAAGGCGGCGGCGGCCGACCAGCCGCCGCGGGCGCGGGCCCGGTCGGCGGAACGCTCCAGCTCGTCGGCGACCTCCTCGTCCGGTCCGGCCACGGCGTGGGCGCGATGCCAGGCCCGGCGGTCGGGATCGGTCACCGGGTCGGTGACCTCGGCCAGGACGCGGTGCACCTCGCGCAGCTCGGCGGCGCTCCCCGACCGCCAGGCGGCGGACCGCACGAGCGGATGTGGGAAACGGGCCCGGCGGCTCAGGTCGATGAGCTGCGCGGTCTCGGCCGGCACCGCCGCCTCGGGCCCGACCCCCAGCAGGTCCAGGGCCCGCCACAGCAGGGGTACGTCCCCGACGGGCTCGACGGCCGCGGCCAGCAGCACCTTGCGGGTGTCGGCGGGCAGGGCCGCGATGCGGCGCTGGAAGCTGTCCTCGACCCGGCCGGCCAGCGGGGCCGTGCTCAGCCCGCCGAAGCCGAACGCCATCTCGGCCGTCGACAGCCCGCGCGGCAGCTCCAGCAGCGCCAGCGGGTTGCCGCGGGTCTCGGCCACGATCCGGTCGCGGACCCGGGCGTCGACCGGCCCCGGAAGGGCAAAGTCGAGCAGGACCCGGGCGTCGGCGTCGGACAGCCCCTCAACGGTCAGATCGGGCAGACCGGGCAGCGAGTCGGACGGGCTCCGCACACCGAAGACCAGGGCGACCGACTCGGCGTCGAGCCGCCGGGCCACGAAGGTGAGGATCAGCTCCGACATCCGGTCGAGCCACTGCACGTCGTCGACGATGCAGACCAGCGGCCGCTGCGACGCCGCCTCGGCGAACAGCCCCAGCACGGCCAGCCCGACCAGCAGCGCCTCCGGCGGCTTCCCGGCGGCGAGCCCGACCGCGGTGGCGAGGGCGGCCCGCTGCGGCGCCGGAAGCCGGTCCAGGTGTTCCAGAAGCGGCGCGCACAGCTGCTGCAACGCCGAATAAGTGATCTCCGACTCGAGCTCGACCCCGGCCGCCCGCAGCACCCGGAACCCCGACGCCTGCTCGGCGAGATGGTCGAGAAGCGCGGTCTTGCCGACGCCGGCCTCGCCCCGCAGCACGAGGGCATGGCTGCGCCCACCCCGTACATCGCGCAGCAGGCGGTCCAGCGCCTCACGTTCGCGCCGCCGCCCCCGCAGCCTGTCACCAGCCACGTGTGATCACATCCCCCCGCGCCGCAGCGTACCTGGCGTGGGCTGGGGGAAACCTCAGCGGCACAGTGCCGGAACGGCCCGCCCGTTCACCCGATTGACAGGCACGGAGATGGCACACAGCGACCGGATCGCGGCGCCGGGTTCGATCTGCCACACCCCGACGGTCCAGTCGTTCAGACCGGCGAGCAGCCGTTCCCCGTCCGGGGTGAAGGCGAGCGGGCCGCGCTGGTTGCTGTTGCCGCGCACCTCGGCGATCCGGTCGCCGGTCACGCTGTCCCAGAGATAGATCTGCCCGTCGTTGGTGTCGGTGCCGGTGGCCAGCGTCCGGCCGTCCGGCGACCAGGCGATCCGGGTGAGCCGGGCCGGCTGGGCGCCGAGGTCGCGCTGCGGGGCGAGCCCGTCGACCCGGACCAGGTGGACGCCGGCGACGCCGGGCAGCGCCAGCGTGGCGGAGTCGGGGCTGACCGCGATCTCGGCCGCGTAGTCGCCGGGGAAGTCCCGGAAGTCGAGCAGGGCCAGGTCCGAGGTGCGGAAACGCGAAATCCGGCCGTCCCATGTGCCCGGGGCCACGGAGCGGTTCGAGGTGACGAGCAGGTGCCGTCCGTCCGGGGTGAAGGCGAGCCGTACGGGAACGCCGCCGAACAGCTTGAGCTGGGCCCGTTGCCGACCGGTGCCCGCGTCCCAGACGATGACGTCCGTGTCGTCGGCGTTCTGTACGTCACTCTCGGACACGCCGTCGGGAAGGCGGCGTGGCGTCGTCGCCGCGAGCAGTGACCCGTCCGGCGAGATCGCCACGGCGTCCGGTGTGAGGCTTTTGTCGGCGATGGTGAGCGTGTGCCGCAGCTTCTCGGCCGCGTCGAAGAGCACCACCCGGCCGCCGGCATCCACCGAGACGGCCAGGCTGCCGTCCGGGCCGTAGGCGAGCCCGGCCGGCTTGTTCCCCGCGATCGTCGAGCGCAGCGCCCCGGTGCGGGGATCCCAGATCCGGATCACGGCGTCGCCGGATCCGGTGGCCACCCGCGCGCCGGAGGGATCGACCACCAGCTGATTGACGATCTGCGGATGGGGCAGCGCGCTCGCGTCGGGCCGCATCAGGGTGGGCGGATCGTTCTGCCCCACGACGGCGAGCAGCCGGCCGTCGGCCGAGAGGGCGACCGGGTTGGGCAGGCCCCGCAGCCCGGTCACGTCGGTCCGCGGGCCACCCAGCGTGAGGCGCAGGATCTCGCCGAGCTCGCCGCTACCGATGATCACCGTGCCGTCCGGGGTGACGGCGAAGCGGCGCGCCGGCGCCGGGGTGTCGGAACGGGTCGGGTCGGGCACCGTCACCGGGCGCCAGCCTGCGGCGGCCCGCCACGCCTGCACCGGGCTGCCGTCGCCGTTGCCGATGGTGAAGAAGCTGTCGCCCGGACCGGCCGCCACGTGGAACACGTCCGGGATGAGAGCCCGGACGGCGCCGCCGCGCCGTTCGACGATCGCCCCGCCGTCCGGAGACGCCACGGCCAGGGTCCGGCCGCCGCCGCTGACCGCCACGCCGAGGGAGGCGGCGACCGGCAGCTTGGTCGAGCCGATCAGCCGTCCCTGCTCGGGGTCCCATTCACCGATCGTCTGAAGCACGTCGTCTCGGGCCGCCAGCACGGCCGAGGAGTCCGGCAGCCAGGCCATCGCACCGAACGCCGGCAACCGGTGAAGCAGCCGGCCGGACCCCACCTCCCAGACGACCACCTTGCCCTGGCCGACCGACCCCGACGCCAGGAACCGGCCGTCGGGCGAGAAGCTCAGGAAGAACGGGATCCCCGGCCGGTGACTCAGAGCGGCCCGGGCGGGTTGCAGCGTCGTGGTGTCCCACAGGTCGATGTCGCCGTCCGGATAGGCGGCCGCCACCAGGCGGCCGTCCGGGCTCACGGCGACCGACGCGGCGCCGGTCCGGCTGCCGAGACGGCCGACCAGCTGCGTGTGCTGGCCGTGCATCAACGCGCCGCGGGCCTCGACGGTCGGCTCGGCCGCCCAGGCGGCCAGCGCGCGTTCCACCGAGTTCGCAGGGTCGCCGTAGTGCTGCGTGTGTGATTCCAGCGCATACTGCCGTGACAGCGCCGCCCGCCCGTTCGCCCTCGCCTCACCGCGCTGGTCGAGGGCGACCAGGCCGCCGGCTACGGCCAGGAGCAGCGCCACGCTGAGCCCGGCGACGAGCCGCCGCAGCCTCCGGTTGGTCCGGCGCACCGCGACCTGCCGGGCCTCGGCCAGGGCGGCCGACGCGGCCAGGAACCGCGCCTGCGCGGGTGGCAGATCACCCCGTCCCGCCGCCCACTCCCGGGCCTCGGCCAGCCGCCCGCCCCGGTAGAGCAGATCGGGGTCCTCGCCGGCCTCGTCCCACTCCCCCGCGGCCTGGGTGAGCCGCTGCCGCAGCACGATCTCGGCGCGGGCGTCCTCGAGCCAGCCCGCGAGGCGGGGCCAGCCGTCCAGCAGGGCCTCGTGGCTGATCTCGACGGAGTTGTCGCCCGCCGTGACGAGCCGCTCGGCGACCAACGGGCCGAGCACCGCCATGTCGACCTCGGCCCGCGCCGCCCGCCGCCGGACGGCCAGCCCGTCGACGACGGTGACCAGACCGAGCAGCTCGGAGCGGAGCGCCGCCCGGCCGGGCTCGTCCAACCGGTCGTACAAGCCCTCGGCCGTCTCCGCGACGGCCCGCCGCACCCCACCGGTCCTCTGATAGCCGGCCAGCGTGAGCGTGTCGCCCTCGCGGCGCTCCCAGGTCGCCCGCAGGGCGTGCGCCAGCAACGGCAGCGTCCCCGGCTCGTAGTCACGCAGCAGCACTTCGACGAGCCCGGCCTCGACGCTCAACCCCGCGTCCCGCGCCGGCTCGGTGATGGCCCGCCGCAACTCCTTCTCCCCCAGCGGCCCGAGCACCACCTGCCCGCGCGCGAGCACGTCCGCGAGGGCCTCGATCTCGGTGCACTGCGCATAGAAATCGGCCCGGACGGCAAGGATCAGGACCTTATGGGGTACGTCGACAAGCGCCCGCACAAAAGCAGCCCGCTCGTCCGCGTCCGCGCATTGCGTGAACAGCTCCTCGAACTGATCCACCAGAACGACCCGGCGGCCCTCGGAGCCGGATGCGCCGAGGGCGGCGCGCAGCGCGGCCAAGGGCGCCGGGCCGGGTGTCAGCTCGATCCATTCCCAGGTGCTGCTGCCCTCGCCGGCGCCGTCGGCGGCCACCGCGGGGCGTAGTCCGGCCTTCAGCAGCGAGGACTTCCCCACGCCGGAAGCGCCGACCAGAATCAGGGGCGGGCCGCCCAGCGTCTGCTCGGCCAGGCGACCGAGCAGTGCTCCGATCAGGCCCTCGCGGCCGTGGAAGAACGGCGCGTCCCCCACGTCGAAGCTGGCCAGACCCGGATAGGGCGAGACGCTGACCGGCGCCGGTGGCTTGACCGGTGCCGGCGTGGACTCTCCAGGGACCCGCAACGACCGGATCAGCGCTGTGGTCGCGGCCAGCGCGTTCAGCACGCGGCCGGTGTCGCGGCGCTGCCGTTCGGCCTGTTCGTTGAGCCCGTGCTGGATCTCGTCGAGCACCCGCAGCGTCTCCGCGCCGAGCACGTGCGCCTCACCCAGCGCCTCCGCGATCTGCCGCCGGGTCTCGTCGTCGGCCGCGAGCAGCGCCGTCTCCACCGCTCCGAGGGAGCGCAACAGTTCGGCCAGGTCGTCCCGCAGCCGGGTGTCGCCGTCCTCCAGCCGGGCCAGCAGCTCCGCGGCCACCGCGTCCCGCCAGCGCTCCTCCGCCTCCGGCGGCACCGCGCCAGCCGAGGCCGGCTCCGACGAACCGGGGGACGACAGGCGGCGTGCGGCGTCGGCCAGCACGTCGCCCAGGTAGTTGCTGCCCATGCCCCCGGCCTGGCCCAGGGCGGCGGCGTACTCGCCCGAAGCGCCCAGCGCGGCGCCGGCGATCGGTGCGACCGCCGACGCCGCGAGGAGGGCGAAGATGCCGTACGGGCTGACCCGGCGCAAGCCGGAACCGGCGGCACGGACCCAGGACCGGATCCCGGCTCGTGCGCGCTCGGCGGCTCGGGGTGCGCTCTCCATCGACGCCCATCATGGCAACCGGGTTCCACTGTGTACAGGAACTACTCTCGGAGGTCGCCCCAGGCGTGCCACGTGTCGATCTCGACCTGGACGGCGACCCGGGGGCGTTCGCGGTTCGCGTACGGCTCGCCGGTGTAGTGGACGGCCAGGCGGTCGATGGCGGCCAGGCCCTCGTCGTCGGCGATGGAGACCACCCGGCCCTGGACGCTCACGTGGCTGTACCAGTCGTCGCTGGCCAGGACGGTCAGCGAGACCCTCGGGTCGCGGTGCAGGTGCTTGAGCCGCGCCCGCTTCGCGTCGAGGCCGAGCAGCACCCGCCCGTCGTCCTCCAACAGGTACCAGGTGGCGACGGTGACGGGTCGCCCGTCGGCCGCGACCGTGGCCATGACCGCGGGGTGGGGCTGCCGGAGGAAGTCGGTGAGCTTCGCGGGAAGCGGCATCTTGGACATGATCAAGAGCCTAGTGCGGCCGGTCAGCGGATCCACCCCACACCGGCACCGCCGCGCTCCCGTTCGCCAAGCTGACCCGACTGTCCCGGTCAGCTTGGCGAACGTTTGAGGAGGCTGGGCGTATGGCCTGGGGAGATCTGGTGAAGGGGTGGGTCAGGACACGGCGACGTCGAAGACGTGCATGATGCCCTTGTCGGTGGACTGCGGCAGGATCACCGCGTCGACCGTCTTCGTGCTGTCGAGGGCGGCCGGGGCCGTGGCGAAGACGCGGAACGTGCCGTCGCCGGCGGTGCCGTTGGCGTTGTTGCGGCCGGACAGGGTGATGAGCGTTGTCGGGTCGGCTGCGGCCCAGTCGGCGAACGTGACGGTCACCTGCTGGGTGGTCCTGTCGGTGTAGACGACGGTGGCCGTGCCCGTGGACGGGCCGTTTGTGGCCAGGCCGAGGAACGAGACCGCGGCGGACCGGCGGTTCGGCAGGTCGACGCGCTGGCCGTGCGGGATCCAGTTGTCGGGCGTGCCGGGCTCGGCCGTGGGCCAGGTGAAGGCGATGCCGGTCTGGCCCAGCGGCAGCGAGGCGCCGGGGGTGGCGCCGGCCGCGGCCAGGCTCTCGCGGGAGAAGGACCAGTCGCTCAGGTCCATCGATCCCAGGTTGCCCTTGCCGTTCGGGGTGGTGCCGATGTTGTTCCGGGCGTCCGCGCCGTCCGTGTACGACGGCGGCACGTCCTTGGCCCCGGTGCCCCACGTGCCGGGCGTGGCCGACATCGTGAAGTCGAGGCGGCCGGCAGTGCGGGCGTCCAGCCAGTTCGCGCTGCGCCGAGCGCCGTTCACCTTCAGGGACGACACATACTTCTTGCCATTCTGTACGCCCGGAGCGGTGATCCGGATGTCCCGCCGGCCGTCGACCGGGTCGATCGTGACGCTCTTGAACATCGGAGCGCTGATCAGCAGGTCGCCAGTGCCGTAGACGGCCGGGTAGACGCCCAGGTTGGCGAAGACGTACCAGGCGCTCAGCGAACCCTGGTCGTCGTTGCCGGGCAGGCCCGACGGCGTCGTGTCGTACATCTCGGAGACGGCCCGGTAAAGCACGTCGGTGGCCTTGGCCGGCGCCTGGAGCCAGTTGTAGACCCACGGCGTGCCGAAGGCCGGCTGGTTCGACAGATAGTTGCCGGTCTGGGTGTAGGCACCGGCGTCGAGCTGGGCCATGAGCGTGTCGAGCTGGGCGGTGGCCGCCGCGACCCCGCCGCGCTGGGCGATCAGCGTGGACATGTTCTGCGGGACCAGCCAGCCGTACTGATATCCCGTGGACTGGTTGAACTGGCCCCGGCCGGAGCCGTCCTCCCGGACGCGCAGATCGAAGTTGCGGTCGAATCCGGTGCGCTCGCGCGGGCGGATGTGCTGGGTGACCGGGTCGAAGACGTTCATCCAGTTCTGGGCGCGGCCCATGAAGAAGTCGTAGTTCGCCCTGTCGTGCTCCTTCGCCGCCAGCCGGGCGATGGCGAAGTCGTCGATCGAGTATTCGAGGACACGCGAGGTGGCGAAGTCGCCCTTACGGTTCTCGATCAGGCCGGTCGCGAAATACTGGTACGCGTCGGAACGGCTGCTGCTCACCGCGGGCAATTTCTGGGTCGCCACCATCGAGGCCAGCGCGGCCTTACGGTCGAAGGCGATGCCCATGTCGTCGAGCGTGGCCAGGATGACCTGGTAGTTGTCGCCCTGCATGCGGGCCGCGCCGGGCGCCCACGAGCCCTTCTGCTTCACCATGTCGACGATCGACTGGGCCATGTCCGAGGCGACCTCGGGAAAGGTCAGTGCGATCAGCTGGGCCTGGCTGCGGTACATGTCCCAGCCCGAGCCGGCGAAGTTCAGGTTCTCGTAGAAGTGCCGGCCCCGGCCGACCACGTGGACCTGGTTGTCGTAGCCGAGGTACTGGCCGTTGACGTCGTCGCGCACGTTCGGGTGCAGCAGCGAATGGTAGAGCGCCGTGTAGAACGAGGTCCGTTGCGCGTCGGTGCCGCCACCGATGTCGATCGTGCCGAGCGCCTTCTTCCATTGGGAGGCGGCGTCCTTGCGTACGGAATCGAACCGCTCCTTGCCCACCTCCTTGTCCCGGTTCGCGGCCGCGTTGGCGACGCTCACGTAGCTGAAGCCGGTCTTGGCGGTGACCTTGGCGCCGTCGGTGAAGGTGATCCACGCGCCGGTGTCGTGGCGGTAATCGACGCCGGTGTCGGTGGTGCTCTTGACGGCATGGGCCGATCCGGCGGTCATCTCGCCGTCGTTCCAGGTGCCGTAAGACGCGAAAGCCTTGTCGTACGTCGTCGAGAAGTACGCCTTGTAGAGGTTGCCGACATCGCACACGTCGGTCCCGTACATCCAGCCGCTGACCGTCCGGGTGGCCGGGTCAATGGTGACCTCGCTGCCGAAGGAGCGGTTGTTCTGCCCGGACACGTCGAGGATCAGGGTCGCGTTGTCGGAGAAAGAGAAACGGCTCACCGACGTACGGCTGCTGGCCGTCAATTCCGTGGTGATGCCATTGTCGAGGGCCACTTTGTAGTAGCCCGGCTGCGAGACCTCGTTGGCGTGGCTGAAGCTCAGGTAATAGGGCTTCACGTCGACCGACGGATTGGTGGGCAGGACGCCGCCGGTGAGCTCGCCCGCGTACGGGATGGTGGGGAACTCGTAGCCGCCGTAGCGCCCCGTGCAGCCCGTACCCGAATAGCGGGTCATGCCGAATCCGCGGATGAGACCGGCGGTGTATTCGTAGCCGCCCTTCTCACCGACCAGCGCGTTGCCGGCCTTGTAGGTGGTCGGGCTGGGCTGCACCATGCCGAACGGCACGGCCGCGCCGGGGAACGTGTTGCCGTACGCGTCGTTGCTCTTGTTCTGCGTCGTGTCCATCTCGGTGCCGATGAACTGGTTCACCGCGTCGAACGGCGACAGCTCCCGGTGGGCGTCCGCGGGCGCCGCCAGCACCGCGGTCGAGAGGATCGGCGCCAGCGCGAGCGCCAGATACCTGATGCGCATTCGTGTTCCTTCTCGAGGGGTATCGATCAAGAGAGAGCATCGTGTCCCGAGAGGACACCTACATGGCCAAAAGTCGGACGAAAGATCAACAACAAGGACCGATGGGATTAGCCCGGTCGGCCGCCCACCTGCGGGCGACTGACCGCGGGCGCCCCGATCGGAAGTATCGGCCGCATGGTTTTGTGCCGATTCCACCGCGAAGCGCCCTGACGGCCATGGCGTGGGTGATGACAACCGCGGTCGTGGCGGCCCTCGGCTGGGGCACGTCGGACTTCCTGGCCGGCGTGCTGACCCGCCACCGGCCGATCCTGACCATCCTCATCGGCTCCCAGATAGCCGCCATGATCCTGGTCCTGCCGGCAGCGCTCGTCCGCGGCCTCCCACCCGCCTGGGACGCCCGGTTGTGGCTGGGCGCCGCCGCCGGCCTGGTCGGCCTGCCGGCCATGGGCCTGCTCTACCGGGCGATGCGCGAGGGCTCACCGGTCGTGGTGGCCCCGGTCGCCGCGGTCGCCGCCCTGGTCCCGGTCGGCTGGGGCCTGCTGCACGGCCAGCGCCTCGGCGCCGGCGTGGCCCTGGGCGTGACCGCCGGCCTGATCGGCGCCACCATGGCCAGCTGGCCCGTGCCGGGCGAGACGTCAAGCCGTACCCGCCGATGGGCCATTCCCTGCGCTCTCGGCGCCGCCCTCGGCTTCGGAGCTTTCTTCGTCCTCATCCACGAGGCAGCCGAGGCCGACGAATTCTGGGCGCTGGCCACGGCCCGGGCAAGCGCGGGCGTGGCCACCGTAGCCATGGCCCTCATCGTCGGCGGCTCCCGGTCCGCCCTGCTCCAGCCACGGATCTTCCTGGTCGGCGCCTCCGATGTGGCCGCCGACGCCGCCTTCATCGTGGCCGCCGCGTCCGCGCTGGCCCCCACGGCCGTCGTGGCGTCCCTCTACCCCGCGGTGACGCTGCTCCTCAACCGCCTGGTCCTCCGCGAGCGCTTGCACACCGTCCACCTGTACGGCGTCGTGGCCGCTGTATTCGCCGTCGCCTGCCTGGCCCGGTGACGACCATTGACAATGCTCATGAGATAATTGACTGGTCGCCGCGATTTATTAATCGCTTCTTACATCATCAGCATAGCCGAGCCGATGAGGCCGTTGCTAATCTTCGCGTCCCGATTGCACCCTGCCTTCACAATTCCCGGAAACGCTGGATCGCGGTTTCCCTGGACCCCACATTGGTCCTCGTCCAGCAGTTGTCGAAGGCACCGGGGGACGATCAATTGGACTTGCACGCGATGTTTCGCATGCTCACCATCGTCAAGTTCGCCGCCGTACGGACGAGGTCGTCGCGGGCGATCGCACTGAGGGTCAGGCGTGAGGAGGAACGGCGCCTGCTCCGGTGAACGGGCACGCCGGCCGGACGCTTCCACCGTCCGGCCGGCGGACCGGTCAGTGCTGGTGGATCAGAGCGTGGGTGTGGCTGATCTCGGCCCACGACTTCGGGGCGACGGCCGCCTTACGAGCCAGGGTGGAAGCCACGACCGGCCTGGAGGGGGTGTAGAGCCACGCCTGGAACAGGGCGTCGAGGTCCTGGCCGGAGATCTTCTCGGCCAGGGCGGTGAACTGTTCGGTGGTGGCGTTGCCGTAGCGGTGCTCGGCGGCCCAGGTGCGCAGAATCTCGTAGAAGTCGTCGTCGCCGACGGCCACGCGCAGCTGGTGCAGGGTCATGGCACCCCGGTCGTAGACGGCGTCGCCGAACAGCTGGGCGACACCCGGGTCGGCCGGGGCGGTGGTCCAGATCGAAGCGTTCGCGGGATAGGTGGCGTACAGATAATCGAAGACCTCCTGGGCTGTGCCCTCGCCGTTCTTCTCCGACCAGAGCCACTCGGCGTAGCTGGCGAAGCCCTCGTTGAGCCAGATGTGACGCCAGTCGGCCACCGAAACCGAATCGCCGAACCACTGATGGGCGTTCTCGTGCACGACCACCGACGTGTTGGAGCCGCGGGTGAAGAAGGCCGTCGCATAGTTGGGCCGGGTCTGGTTCTCGAGCGCGCAGCACAGCGTGGCGGGCGGGGCGACGACGCCGCCGCGCGCCTCGAACGGCCACGGGCCGAACAGCGTGGTCTCCCAGTCGGTGATCTCGGCCGTGCGCTCGACGCTGACCTGCGCCGCCTCACGCAGCTCCTGGGTCATGAGCTGGGAGTACGCGTTGTAGACGGGCTGGCCGCTCGCGGTCGTGTCGGTCGTGACGTCGTACTGGCCGACGGTCATGAAGGTCAGATAGGTGGCCTGCGGCTTGAGGGAACGCCAGCTCCACCGCGTGTAGCCGAGGGTCTCGCGGACCGGCGGGCGCGGCATGACGCCGTTGCTGATGGCCTCGACACCGTCGGGCACGCTCAGGGAGACGTCGAAGGTGGCCTTGTCGGTCGGGTGGTCGTTGCTCGGGTACCACCACCAGGCGATTTCCGGCTCGCCGATGGCCATGGCGCCGTCGGGCGTACGGATCCAGGCGGTGAACCCGGCCGCGACCTTGCTCGACGGCACACCCGAATACTGAACCACGATCGTCATGGCGCCGCCGTCGGCGACCGGCCGGGCCGGCGTGACGACAAGCTCGTGGTCCCCCTGCCGGGCGAAGGCCGCCGGACGGTTGTTCACCAGCACCGACGACACGTCGAGGACGAAGTCGAGATGGAAGCGGCTGAGATCCTGCTCCGCCGTGGCCAGGATCGTGGTGGTGCCGGCCAGCCGATCGGTGGCCGGCGTGTACCGCAGGCGGATGTCGTAGTGGGAGACGTCGTACCCGCTGTTGCCGTAGTCGGGGAAGTAGCTGTCGCCCACCCCGGGCCCACCCGGCGCGGGCGCGGCCTGCGCGGCCGCGGGCGTGCCGGCCAGGGTCAGCACGGTGGCGGCCAGTGCCACGAACAGTCGTCGCACGGGACTTCCTTCCGTCGAAGGGAACGGTCCCGGCGAATCTATCCACATCGATACAAAGATCGCTGCCCCGTCCGGTCGGCCGCGCACCGATCCTGGAAAGACTCGGCCAATCGATCACACGCGTGAGCCGTTCGGCGACGATTCGGCCGCCACACTTCCGATCCAGGCACGCCGATGACACCATGCCCGCATGCGCGACGAATCACGCCGTAAACTCCTTATAGCTTGGGCGATCTGCGCCGCGCTGGTGGCGAGTGCTGTCGTTCTCCTTGCGCTTTTCGGTGCAGGAACTGTCAATGCGATATGGCCGACGGTCAGTGTTGTCATAGCCATGGTTTCGTTGACGCTCGCCGGAACGCTAGCCTTGAAGAAACGCGATCAACCTCACGAGGAAGCGATGAGCAGCCCGACAATGCTGCAGAGCCAAGAGGACTGGATCAATGTTCGCAAGGCGCTGAAGTTGCGGAGAGTCCCGCTGGCACGCGCCCTGGCGCGCGGCTATTACCCTGCCGATCGGATTTCCGACAGCGGCTTGATCGGGCGCCCGGAATGGCGACCCGAGCGGCCTGTAGATCTGCGCAGCGTGACTATCGATCTCCGGGCCGATGCACCCAACCCCGAGATTGATGGCACCGAGCGGAATTCTGAGCACGTTCGGCCTTCGGTCACTTCGACGGAATCCTTCACACGTTATTCGTTTGCCATGCGCAGCCTGGCCAAATCGCCAAACTTGAGCAATCGGTCGAGCTGGCGAGTTCTCGCCGTCAAGGGTTCCGATCACTTGGTCTTCGGCTACGCCAACTATTTTGAAGGTCTCGACGTCTCCGAAGCGCTCGCCCACGAGGCGGCCGCCATTCTGCCGGAGTCCATCGCGCATGACAGGCCGATCACCGCCTCTCTGCCGTTTCGAAACTTCGTCAACCCCGCGACAGATCTGAATCGACGGAGAGTGATACCTGCGATCAGTACGCTGGTCATCAGAAACGATCCGAAGAACCCTACGACGATCCTGCATCAGCGGGACCCGGACACGGCAACAGCCGGCGGCACCGTCCAAGTCATACCCTCGGGGACGTTCCAGCCGTCCTGCCGGGAGCAAAATTTTCCTGGGCCTGACTTCTCGCTGTGGCGAAACATCATGCGCGAGTACGATGAAGAATTAATGGGTAATCCGGAGCGTGACGGCGAGGCGAGTGAGCCGATCGCCTATGACCGGCAGTTCCCCTATCGTGAACTCGATGCGGCCCTGGCGACCGGCGCGATCAAGGTCTTCTACCTCGGTTTTGCGCTCGACGCGCTCACCTTGTGGGGCGAGCTCATGACCGTCGCGGTCTTCGAGCCGGAGATTTTTGACGCGTTGACTCCGCAGTTCCGCCAACCTGGCGGTTACAAGATTCCCGGGAACAGCGAGGGTCCTCAGATAAGGGTGGTCCCGTTCAAGGGCAAAGTTCTGGAACGGATTCTCCGGGAGGAAAATGTTCAGCCCGCGGGCGAGTACTGCATCCGCACGGCGCTCAAGCATCGAGATTTGATTCTCGGTTAGGTGGCCGGACCTGCTCGTCCTGGCCCGGCTGCGCCCACCGTGACCGCCGGGGCGGGTGGCCCGCTGCCACCGGGGTGTCGATCCGCGACAACGTGGTGAGTGACGGGTCGCTGCGCCGCGTTCGCCGGCTATTTCATCGTGGAGGCCTCCGACTTCGATCATGCCGTGTGGATCGGGCGGATGATTCCGGTCAGTGACGGGTGGGTCGAGGTCAGGCCGCTCATCTCGGGGTGACCTGTGGACCTTGCCCCTGGGGCAGGCCCCAGGATCGCCGGTGTGCATCTCTTCATCGATCGTCGGCCGCTGCGCATCGCTGCTTTTCGCCGACTGTGGGTGGCCTCGGCGGTCACCGCAGTCGGTGGCTCCTTCAGCCTTGTCGCGGTGCCTACTCAGCTGTTCACCTCGACCGGGTCGTCGGCCCTGGTCGGGGTGGCGGCCGCGGTCTCGCTGTGCACGCTCGTCGTGTCGGCGCTGTGGGCCGGGGCCCTGGCCGACAGCATGGACAGGCGCCGGCTTCTGCTGGGCGGCAACGCCGGGCTCGGCCTGGTGTACGCCGGACTGTGGCTCAACTCCGTGCTCGGGCTCGAATCCGTACCACTGACGCTTCTGCTCGTCGCCGGGCAAGGTGTCAGCTTCGGTATCACCCTGACGGTGACGGGCGCGGTGGTACCCCGGGTCGTGCCTCAAGATCTGCTGGTCGCGGCCAGCAGTCTCAGCTCGCTGACCCGGTACGGCGGCGCGGTCGCCGGGCCGCTGCTCGCCGGTGTGCTGGTTCCGGTCGTGAGGCTCGGGACGCTCTACCTGCTCGACGCACTGGCGCTCATTGTCGTGCTGTGGGCGGTGGCCCGGCTACCGGCGATGCCCTCTTCGGCGAGCCGGGAGCGGGGCACGCTGCGCCGGCTCGGTGACGGCTTCCGCTATCTGGCCGGGCGCCGGGTCCTGGTCGCGATCCTCGCCGTCGACCTGGCCGCCATGGTCTTCGCGATGCCGTCCGCGCTCTTCCCCGAGCTCGCCGAGCGCACGTACGGCGGCCGGGCGGGCGGCGGCCCGGAGCTCGGGCTGATGTTCGGGGCCTACCCGGCCGGGGTGCTCCTGGCCGCCCTGTTCTCGGGCGCTTACAGCCGGGCCTGGCGGCACGGCGCCCTCATGGCCTCGGCCGCGATGGCCTGGGGTGGCTGCGTCATCCTGCTCGGCCTGGCCCCGCACCTGGCCGTCGCGCTGGTGGCGCTGCTGCTGGGCGGCGCCGTCAACTTCGTGCTGAGCACCTTCCGCAACGCGATCTCGCAGGCGCACACCGACGACGCGCTCCGCGGCCGCGTGCAGGGCTCGCTCACTGTCGTCCTGATGGGCGGCCCCCAGCTGGCCAACGTGGTGCACGGGCTCGCCGGCGCCTCCCTCGGCGCCCGGCCCGCGATCGTGGCCGGTGGAGTCCTCACCGTCCTGACGGTCGCACTTCTGGTTCGGGCGTTCCCTGAGCTGTGGCGCTATTTCGCAGCCCCGGCGACAACAGCGGGACCGCCGATCCCACCAGCACCACCGGGAGCACGTAGGCCGCCCCATGCGCCACCGCCATGAGCCCGGCCGCCGCGGCCGCGCCCGCCACCAGCGCCGCCAGTTGCAGCAGCGCCGGCCCCGCCTTGCGCAGATCTCCGGTCAGGGCGGTGACCAGGGCCCCGGTCATGTACGTGGTCGAGGCGCGCAACCGCAGCCCGACCACGCTCTGACCGCCCATCGCGATCCCGGCCACCGCCAGCAGGACCCGCTTGCCGCCGACGCCCGGCTCGGTCAGCAGGCCGCCCGCCACCACGGCGAGCAGCGCGAGCTCGGCCAGCAGCGGCGCGGTCACGGTCGGGGGCAGAAGACGCCAGATCAAGACCCCGAGGCCGTACGCCGTCACGGCGATCGCCACGGGGATGACGCGGGCCGCGTCGGTGGTGCCGATGCCGTACCCGAGTGTCACCAGGTTCCCGGTGATGATGCTGGCGAAGGCGCCGCCCAGCACGGTCAGGGCCAGCAGATCCGTCGCCCCCGCGGCGGCCGCCAGCACCGCTGTCCCGGCCCGTTCTCTCATGGGACCAGTGGATACCCCGGCGGCCGCCGCCATAGGCGAAAACGTGAGCCAGGAGTCAGGGGCGGAGGGTCTCTTGACGTACGGTGTCCTCGCTGTTGCCCGCTTTGAAGGTCGCCGAGGGGTTGTCCGCCGTCTGGTGCAGGCCCGGTGCCCGGTCCTCGATGACGAACGTCGCCCGGGTGTGCACGGGCGCGCCCGGCGTGGTCACGTACGGGACGACGCGGAAGTCGGCGGTCATCGAGTCCGCGGTGATCGTCGTACGGACGTACCCGCGCTGGTTGTTGTAGAAGCGCAAGTGCGGGTTCCAGGCCGCCCAGGGGTGATTGCCCGAGGGCACGTCGGCGCCGTCGCCGGTCGACGTGATCGAGGAGCAGACCAGCTCCGTGCCGACCGTGCGTGACGCCGGGTCGGCGTAGTCGAGCTTCAGCTCGTCGGCCCAGTGGGCGTGCACGTCGCCGGTGAGCACGACCGGGTTGCGGACACCGGCGTCGACCCAGCCCCGGGTGATCCGGTCGCGCGAGGCGGCGTACCCGTCCCAGGAATCCATGCTCGTGACCACCTGCGGGCCCGAGTTGTTGTCGCGCTGGCCGAAGAACACCTGCTGGCCCAGGACGTCCCAGCGGGCCGTCGAGCGGCGGAAGCCGTCGAGCAGCCATTTCTCCTGCGCTTCGCCGGTGATGGAGCGGTTGGGGTCGTACGCCTGCTCGCAGTCCTTGTATCCGTCTCCGCACGCCTGGTCGTCGCGGAACTGGCGGGTGTCGAGCATGTGGAACGTGGCCAGCCGGCCCCAGTGCAGACGGCGGTAGAGCCGCATGTCGATGCCGCGGGGGATCGAGGTGCGGCGCAACGGCATGTTCTCGTAGTAGGCCTGGAAGGCGGCGGCGCGCCGGGCCAGGAAGTTCGGGTCGGGCTGCTCGGGCACCTCGTCGGCCCAGTTGTTCTCGATCTCGTGGTCGTCGAAGACCACGGCCCAGGGGGCCACGGCGTGCGCGGCCTGAAGATCCGCGTCGGTCTTGTACTGGGCGTGCCGCTGCCGGTAGTTGGCCAGCGTGACGGTCTCCGGTCCCTCGTGGTCGCGCGGGTTGCCGCCGGGGATGGTGTAGACGCCGGCCTGGTATTCGTACTGGTAGTCGCCCAGGTGCAGGATCAGGTCGGGCTCGTCGGCGGCCAGGTGGCGGTACGCGGTGAAGTAGCCGTGCTCGTACTGCGAGCAGGAGGCGAACGACATGGCCAGGGTGCCGCCGGTCGCCCACAGCGCGGGCGCGGTGCGGGTGCGCCCGGTCGGTGAGACGTGGCGTTCGGCCTTGAAGCGGTAGAAGTACTCGCGGCCCGGCAGCAGGCCGTTGAGCTCGACGTGCACCGCGTGGGCCGACTCGGGCCGGGCCACGGTCACGCCGCGCCGCACGATCCGGCGGAAGCGCTCGTCGGCGGCGAGCTCCCACTCGACCGGTACGACGCGAAACGGCATGCCGCCGAGGCCGTCCTCGGCCAGCGGGGTGGGTGCGAGCCGGGTCCACAGCACGAAGCCGTCCGGATCGGGGTCACCGGAGGCGACGCCGAGCGTGAACGGGTCGGCGCGGAGCGGTCCGTGGTACGGCGCCGCGGTGGCGGCCAGCGGCCAGGTGGTCGCGGCGCCGGCGACACCCGCGGCGGCGGAGCTGAGCAGGAGGGTACGTCGGGAAAGTGCCATTTTCGCAGCTTGCGGGCTATAGATGTACGTGGATGGAAGCTCCGGCGAACCCGGCCGGAACGGCCGAACACCGCTGACCGAGTGACCGCTTCCGTACGGCACGTAGTCGATCTATGTTGCTGGATATTTGCCGTCATCGAAGGGAGTTCATCGTGCGAAGACGCCTCATCGGCGCGGCCGCCGTCGCCGTACTGCTGGGAAGTTTCGCCCTTTCCGCCCCCGCCCAGGCCGGGGGCAGCAGCATAAAGGACCTGCCCCGCGCGGTCACCCTGGCCGGAGTGCTGCGGCACCTCGTGGCCTTCCAGGCGATCGCCGACCGGAACGACGACACCCGCGCCTCGGGCACGCCCGGCTACGACCGCAGCGCCGACTATGTCTCCGCGCTGCTCAAGCGCGCCGGATACAAGATCACCCGGCAGCCGTTCGACTTCAACTACTGCACCGACGGCGCGTCCTCCTTCACGCAGAACGCGCCCACCGCCACCACCTACGTCGACCAGGAGGACTACGACGTCCTGGACTGCTCGGGCGGCGGCTCGGCGACCGGCGCCGTGGTCGGCGTCGACCTGCAGCTGACCACCCCGAACACCAGCACCTCGGGCTGTGAGGCGGCCGACTTCGTGGGTGTCGGCGGCAACATCGCTCTCGTGCAGCGGGGCGGCTGCTCGTTCGGCCAGAAGGCGGCCAACGCGGCCGCGGCCGGCGCGACCGCCGTCATCGTGATGAACCAGGGTGATTCGACCGCGCCGGACCGTCAGGACCTGTTCGCCGGCACGCTCGGCGCACCGGTCGGCATCCCGGCCATCTCGATCTCGTTCCCGCAGGGCGTGGCCTTCGCCGGCACGGCCGGGCTGAACGTCACCATCACGGTCGAGGCCGAGGCCGAGGTGCGGCCGACCAGCAACGTCATCGCCGAGTCCCGCTGGGGCGACCCGAACGAGGTCGTCATGTCCGGCGCCCACCTCGACTCCGTGCCCGCCGGCCCCGGCATCAACGACAACGGAACCGGCAGCGCCGCCATCCTGGAGACCGCGTTGCAGGCGGCGAAGCACAAGACGAAGAACAAGCTGCGGTTCGCGTTCTGGGGCGCCGAGGAGGCCAACCTGGTCGGCTCGACGTACTACGTGACCAACCTGCCGGCCGCCGAGCAGGCGAAGATCGCGCTCTACCTGAACTTCGACATGATCGGCTCGCCGAACTACACCTTCGGCGTCTACGACGGCGACGACTCGGCCGCCTCCGGCGCCGGCCCCGGCCCGGCCGGCTCGGCCCAGATCGAGGCCGTCTTCCAGAAGTTCTTCGCCAAGCGCGGTGAGGCCACGGCGGCGGCCGACTTCACCGGCCGTTCGGATTACGGCCCGTTCATCGCCACCGGCATCCCGGCCGGCGGTCTGTTCACCGGAGCCGAGGTCGAGAAGACCGAGGCCGACGTGGCCCTGTGGGGCGGTGTGGCCGGCGCGGCGTACGACCCCTGCTACCACCAGGCCTGCGACAGCTTCACGCCGGAGAAGGACGGCGCCGACAAGGCCCTCTACAAGCAGCTCCGCAAGAAGTACCACCTGCTCGGCAACGTCAACGCCTACGCCCTGGACGTGAACGCCGACGGTGTGGCCACCGCGGTGGCCACGTTCGCCCAGGACACGTCCGCGATCCCGCCCCGCCCGGCCGCCGCAGCCAAGGCGGCCGCGGCCCTTTCCGCTCACGGCACGCCCCTGAGCTGACCCACGATCTGCCGGTCAGGCCTCCCCGAGGCCTGACCGGCAGGACGGATCCACGCGAGAACCGGCGCTGCTGTACGGATCGGTCGCGCCGCCACTCTCATTCCGGCGGTCAAGGGCCAGAATCCGGTCTCGCGGCACCGGCAGATCCTCGCCGTTGAACTCATCCAGGAAGCCGTCATAGCTTTCCAGAGCCGCGACAACGCGCTCGAGGTACGCATCCCAGATGACCGCGGTCCGAGAAGCTATCCCTCTCTTCGCCGCCCTCGTCGCCGCGTCCTTCCCCACGTACACCCAGATGGTGCCGGGCCGCTGCTCATGCGGAATTCCGGGCGACCGCACGTCCGGCGTGACGTCAACTCGATCGTAGTTGCCCTCCCTCTCGTCGAGGTGGCGAAGTTGTTCCGCCGTGACGGGCACCAGAATTCCGGACACGCCGGCACTACTGTCCTGTTCGACGTTCAGGAACAGGACCTGGACCGGGAGTCGCTCACCTCCGGCCGGATCCAGATAGAACACCCGGTTCCCGGCGATGGTGTTGTCCGTGCACACTGTCCAGGTGCGAGCCCATCCCGTGAGGGAGGCCGGGAAGTATTCCTCGGGGCCACATAATGTCGCCAGCGTCGCCGGGTGCATCAACGAGCCGTACACGAAGACGGCGTCCTTGGCCTTCACCCTTGAGGACGCCGGAAGTCGGTGACGTCCGGGAGCTTCTGGAAACCGGCCGAGACGTACGTGGCGACGCCGCCGGTGTTGGCGGCCGGTGTGCACACTGTGGCGGTGGACGCGCCCATCTCCCGCAGGGCGGCGGCCGCCGCCACCGTGATGGCTCGGCCGTGCCCTCGGCCGCGGTGGTCCCGGTGGGCGCCCATCGGCTCGAGCAGGCCCGGGTTCCCCTTGCCGGCGGACCAGACCGTCACCGCGGCGACCGCGTTGTCCTCGCTGTCGTAGCCGACCAGGCAGCGGGCCTGTCGATAGGGCGGGGCGGCGGCCATCGCGTGCCAGCGGTCCACCGTGAACGTCGAATTGGGGAACGCCGCTCGCTGCACCGCAACCCGATCCTCGACCCGGTCCTCGCCGACCACCTCGACGCGCAGTCCGCAGTCTTCGACCGGCTCGGTCAGGTCTCGGGACAACGGGGTCCACGGCTCGTCGGGCGTCCAGCCGCTGCGCTGGAGGAGATCGCGGAGGGCGGCGCCGAAGCGGACCTCGACGGCCTTCACCGATGACAGATCGGCCAGGATCTGGGCGGCGAACGCCTCGTCGGCGGCGGCGCTCGGCGCGATGCCCATGCGGATCAGCTCGCCGTCGTCCTCCACCAGGCCGACCGCCGCGATCTCGCCGTCGCGGCTCCACACCCGGACGGCGGCGGCCAGCTCCCGCTCGCCGAAGCGCCAGTGCCACCCCAGGTCACCGGGATGAAGTTGGACCGGCCCGCCGGTCTGCTGCCAGCCCGCGAGTGCTTCGACGATCTCGCCCAGTTCCATCTTCCGACCAAACCACACCGCGCAACCGGTTTTAGCGGCGCACGAGAGCGTCGTACACCTCGGCGAACCGCTCGCGGCGCTCCGCGTAGTAATCCCCGTTGCGGGGCTCGTAGGTGGCGCCGACGGTTCGGGGCGCGCGGGGAACGTCCGGCGCCAGCACGTCCAGGGCGAGCAGTGCTGTGCCGCGCTGGGTGGCCCGGTGCCGGGTCACGTGGGTGACCGGGCGGCCCAGCACGTCGGCCAGGATCTGCAACCATTCGGGCTGGTCGTTGCTGACCCGGCCGGCCGCCGCGACCTCCACGACGCCCAGGGCGGCCGGGTGCAGCTCGCCGGCGACACGGGCGTACGTCATCGCCACGCCCTCGATGACGCCGCGGAACATGGCATCGGGGCCGGTGGCCGCGGAGACCCCGCCGAAGAGGGCGCGGGCGCCGCCGACCCAGCCCGGCGCCCGCTCGCCGGTCAGATAGGGCAGCACCAGCGGGGTGGCGTCGCTCGGCGGCGCGGTCAGCACGGCGCCGGCATCGTCGCCGAGGCGCAGCGTGCTCTGCGCCCAGCTGACGGCGCGGCCGACGTCGTTGATCGCCCCGCCGAGCAGCGTGCGCCGTGCGTCGACCCGGTAGTTCCACAAGCCGAACGGCAGCGGGTCGGCCGGCCCGTCGAGCAGCACCCGCAGCGCGCCGCTGGTGGCCGTGGCCGCGGTCATGACTGTGGAGTCGAGGGCGCCGGACCCGATGTTGCTGGCGAAGCCGTCAGTGATCACCGGGAACCACACGGCCCGGTCGAGGGCGGCCCAGCGCGACGAAGCCGCCAGCGGCTCGTCCCGCGAAAGAGAGAATTGCTGAGGTCGTACGCCCGCGGCCGTCAGCAGTTCGCCGTCGAGCTCGCCCGTGCGGCGGTCGAGCAGCCCCGTCCAGGCCATCGTGGACGTGCCCGCCAGCGGTTGCCCGATGAGCCGGGCCCACACGTACTCACCCAGCGACCACCAGCCCGCGGCCTCGGCGACGACCCGCGGCTGTGTCCCGGCCAGCCAGCGCAGGCGTGGCGCGTGGTAGCTGGTGTGCAACCGGGTGCCGGTGCGCTGCTGCACGGCGTGCTCGTCGAGCTCTTCCCGCATGGCCGCGACAGCCTCGGCGCTGCGCGAGTCGGCGTACGTCAGGCAGGGCGTCAGCGCGCGCCCAGCGGCGTCGACCGCGATCAGCGAAGCCGCGAAGGTGTCCATCGCGACGCCGGCGATCCGGCTGCCCAGCCGTGGATCCCCGGTCACCGCGTCGAGGACCTGCTCGACCTCCGCCGTCACCTGGTCGGGGTCGATGACCGAGGTGCCGTCCGGCGCCACCGTGAAGGCGTGCGGCACTTTGTGCTGGAGCCCGTGCACCCGCCTTCCCGACGCGTCGTGCACCCCGCCCCGGGTGGCCGTCGACCCGATGTCCAGCGCGACCACCAGGGGTTCAGCCGCCGCCTCGAGCGCGACGTCGTCATCGTTGCGGGTCATAGGAGGTTGCTTTACCCCCGGACCGGGGAACCAAGCCGCTCATTCACGAACACTGATCGCCGCGTCCAGGAGGGCACGGGCGGTCGCCCGGACCGTTTCGGCGGCCTGGGCGTGGTCGTAGCCGGCGATGTCGGTCAGCCAGACCAGGGTCTCGATGCCGGTGGCCGAGCGGATGGCCACCGCGAGCCGGTGGATGTCGACGTGCGGGTGGCTGTGGCGCAGCGGGGCCAGCGCCTCGGCGATCCAGCCGATCGCGCGGCCCTGCCGCACCCACCCTCATGAGCATCCGGACAGCGTCATGGTGACGCTGAGCACCTTCCAGCGGCGGGTCAGCGCCGGAGACCGTACAGCCGACGTCGATCTCACCGCCGGGCAGGCGCGATGGCTGGGCGCGCAGGAGCACGTCGGCGAGAACACCGGGGCGACACCGACGCACTGCGTCTTCGTCGAGTTGAAGGAGCCAGCGCCCGCGCCCGGGCCGGAGGTTCTCGGCCCCCACTGATGGTCGAGATGTGCGGGAATCGGCGCCGGGTGACCGTCCGGCCGCCTTCAATCGGGGTATGAATCGTTTCGCAGTCTCCTCCCTTGTCGTGATGGCCTCGCTCCTGCTGGGCGCGCCGGCAGCCGCCGCCGAGCGGGAGGGCGTGGTGGTCTCCGGCACCGGCGAGGTGTACGGCCGGCCCGATCTGCTCACCGCCGAGTTCGGGGTGGAGAGCAACGCCGCCACGGTCGACGCGGCCCTGGACACCGCCGGCACGGCGGCCACCCGGATGCGGGACGCCCTCGTCCGCGCGGGTCTCGGCACGGACGACCTTCAGACCTCGAACGCCACCATCAGCGCCCGGACGAACGACAAGCAGGAGATCACCGGCTACACCGTGAGCCAGGGGCTCTCCGCCAAGATCCGGGACCTGCCGAAGGCGGGAGCTCTCCTGTCGGCCGCCGTCGCCGCCGGCGGAAACGCGTCCCGGCTGAACGGCGTGTCGTTCTCCATCGAGGACGACGCCGCGCTGATGGCCGAGGCCCGCCGCAAGGCGTTCGCCGACGCCCGGGGGAAGGCCGAGCTCTACGCCGGGGCCGCCGGCCGCAAGCTCGGCCGGGTCGTCCAGGTGAGCGAGTCGGCCCCGAGCTGGGGCGGCGGCCCCATGGCGCAGGACAGCATGGCCGCCTCCGCCGCGCGCTTCGTCGTCGAGCCGGGCCGGCAGCGGCTGTCCGCGACCGTCACCGTGGAGTGGGCCTTCCAGAAAGCCTGAGACCTATCGAGGGGCCGGTCCGCGTCCGTGTCAGCGCTCCATGCGGCGGCGCCAACCGCTCACCCGCACCTCGACGTGCGGCGCGGACCGGCCCACCTCGTCGGCGAAGGCGACCAGCCCGTCGTCGGCGAGCACGCCCCACACCCGCCCGTCGCGGCGCACGACCCGGTTCCGGTTGGTGTGCTCGGGCCCGCCGATCTCGGCCAGCTCGCTCAGCGGGATCCGGTAGCGGGCCAGGGCCGCCCGCAGGATCAGCGCGTCGTCCGTGAGGTCCATCCGGTAGTTGAGCCGGACCGCGACGTACCACCAAGCAGCCGGAATGGCGATGAGCAGGAAGAGTGCCTCAGCCCACCAGGCTCCGGCGTCGACGAAGAGCGCGGCCACCGGCAGCGCGACCGTCGCCAGCAGCATCAGCGGGAACACCAGCAGGAAGCCCCGGGATCGATAGGTCCTCATGCATGGCTGGAACCCAGAACGGCCACATCGGACTCGGTCAGGCTGCCCAGCACCACAAGCCCGTCCCGCTCCGCCACCGAGGTGACGAAGCCGTACGACCCGTCGGCCGTCCGCAGATCGTGCACGAGCCGCCCGTCGAGCGTGAAGGCCATGACGGCGGCGACGGGAGCGGCTTTCGGTTGTACGGCTTGAGGGAGGTTCCAGACGAGCAGCCGCAGGAACCCGGGCAGCGGCAGCAGCCGGTCGAGCAGTGCGTTGCGGGGCGCGACGATGGCCACCCAGACCAGCCCGTCACTGCCCAGCCACATGTTGTCCGGAAAGCCGGGCAGGTTGCCGGCGAAGACCTCGGTCCGTCCCGACGGCCAGTGCCGCCGAATCCGATAGCCGGCGGTCTCGGCGACCAGCAGATGGGATTCGTCCGGAGCGAGCACGAGCCCGTTGGCGAACTTCAACCCGTCCAGCACCGTGGTGACGGTGCCGTCCGGATCGCGGCGCATCAGCCGCCCGGTGCAGGAATGCTCGAAGACATCGCCGAGATACTCGTCGAGACTCCACCGGGTCGTCGACGTCGTGAACCAGATCGTGCCGTCACCCGCCTCGACGACGTTGCTCGGAAAGGCGACATCGACCAGCCGTGTCACGGTCCCGTCCGCGCTCACTTCGAGCAGCCCTTTGTCGTGGTCGCAGACGAGGACACCACCATCGGCGCGGGGATGAAGCCCGAGCGGCCGCCCACCGGTCTCGGCCAGAACGACACGCTCCCCGGTGACCGGATCGATCCGGACGATGCGACCACCGGCCAGCCCGGCGACAACACGGCCCGCATGGTCGAAGACGACATCCTCGGGCCCCACGCCGCCGGTAGGCAGCCGCCGGGCAACAGTGAGCGCCGCCGTGGCCCCGTCGTCGACAAGCCGCGGCGGATCCCAGCGGCGGGGACGGATCAGCCGGCGGCCCATCAGCGGTAGGTGAGCAGTCGAGGATCGGATTCGAGGTGCGTGTGCTCGTTGTAGGTGGACATCCACAGCCCGGTACGCCCACTGACCAGTTTGGTGACCCCGGTGTTCACGACCACCCGGTTGAGCGCCGTCCAGAGGGTGGCCAGGGTGACCGGATCGACCTGGGCCCCCGCGGTGAGCAGGGCGGCAACTAGAGCGATGGGCCCACCCGAGCTGACCACGACAACCTCGCGGTGCTCCCCCAGCACGTCACGTGCTCGCTCGATCGCCCCAGCGACCCGCTCCCGGAAGGAGGGAAACGACTCGTCGTATTCGCCGTCGTACTTCCCCGAGCACCAGCGGCCGGTGGCCGCCTCGAAGAGCTCCTGAAAGGCCCGAGCCGACCCGAGATGCTCCCGATAGTCGGGCTGATGAAGCTCGACGACCCGCTGAAAGTCGAACTCGTCCCACCCGGCGTCGACGCTGACGGGCACCTCACCGCCGCCCAGCCCATCGAGAAGCCCCGCCACCGTCTGCTCATGACGCCGGAGCGTCCCGCTCAGCACCAGGCTGGGCCGGATCGAGCGCTCGGCCAGGTTCTTCCCGAGCACCCGCGCCTGCTCGCCACCGCGCTCGGACAGCGCGTCGTAGTCATCGGCTCCGAACGATGCCTGTCCATGCCGTACCAGCAGAAGCCTCGCCACACTCGCCTCCCGGCCACCGGCACACAACGTCCCGGGATCGTAACCCGGATCGCCGCCGACCGGCCTCAGTATGATCGAAGTAGATAAATCAGCCGGAGTTTTTCCACGTACGAAGGGTACGGACAGCTCCCGCCGTGTCCGGGTGGTCAGGGCCGAGGATCCGCTCGCTGGCAGCCAGGCAACGCTCCAGCAACGCGATGGCAGCAGCGGTGCGACCATCCTGCTGATAGGAGGCGGCCAGATTGGCCTGCGCGTTCAAAGTCTGCGGGTTTTCGGGTCCGAGGATGCGCTCAAGATCGTCGACCACCTGCTCTCCGATCACGATGGCATCCGCCGTTCGACCGGCCTGTCGGTAGGTGGAGGCGAGGTTGCACCGCACGGCCAAAGTATGCGGGTGTTCGGAGCCGAGAATCCGCTCGCTGTCGACGGCAAGCAACTCCTCGATCGCGATGGCCTCGCCCGTACGGCCGGCCTGCCAATACGAGGCAGCGAGGTTGCCCCGAGAGATCAAGGTGTCCGGGTGCTCGGGACCGAGAATCCGCTCGCTGTCGACGGCAAGCAACTCCTCGATCGCGATGGCCTCGCCGGTACGGCCGGCCTGCCGATAGCTGACGGCGAGGTTGCCGAGCGCCGTCAGCGTGTGTGGATGCTCAGGACCGAGAATCTGCCCACTGTCGACGGCTACCCGTTCCCCCACCGCGATGGCGTCCTCGGTGCGACCGGCCTGCCGATAGCAGACGGCTAGGTTGCCGCGCGAGATCAAAGCGTTCAGGTGCCCAGGACCGAGGATCCGCAGGGTGTCGGCACCCACTCGCTCGAAAGCCGCTACAGCGGCGGCATAGTTACCTTGATACTGCTGATAGGTGGCATTCCGATCCAGTAGGTAGAGAAAAGCCACTGAAGCGTGGTCGTGCGGCAGCCGGTCGGACAGCGCCTCGACGTGGGGCAGCAGAGCCGCCCACAGGGGGAACCCGGCCACGTTGGTACCCGGATCGGACGGCACCGCGTCCACAAGCAACTTGATCGCCATGTCGCGAGCGTCGCCGTCATTGCCGGCTGTAACGGCTCGGCTGCGAGTGACGGCTTGAACGAGGCGATGAACGGTGACCGCTCCCGAGCGCCAACCGATCATCGAATAGGACGCCAGTGCGGCCAGGGCATCCCCCATATCTCGGGGATTGCCGGTCAATGGCTGGAGAACGACCTCGGGAAGCGGGTCGGCGCCAAGCCACGCCAGCACCTCCAGAACGTCGACCGCGAGCGAGCTCCGATCGGCTATGGCCGCCATGGTTACGGTCCAGACCGCCGCGACCGTGCGCTGACCAGCGTCGTCGGGGGCGCGGGCGGCGCGGTCGAACTCCTCGACCAGAAGTTGTGCGTAGTCGTCGTAGGTCATGCCATCGTGCTGGCCGATGTAAGCCGCCGCCTGTTGCAGCCCCAGCGGCAGATCGCCCAATCGATCAGCCAGCTGGTCCGCGCCGCCGGGGTCCTCCAGACCGGTCAACTCATTCAGCAGTTGGACGCTCGCGGAACGGTCGAGGACCTCCAGCCGCAGCGGCCGCAACCCGAGCCGGCGCCATTGCACATCACCGAAATGACGACGCGTGGTCACCAGGACGTGGCCGCGCCCGGCCAAAGGGCCGAGCAGGTCGTCGATGTCGGCGACGACTTCCACGTTGTCGAGGATCAGCAGCCAGCCGGTGTTGGCCTGTAGCCAGCCCAGCGCCCACGCCTGTGCATCGGCCAGGGTCGCCACCGGATGCAGCCGGGCGGTCAACGCAGCCAGCCCCAGCCCGACCGCCTGCCGGTTATCGGCAGTGATCCACCACATCAGCCGGTAACGGTCGGCGTACGCACGAGCGTACTGGTTGGCCAGTTCGCTCTTGCCGATCCCACCCAGGCCGTACACCGCCGCCTGACCGAGCACCACGCCACCCTCCCCGCGGAGCAGGTGGTCGAGCGCGGCGGTGTCACGTCCCTCGAACACCGCCGACGCGGGCGGCAGATTGTGCACGACCGCGCCGTTGCCGGTCGCCTGAGGGACAGGCAGCGTCGACGCGTCGACGCCGATGTTGTGCTGGGTGTTGTGGTCGCCGATCTGGAATCCGCTGCTACCGGACACCCGGGCGACCGGATCCGGGCTCATGTCGCCGACGGCGGGGACAGCAGATTGGTCTGGGTGTTGTGCGAGCCGATCTGGAAACCGCTACCGCCGATGACCGACACCTGGTACCGGTCACCGGCGGGGTTGGCCTGCTCCACCATCACCAGCAGGTCGTCGGCGAGCTGGGGATCTGCGGTGAGCGCCTTCAGCACCTGCGCACCGCCTCCGCGCCGCCGTCGACCGCAGCGTCCGTGGCCCGCTGAACCACCGCACCGCCGTACGCCGCGACAGCCGCCGACAGGTACGGGACCACCGCCCCCGACAACTCACCAAGATCCATCAAAGGTCACCATTCCACCGGCTCACGCTGCCACCGCAGGTATAGCAATCTGCGGCAACAGACCCACTCCCCCGGATGGATGAAAGACCTTCTCCAGCCCACCCTGACCGAGGCGGCGTCGCTGAGAGCACGGCCCGATGAATCACAACCGGTCAGCGGTCCTCCCGGAAGTCCACGTGGCGGCGGGCTATCGGGTCGTATTTGCGCAGGACCAAGCGGTCGGGGTCGTTTCGGCGGTTCTTGCGCGTCACGTACGTGTAGCCCGTGCCCGCCGTGCTTCGCAGCTTGATGACCGGGCGTACGTCATTGCTCTTTGCCATCAGATCTTGACCCCTTGCACGCGCAACCGGGCCGCCAGTCGGAAGCGGTGGCGGGTTCGGCGGTGGGAGTGGGACACGGCATTGCCGAAGCTGGGCTTGGCGCCGGTCACGTCGCGGATGAAGAACATGGCGAGCACCATACAATGAAAACCGTTTTCAATAATAACCCACGCCATGTTACGGTCCCCACTCGAAAACGAGAGTCGTTTTCATCATGAGTGAGGGAGACGATGCGTGAAGAGATGGGTCGTGGGCGCGGTCGCGGCCGCCGTGATCCTGAGCGGCACGCCGGCGCTGGCCGCCGAGAAGGTGGTGCTGTCCAAAGGGCACACCGACGCCGTCGACGTGCACTACGAGGGCGGCGCTCTGAAGCTGAAGGTCAAGGACGACACGGTCAGCCCGTCGGTGGTGCGCGACCCGGCCGACGTCACGTTCCAGGTGCTGCCCGCGGCCGAGACGACGGTGCCCGATCTGCCGTCGTTCTCGTTCCTGGGCGCGCCCGGCAGCAAGATCTGGATGCTGCCGCAGGTGCAGGACCCGGATCTGCTGTGGCCGGGCTGGAACACCACCGAGCTCGACTCCGGCGTCTTCGCCGGTGACAAGGTCACCCTCAGCCTGGTCGGCGCGGACGGCCCGGGCGACGTCACCCTGTTCGACACGACCTCACTGGGCGTGCCGAACATCAAGTTCCGCAGCGCCGACGGCCTGCCCGACCGGCTCGACGTCCCCGTGCACACCCACGCGCACGCCGGTTGGGTGTTCTCCCGGCCCGGCGCGTACACCCTCCGGTTCCAGGCCGACGCCACCCTGACCAACGGCTCGACGGTGAGCACCGGCCCCGTCGACTACCGGTTCCAGGTCGGCGAGGCACCGGGCGGCGAACTGACCGTCACCGGCATGGCCGACGAATACCAGCCGGGTGACACCGTCACCCTGCAAGCCGTACAGACCCCGCAGGGACCGTTGACCCGCTACCAGTGGTTCGGCAAGAAGCCCGGGGCCGCCGACTTCACCCCGATCGAGGGGGAAACCGGTGCCTCGTACAGCTTCACCGCCACCCGGGCCCTGAACGGCACCGACTACCGCGTGGCACTCGACGGCGGCCCGGCCAGCGAACCGGTCACCCTCTGGGTCGCTTTCCCGCCGGAGGGCAGCAGCGCCGCCAAGTCGGTGACCGCGACCATCAGCGCCACCGAGGGCGCCCTCGTGATCAGCGTCGATCCCGGGGACCGGGCCGTCACCCTGCCGGCCGCCACGCTGTCCGCGTCCGGCGACCGGTGGGAGTCGGCCGGCGCCCTGCGGCCGGTGACGGTCACCGACACGCGCCAGGCCAGGCCCGGCTGGACCGCGTCGGGCCAGGTCGCCGACGGCTTCCGCGGCGCCGACGGCAAGACCTTCGCGGGTGGATATCTGGGCTGGACGCCCACCGTCACGCGGCAGGGCGGACAGCAGGGTGTGATCGCCGGGCCGGTCGCCACGCCGTACGTCTCCGGTCAGCCCAGCACCGGCCTGGGTGACAGCGCCGTCCTGGCCTCGGCCGCCGCCGGCAAGGGTCTCGGCACCGCCGAGCTCGACGCCGCGCTGAAGCTGAGCGTTCCCACCGACACCGCGGCCGGCACCTACACCGGCACGCTCACCCTGACCGCCATCTGACGACGTCGCGGGGCGGCCTCCTGCCTCCGGGCCGCCCCGCCGGAGAGACCTTCATGCGTATCGCCGCGGTCCTGACCCTGACGGCCGTCCTGGCCCATCCCACGCCCGCCCACGCCGAATCCCTCACCTGGTCCGTCTCGCCGTCCGGCCCCAAGGCCCCCAACGGCCGCACGGCCCTGGACTACAAATTGGACCCCGGCGCCACCCTCACCGACCACATAGCGGTCACCAACCATTCCCAAAGGCCTTTGACCCTTCGGTTGTACGCCAGCGACGCCTTCACGACCGCGGGCGGCGGTTTCGACCTGCTGGCAGGCGGCGCCACCCCGAAGGACACCGGCCGCTGGATCAAGCTGGGCCGCACCACGGTCACCCTGCCCGGCTCCTCGCGAGTCATAGTCCCGCTGACCCTGACCGTCCCCGCGAACGCCACCCCCGGCGACCACGCGGGCGGCATAGTCGCCTCTTTGACCGAGGGCACCGACGGCCAGTTCACTGTGGACCATCGAGTGGGCACTCGCGTCTACCTCCGGGTAACCGGCCCGCTGCGCCCTTCGCAGACCATCACCGACGTACGCCTGGACGCCCACCCCACCTGGAACCCGTTCACCCTTCCCGGCCTGACGGCGACCTTCACCATCGAGAACACCGGCAACGTACGTCTGAAAGCGCACCCGGCCGCGAAGGCAAGCGGCCCCTTCGGCTTGGGCACGACGACCGCGACCGCCCCACCGATACCCGAGATCCTGCCCGGCGGCGCGATAAGAACCTCGATCCGCCTCGACGCGGTGCCACCGCTGTTCCGCGACCAGATCCTCCTGTCGACCCCGGAGACGCAGTCCCGCCACACGCTCTGGCTGATCCCGTGGCCGCAGGTGGCTTTGCTCGCGGTAGCCGCCGCCCTGCTGTCCGTCTGGCTGTTCACCCGCCGGCGCCGCCGCTCCCGCATCGCCGCCGCCATTGCCGCCGCCGAGCAGCGAGGCCGGGACCAGGCTTCGACCCCGCCAACGAAAGGACAGTCATGAAGCGGCTGCGCACCACCGCCGTAACGGTAGCGGCCTCTTTCGCCGCGCTGAGCCCGTCACCGGCGTCGGCCGGCTCCCCGCCCCCGAACGTCGACGGCGCCGACCTGGTGGCCCTGTCCTTGCGATCCGGCACCTTGCACCTGACCTACCGCAACGCGCCCGATCCAGCCTCCGGCCGCGCCGCCGATCCGGCCGGGTTGCGATTCACCGCCGAGCAGGGGCCGGTGGGCGTGGTGCCGGCCGACCCGGCGTTCGCTTTCCTGGGCCGCCCGGGAGCCCCGGTGTGGGCGCTGCGCGACGACAGTTCCCGCTTCCCCGCGTTCGACACAACCGAAGTCGATCCCCGTGCGGTGACGGGCGGCGCGACAACCCTCACCCTTGCCACGATGGAGGGCCCCGGAGCCTTCGCCGCATACACCCTGACACCGTGGGGCCGGCCCACCCTCTTGCTGGACAGTGATGGCCCCACCAGCACTCGACTCCCGGCCGGCCACCGCACCGGGGGCGTGGTGTGGGCCTTCAGCGCTCCCGGGGACTACCGGGTGACGTTGCGAGCCGAGGCCCGAACCACTTCAGGACCAGCCCAGGCCGAAAAGACCTACGCCATCACGGTTCCCGGCCCACCCACCCGTTCCGCACCAGGCCTCGGCTCGTCGGACCCTGAAGCCGGCCTTCCGCATCGCGCGGCGGCGGCTGCGCCCGGTACCGCCGGGAAGAGCACCGCCAGCGCCTCGCGGAAAGTCATCTCTGACGGGCATGTCGATATGGGGCCGCAGCTCAGCGGGGGTGCGCTGACGATCCGGCTCAAGGACGACTCGACCACTCCCCCGGTCTGGCGGAACCTGGCCGATGTTGTTCTCCGGGCAACCGACAAGGCGCGGATCGCCGTTCCGGCCGGGGCCGGTTACGCGTTTCTCGGGAAGGCCGGCGAACAGGTCTACCTTCTGCCGCAGTCGCAGCAGTCCGGCATCGTCTGGCCGGGATGGAACACCCAGCATGAGTCCGTGGTCGACGGCACCCGCGGCAATGTCACCTGGAAGCTGCGCGCTGTCGACGGACCGGGGGACTTCAAGCTTTTTCTCACCGGCTCCTTCGGCACTCCTGACGTCATCTTCGACTCCGCCGAACGGCTCCCCCAACAGCTCGGCATCGCTCCCAACACGCACGCCCACGGCAACTGGGCCTTCACGAAGGCCGGGCTCTACCGCCTGACGGTCGACATGACGGCCACCACGACCGGCGGCAAGACCGTCTCCGACACCAGGACACTGACCATCGCGGTCGGCGACGCCACCGAAACCGGCACCGGAACCAGCGGTGAGGGCCCGGGAAACGGCGAGGTGGCCGGAAACGGGGACGGGACGGGTAACGGAAGCGGCGCCGGCGAAGGCACGGCCGGCGGCGGCAACCTCGCCAAGACCGGCGCGAACATCGTCAGCGTCGCCGGTGGCGGCGTCCTGCTTCTGGCGGCGGGAGCGGCAGCCCTCGTCCTCGCCCGGCGCCGCCACCCTTCCCGCTCGAGCTGAGGCACGAGAACCGGGCCGGCACGGCACAAAGCCCTCGAAGTCCACACCCGGCTCTTCCTAATGAAAATGAAAACCATTAAGGTTTGTATCGATCCGGCCGACAACGAGCCGGGCTCAATCCGAGGAGACTCACTTGCGTAGATCGCTTCGCCTGCTTGTCGGTGGTGGTGCGCTCGCCACCGCTCTGCTGGGCACCGCCGTGCCGGCTCAGGCCTTCTCCACCCCGGTTGTCATCAGCGCCGGGCACGTCGATGTCGTCGACGTCGCCTACGAGGACGGTGCGCTCGAGCTCGGCCTCCACGACGAAAGCGTCGAACCCGATGTCGAGCGCGACCCCGACGACGTCGTGCTGTTCGTCAAGCGGGCCGCCAGGACCACCGTCCCGGACGATCCCACGTTCTCCTTCCTGGGTGCCGCGGGATCCAAGGTCTGGGTTCTTCCCGAGATCCAGAACGAGGATCTGCTCTGGCCCGGGCTCTCGGCCGAGGAGATCGAGGCCGGCGTCTTCACGGGTGACGCGGTCACGGCCAAGGTCGAGAAGGTCACCGGGCCCGGCCGCCTGGCCGTCTGGACCGAGGACGCGGTCGGCACCCCTCACGTGCTCGTGAACAGCGGGGACGGACTGCCCGACGCCGTCAGCCTGGCCGCCGGGGCGCACCAGCACGCCAGCTGGGGATTCCAGAAGGCCGGTGTCTACCTCATCAAGGTGCGGGCCACGGCCACGCTGGCTGCCACAGGGGCCACCGTCACGTCGGATCCGGCCGTCTACAAGGTGGTGGTGCAGCCGTGAGGGCGGCCGCCGCGCTGCTGACCGTGGTCGCCGTCGTCGGGCTGGCCTCGGCGCCGGCCAGCGCCGCCACGGTGACGCTCACCAGCGGGCACGTCGACGTTCTGGACGTCGACTTCGCCTCCGGCGGGCTCCAGCTGACCGTCAACGACGGCACCGGAGGCGCCGACATCGAGCGTGACCCGGCCGACGTCGTCCTCCAGGTTCCGGCGGCGGCCAAGGTCACCGTTCCCAGCGGGAGCGGCTGGTCGTTCCTCGGGGCGCCGGGCGCCACCGCCTGGGTGCTGCCGCAGGCGAGCACGGCCGGGCTGCTGTGGGCCGGCTGGAACACCCTCGAGATCCCGAGCGGGGTGCTTCAGGGCAACTCCGTCACGGTCAAGCTCAGCAGCGTCACCGGTCCCGGCGCGGTGAGCGTCTACACCGTCTCGGCCGGCACGCCGGCCAAGCTGTACGACTCGGGCGACGGCCTGCCCGACTCGAGGACCGTGGCGCGCAACGTGCACGCCCACGCCAACTGGGGCTTCACCCAGGCGGGAACCTACACGGTCACCTTCGAGGTGACCGGCCGCCTCGCCACCACGGGCGCCACCGTCTCCACCGGCGCGAAGGCGTTCACCTTCACCGTCCTGCCGTAACAACGAGCGTGGGTCCGCTCCACCGGAATTGGAGCGGGCCCACCACTTCACCGTACGGGAATGCCTGATGAGACGCCCGATCGCCGCCCTCGCCCTGCTGGCCGCCCTCAGCGGCTGCACACCACCGCCCGCCCTCAGCGACGCCGACGGCCGGGTCCAGGTCGTCACCACCACCGGCATCCTCGCCGACCTCGTTCGCCACGTCGGCGGCGGGCGCGTGCGGGTCGACTCGATCGTGCCGGACAACGCCGACGCCCACGCGTACGAGCCCACCCTGCGCGACGTGCGCAACGTCGTCTACGCCGACCTCGCGTTCAGCAACTACCTGCTGCTGGAGGCGCAGAACGTCATCAAGACCCTCGACGCCAACCTGCCCGGCGGCGTCGAGCAGATCTCACTGGCCGAGGGCGCCACCAAGTACGCCGCCGAAATCATCCCGCTCGTCGAGGACGTCTCGCTCGACACCGTCTGGCTGGGGCTGCGCGTCGCCGGCGACGGCGCCCGGTTCGGGGCCGACCGCACCTCGGACATCCGGCTCTCCGCGACCGGCGTCGACGGGCCGGGCCGGCTCACCGCCTATCTGACCGAGTCGTTCGGCCACCCGGACATATTCATAGAGCCCGGTGAGGGCGGCGGAACCGTGGTCCTCCCACCGGACGCGCACATGCACATGAGCTGGGCCTTCACCGAGCCCGGCGTCTACCACCTCACGGTGCGGGCCCAGCTCGGACTCGGCAAGCCGACGGGCGAGCAGACCATCACCTTCGCCGTCGGGGTCGACCCGCACACCGTGCCCGGCATGACCGGCGCGACCATCCTGCGCGACGGGCACACCGACATCACCGCCGACATCGACAGCGGCGAGATCTACCTGCTGAGCGACGACAAGCGGCTCGATCCGGCCCGCACGGTCATCGAGGTTCCCACCAAGGCCCTGCGGGAGGTCCCGGCCGGGCCGGGCATGCGCTTCCTGGGCCGGCCGGGCACCCGGATCTACCAGCTCCCGCAGGCCGTTCTCGGGCGCCACGTGCACGGCGAGATCGACCCTCACCTGTGGCAGGACGTGGGCAACGCCCAGGCGTACGCCGAATTGATCCGCGACAGTCTCATCGCGGCCGACCCCGCCGGCACGGCCGAATATCGGGCCAACACCGACCGCTATCTGCGCGAGCTGACCGAGCTCGACGACTATGTGCGCGACCGGATCGCCTCGATACCCGAGCCGCGCCGGTACCTGGTGACGACACATGACGCGTTCGGGTACCTCGCGAAGGCGTACGGCATCGTGGTCGCCGGTTTTGTGACCCCGAACCCGGCCGTGGAACCAAGTCTGGCCGACCGGCGCCGCCTCACCGAGACGTTGCGGCAGCTGCGGGTGCGGGCCGTCTTCCTGGAACCGAACCTGCGCGCGCGGTCCTCGACGCTGGTCGAGGTGGCCCGGCAGGAGCGGGTGCGCGTCTGCGACATCTACGGCGACGCCTTCGACGACCGCGTGACCAGCTACGTGGCGATGATGCGCTTCAACGCCGACTCCCTTCACCGCTGCCTGACCTGAGGATCCGCCTTGCTGCCATCGTTGCTGTGCCTCACCGCCGCCGCCGTCCTGGGCGTCACGCCGACCGTTCCGCCGCCCGCCGCCGACCAGGCGCAGGCGCGCGGTGACGCGGTACTGGACGGCGGTCATGTCGACATAGGACCGCACTATCGGGACGGCCGGTGGACGGTTCGGATTCACGACGACCACACGGTTCCGTCGGTGTGGCGCGAGCCGGCCGAGGCCGTGCTCCGGGTCCGCGACACCGCGCGGCAGGCGGTGCCGGACGACGAGGCGTACGCCTTCCTCGGCGAGAAGCCCGGAGCTCAGGTGTACGTCGTTCCGCAGACCGAGAAGGCGGGAGTGGTCTGGATCGGCTGGAACACTCAGGATCCGGGAGTGCTCAAGGCGATCGACCGCGGCGTCACCATGAGCCTTCGCGGCGTTCAGGGACCGGGGAACGTCGCCGTCTTCCTGCAGTCCGGCAATCTCGGTGCGCCGCAGGTGTTGTGGAGCTCGGCCGGGCCGTACCCACAGCCGATCTGGGTCGATACCAACACGCACACCCACGCCAACTGGGTCTTCGGCCGGCCCGGCGTCTATCTTCTGGCCCTCGACATCTCGGCCGCCCTCGCCGACGGATCGACCGCTTCCTCCTCCACGGTTCTGCGCTTCGCGGTGGGCGACGCCACCGATCCCGCCGAGGCTCGCGCGGCCGCGTTCACCCAGCCTCTGCCTTCGGTCCAGGCCGCTGCCGCGGATTCATCCCGTACGAATGTGACGCCCTTCCTCGCGGGAGCGGGCGCTCTCGCCGTTCTCGTCATCGTGGTCGTCGCCGTCCGGCAGTCGGGCGTGCGCCGCCGGGCCGAGAAAGAGCGGGCGGCCAAATGAGCGCGGCCCTCGAAATGACCGATGTGGACGCCGACCTCGGTGGCCGTCCGGTGCTGCGCGACGTCGGCCTCCGGGTCGGCGCCGGTGAGCTCGTCGCCCTGCTCGGCCCCAACGGTGCGGGGAAGACCACGCTGATCCGGGCCGCGCTGGGCCTGGTCCCGCTGCGGCGGGGCCGGGTGACGATCGCCGGTTCCGCCGCCGGCTACGTGCCGCAGCGGCACGAGTTCACCTGGGACTTCCCGGCTTCGGTCGAGGACACCGTCCTCAGTGGTCTGGTCGGCCGGATCGGCCTGTTCCGCCGCCCGCGCGCCGGGCACTGGCAGGCGGTCTGGGACGCGCTCGACCGCGTACAACTGCATGAATTGCGCAAACGCCCGGTCGGCGAACTCTCCGGCGGGCAACGCCAACGGGTTCTGGTTGCTCGTGCGCTGGTGCTGTCGCCGCCCGTGCTGCTGCTGGACGAGCCGTTCACCGGCCTCGACATGCCGTCGCAGGAGACCTTGACCGCGCTCTTCGCCGACCTGGCCCACGATCGGGCCGTGGTCATGGCGACCCACGACCTGGCCGCCGCGGCGTACACCTGCGATCGGCTGATCCTGCTCAACCGCACCGTCATCGCCGACGGCCCGGCCGAGGAGCTGCGCGATCCCGAGGCCTGGATGCGGACGTTCGACGTCGGCCCCGGCAGCCACCTTCTCAAACTCGTCGGAGCGTGACGTGTCGCCCCTGCAGTTCCTGTCCGACCTGGCCAACCCCGATCTCGCCTTCCTGCCCAAGGCGCTGGCCATCGCCACCCTGGCCGCCGTCATGTGCGGGGTGGTCGGCTGCTACGTGGTGCTGCGCGGCATGGCCTTCATCGGCGACGCCGTGGCCCACGCGGTGTTCCCCGGCCTGGCCATCGCGTTCCTGTTCTCCGGCAGCCTCGTGGTCGGCGGCACGGTCGCCGGCGTCGTGACGGCTCTGCTGGTCACGGTTTTCGCCCAGAACCGGCGCCTCAAAGAGGATTCGGTCATCGGCATCTTCTTCGTGGCCGCGTTCGCCCTGGGCATCGTGGTCATCTCCCGGGCTCCCGGCTACGCCGGTTCGCTCCAGCAGTTCCTCTTCGGCTCCATCGCCGGCATTCCCGATCGGGACCTGTACGTCGTCACGGGCACCACCATCGCCGTACTGCTCGCGGTCTCCCTGCTCCACAAGGAGTTCGTGGCCGTGACATTGGACCGCGAGATGGCCCGGGCGCTGGGCCTGAAGGTCTTCTGGCTCGACCTGGTCCTCTACGTGCTGGTCACCCTGGCCGTGGTGATGGCCGTGCAGACGATCGGCAACATCCTGGTCCTGGCCCTGCTGGTGACGCCGGCCGCCACGGCCCGCCTGCTGACCGACCGCCTCCCCGTGATGATGCTGCTGGCCCCGGCAATAGGCGCCGGCGGAGCCACCATCGGCCTCTACGTCTCCTGGTCCTGGGACTTCCCCGTAGGCGGCACCATCGTGCTGACCTTGACCGCGGCCTTCCTCCTGGCCCACGTGGCCGCCCCACGCCACGGTTTGGTGGCCCGCCTGACCACCTGATCACACGACCCCGAGGCATAGCCGATCTCTTCGTCGACACCGGCGAGCTCGGTACAGCCGTCGTACCGGTCTTCGGGGGTGCCTTCGAATGCAGGCGACAGCCCGATCAGCCGCCAGCCGCGCTTGGCGTGTCGCGCCGAACGCCGGATGGGTGGGGAACACGAGGTGTTGTCCGTAACTTATAATGACAATCGTTTTCAACTAGCGGAGGAACCCATGGCTGTCCCCAAGCGGCGCACGTCGCGCTCCAACACCCGGCACCGGCGCGCTCAGTGGAAGGCGGTCGTGCCCGCGCTGGCCGAGTGCCCTTGTCCTCGGCGCGAGACGGTCGTGCCTCATCGGGTCTGCGCGCACTGCGGGCTCTACCGCGGCCGTCAGGTGGTCGAGCCCCGATGAGTGCGGGCAAGCTGCCGGTCACCGTGCTCTCCGGGTTTCTCGGAGCCGGCAAGACGACGCTGCTCAACCACGTGCTCGCCAACCAGGACGGGATGCGGGTGGCCGTCGTCGTCAACGACATGAGCGCGGTCAACATCGACGCTCAGCTCGTGCGGACCGAGGAGCGGCTCGTCGAGATGACCAACGGGTGCCTCTGCTGCACGCTTCGCGACGATCTGCTCGGGGAGGTCGCCGCGCTGGCCCGGCAGGGGCGGTTCGACTATCTGCTCATCGAGTCGAGTGGCGTCTCCGAGCCGATGCCGGTCGCGGCCACCTTCGCTTTCGGCGTCGACGACGACCAGGTGCTGGCCGATGTGGCCAGCCTCGACACCATGGTCACCGTCGTCGACGCTCCGCATCTGATCGCTCGCATCGACGGCGGCGAGACCCTCGAGGATCGGGGCCTTTCCGCGTACGAAGGTGACGAGCGCACCATCGCCGACCTGCTGGTCGACCAGCTGGAATTCGCCGACGTGGTCGTCATCAACAAGACCGACCTGGTCAGCATGGCCGAGCTCCAGCGGGTCGAGGCCCTCGTGACCCGGCTCAACCCGTCGGCCCGGCAGATCCGCTCGGTCATGGGACGGGTCGATCCGAAGGAACTGCTGCACACCGGCCGCTTCGACATGGCCACGGCCGAGACCGCGCCGGGCTGGGTGGCCGAGCTCAACGGACGGCACATTCCCGAGACCATCGAGTACGGCATCGGCAGCCTCCTGTTCCGGGCGGACGAGCCGTTCCATCCGCAGCGGCTGTGGGAGCTTCTGGAAACGGCGATCGAGTCGTACGGCGTCCTGCGCTCCAAAGGTTTTCTCCGGCTCGCCACACGTCCGGACACGGTGGCGCTGTGGTCGCAGGCCGGACCGAACGGCCGCCTCGATCCGATGGGCGCGCCCGGCGACGAGCTCGACCGCCGGCAGGAACTGGTCTTCATCGGGGTGGACCTGCCGATCGGCGAGCTCGGTGACCGCCTGCGCCAATGCCTGCTGACCCCCGCTGAGATGGCCGCCGGTCCGGGCGCCTGGCGGCTGTTGCCCGACCCGTTCCCGTCCTGGGAGCTCGACCTCGTCCACCAGCACTGATGGCCGTCACGATGCTCGGCGGCTTCTGGCCGCACGCCACCACCGAGGCCGCGCACACCCTGCTCGCGGCGGAGCCGAGCCGCACGCTGCTCTGCTGCGCCTCGCTGGACGAGGCGATCGCCGCGCCCGACGGGACCGTCGTGGTGCTTCCCGAGGACTGTGAGCCGGACGAGGTCCGTACGGCATGGACCGCGCAAGCGAACGCACCCAGCGTGACCACCGTCGTCCCGGCCGATCTCGTGCTGGACGGCCTCACCTGCGCGTCGGCGATCGGTGACCTGGTGGCCCGGCAGATCGAGCAGGCCGACTCGGTGCTGCTCACCGGCCGGCGCGAGGGCGACGACGAATGGGAGACCGAGCAGATCCGGGTGCTGCTGCGGCGGATCGCCCCCTGGGCGGGGCACGGCGTCCCGACCACGAAAGGCCGCACCGAGCCGCTGGCGCCGGTCACCCGCGGGCTGCGCGGCCAGGCGGTCGGCGTCCACGAGCCCGTCCCGGACCACGGCGTCGTCTCATGCGTCTTCCACGCCCGGCGGCCGTTCCATCCGGGGCGGCTGCACGACGCCCTCGACGACGTGACCGAGAACGTGCTGCGCTCGCGCGGTCACTTCTGGCTGGCCAGCCGCCCCGACCTGGCGATGACGTGGGAGTCGGCCGGCGAGCTCAGCCTCGGCCCGGTCAGCGGCTGGCTCGACGCGCTGCCGCTCGACCAGTGGACGGACGTCGACACCGAACGCCGCCTGGCGGCCGAGATCGACTGGGACCCGTACTACGGCGACAGGCACCACCACCTGGCCTTCATCGGCATCGACCTCGACCCGGTACACCTCCACCGCGTGCTGAGCCGCTGCCTGCTCACCGACTACGAACTGGCCGACGGCGAGGAGGCCTGGCGCCGCCTGCCCGACCCTTTCGCCTGCCCGCCGACCCGGAAAGGGTAGGCCTTTCGGTTACCGGGTGACCTGTCCCTAATAGCCCGAAAGGACGAATCCTCCGTTCCAGATCTTGTGTCAACGTCCTTGCCATGAACGCGGTTCTCGCCGCCGGGGGCGGCGTGCTCGACACGATGGCCGACATCCTCGGCTATTTCCTCGGCGTCTTCACCGCGGCGGGCCTGCTGTTCTGGTACATCGACAACGCCCGCTCGGGAAGGACGTTCGGCCTTCCCGAGTACGGCTACATCATGGTCCTGCTGGCCGGATTCGCCGTCGGGCTTTTCCTGATCATCATGCATGGGGACAAGTGATGGACCCTCTGGTCTCAAGGCTCGAGGAGGCCGTACGGCGCGCCGAGTTCCTGGTCGCCCGCCTCGAAGCGCTGGCACCACCCCCGCGGTCGGCGGCCGCCAACAAGGTGCCGATCATCGCGGGTTTCGCCGCGGCGCTCCTCGCCGTCGTCATCGTTTTCGCACTCTTCCTCGGACGGCAACAGTGAGACCTGGATTGGCCTGGGCCATTCTTCCCGTGGGCTTCGTCCTGAGCGTCACCGACGCGTGGCTGTCCATCCAGTCGATCGCCGGCTCGATCAAGGCGAACGACGCCGTCGGCTATGTGGTCGCCTCGGTGGTGGGCCTGGCCCTGACCGGTTTCGCGGTCTTCCTGCCGGTCCTGAAACAGGCGTTCCGCTCAATACCGTGGGGCCTGCTCTGGTTCGTGCTGACCGCCGGCGACATCGGAACGAGCGTGCTGGGCGGCATCTGGTACGGCGCCATGCACCGCGGTTTCAGCGACCCGATCATCCTGTCGGACATCCACTACCAGCCCTCGAACTGGCAGGCCACACTGGTCTACACGGTGTTCGTGCTGGTGGTCCAGTCCATCTGCGTCGCCTTCGGCTACGCGATCCTGGCCCTCAGCAACGCACCCCGGGCTACCCACCCGTCGTGGTGACACACCCGCCCGTGATGACAGTGGTCTGCAGAACCTCACCGGTGGACGCGTCGACGACCACCCGGCTCCCGCTCACCCCGGACGGCAGCTCGTTGAGGTAGTCGCACACCGCTTCCTCAAAATGTCCCGACCCGCGGTTGACCTCCCCCGACACCCCGAAGAGCAGCAGAACCCCCACCGCCACCGCGCCCAGAGCCCGCGGCCCGGACCCCCGCCGCCGCGCTCCGGCCGGCGCCGGCGAGTCGAGATCGATGACGGCCATACGCGCATCGTAGGCACCGATAGCGAGTTGCGATGCCCGGACCGGCTCACGACCATGCCCTGCCGGGCTCGGCGCGACGCCGGCCAGCAGAAAGGTTGTCCGAGGTCAGCCGCGGTTGATGAGGTCGGTGGCCACCTGGCGGGCCCGGTCGATGGGTACGGCGAAGCCGATGCCGATGTTGCCGCCGCCCTCCAGGGTGGCGATGGCGGTGTTGACGCCGATGACCTCGCCCCGGGCGTTGATCAGGGGGCCGCCCGAGTTGCCGGGGTTGATGGAGGCGTCGGTCTGTATCGCGGTGCGGCCGGTTGCCCCGCCGAGGCGGACCGGGCGGTCCACGGCGCTGATGATGCCGGCCGTCACCGTGCCCGACAGGCCCAGCGGGGAGCCCACGGCCAGGACCTGCTCGCCCACGCGCGGGGAGCGCGCGGCGGCCAGGGACAGCGGCGGCGGCCCCTCGGCCGGGTCGACCCGGAGGACCGCGATGTCGTTGCCCGGGTCGGTGCCGACGACCGTGGCCGGCAGGCGGCGGCCGTCCGCGGTGACGACGCCGACCGGGCCGCCGGCGGCCACGACGTGATTGTTCGTGACTATGTGGCCCTGGTCGTCGAAGGCGAAACCGGAACCGGAACCGTTACCCACCTGGACCGAGACCACGCCGGGCCGGGCCCTGGCCGCGGCCGCCACCAGGTCGGCGGTGACAGCCGGGGCCGCCGCCGCCGTGTCGTCGCGCCCGGCCACGTAGCCGGCCGCGCCGCCGGCCCCCGCGGCCAGGGCCACGACCACGAGGCCCCCGGCCACCACCACAGGCCAGCGCCGGGCCGTGCCGAGTGCGGCCGGCGAGGAAGGAGAGATGCCAAGCGGAGAAGAGGAGGCGGGGGTGTCGAAGTCGGGGCCGCTCGGGACAGGCCCCAGGCCTCTGATCGTCATGGTGCGGCTCCTTAGCTGAAGCTGGCGGCTGGAGCGGGCGGGCGTCCGGGGTTGGGGGCATCACCGAGCGCCCGCCCTTGCGCCCTATTTCAGCGGAGCGGACCGAAAGCGGAGCGAAGGACGTGGGGACGATAGGCTCGCCGGCTATGGGACTTCTCACCTTCAGCCTCAACGTCACCCTGGACGGTTGCGTCGACCACCAGGAAGGGATCGCCGACGACGAGACCCATGCCCTGTTCACCCGGCTCATGGACGAGAGCGGCGCCATGCTGTGGGGCCGCGTCACCTACGAGATGATGGAGGGCCACTGGCCGGCCGTCGCCCGCGGCGACGTCGAGGCGGTGCCGTCCGAGCGCGAGTGGGCGGCCAAGCTGGAGGCCAAACCCAAGTACGTGGTGTCGTCGACGCGCACCGACTTCCCGTGGGCCAACAGCCACCACATCACCGGCGATCTGGGCGAGGGCGTGCGGAAGCTCAAGGACGCGACCCCGGACGGCGTCCTCCTGGGCAGCGGCAAGCTCGCCACCGAGCTCGACCGGCTCGACCTGATCGACGAATACCGGATGCTCGTCCATCCCCGGATCGCCGGTCACGGTCCCACGCTGCACCATGGCGGGCTGCCCGCCACGCGCCGGCTCGAGCTGATCTCGGCCACGCCGCTCCGTAACGGCGCGGTTGACATGCACTACCGCCGCGCGCGCTGAATCACAGCTCCATCGCCGGGTTGTCGCAGGTCGTCTGTGGCAGGCTCGGGCGATGGGAAACAGTGAGTGGCCGCGACTGAGGGTGACCGACTGGGTGGACACCCGTGACACGCTGCAGATGTGGACGCAGATCGTGGGTAAGGTCCGCATGGCGCACGCGCCGGCGGTCAACCACTGGTGGCACGTGACGCTCTATCCGAGCGCGCGCGGCCTGACCACCTCCGCCGTGCCGTACGGAGACGGGTCTTTCGAGATCGAGTTCGACTTCCTCGACCAGGTGCTGCGGGTGAGCATGAGCGACGGCCGGTCACGCACGGTCACGCTCGAACCCAAGACGGTCGCCGTCTTCTACCGCGAGACGATGCTCGCCCTGGCCGAGCTGGGCGTCGAGACGGTCATCCACCCCGTGCCGAACGAGGTCGACCCGGCCATCCCGTTCGCCGAGGACGAGACCCACAGGTCGTACGACGGTGACGCCGCCCGCCTCTTCTGGCGGCAGCTGTTGCAGGTCGAGCGGGTGTTCAGCCGCTTCCGGTGGGAGTTCCTGGGCAAGACGAGCCCGGTGCATTTCTTCTGGGGTTCGATGGACCTGGCGTACACCCGGTTCTCGGGCCGTGTCGCCCCGCAACATCCGGGCGGCGCGCCGAACTGCCCGCCGTCGGTCATGCACGAGGCCTACTCCCACGAGCTGGCCAGTTTCGGTTTCTGGCCGGGCGGTGGCGAGGAGGGCGCCTTCTACGCGTACGCCTATCCCGAACCCCAGGGCTACAACGATTTCCCGGTACGCCCGGAGGCCGCTCACTACGACACCACGATCCGGGAGTTCCTGCTGCCCTACGAGGCCGTCGCCTCGGCCCCCGACCCGGACGCGGCCCTGACCGATTTCCTGCGCTCGACCTACGAGGCGGCCGCCGAACTGGCCAAGTGGGACCGCGGGACCCTCGAGCGCGGCTAGGCGGCGTCGCGCCGGCGGGGACGGCCCGCGAGGCGCCGCAGCCAGGCCACCAGCGAGGCGGCGACGGCGTCCTCGTACTCGGTGAGGGCGCTGCCCGCCTCCAGCATGGCGGGCCGGCGGGTGCGGGAGCGCTGGGACTTGAGGGCCGTCAGGCACGACTCGATCACGGCGTCGAAGGTCTCCCGGTCGGCCGCCGCCGTGGCCAGCAGCACTCGGGCCATCACGTCCTCGCCGGTGACGTCGGCCGGCACGCCGAGCATCCAGGCGCGCTGGCGGGCGTGTCCGGCGTCGGTCAGGAAGCACACCACCGGGCGCCGGGGCTGGGCCGGCGCCTCGGTGCCGACGTAACCGAGCCGCTCCTGCCGGCGCAGCGCGGCCAGCACCCGCGCGATGTCGACCGAGCGTTCCCGCCCGAACGTCTGGGCGTGGCGTTGTTGCAGCTCGTGCGCGGTTCCCGGCCGGTCGGCCAGAAACACCAGCAGGATGTTCCCGAGCGTCGCCGTCATCGGTGAAGGCCTTTCTTCTACAGGCTGTAAAAGTTAGCAGCCACAGACGATCTCGGTATGCTGCGCACGTGCACGCCGACGATGAAGAGGCGCCCGGGCGCCGTCAGGCCGGCGCGCTGGAATCGGAGATCCTCCGGGTCCTGGTCCACGCGACCCAGTCGCTCACGCCGCGCGACGTGCTGGGCCGGCTGACCGACCGCCTGTCGTACAGCACCGTGGTCACCGTGCTGACCCGGATGTACGAGAAAGGCCTGCTCGCGCGCTACAAGGACGGCCGCTCGTTCCGCTATGCGCCGCTCACCGACGAGGCCTCGGTGACCGCCCGCAAGATGGGCTCGCTGCTCGACGCGGGCACCGACCGCGCGACCGTCCTGCGCCGTTTCGTCGGCGAGCTGAAGCCCGGCGACGAGGATCTGCTGCGGCAGTTGCTCGACGGCGCCGACGAGGACTGATCACCCGGACCGCCCCTGGACACTAAGGCCAGCCTTCCCTAATCTACAGTCTGTAGTAGCTAGGTTAGGCACGCCTTAGTGAGGGGACCCGTACATGCTCGCCACCTACCTCATCGGCCTGCGCGAGGGGCTCGAGGCCACATTGGTGGTCAGCATCGTCATCGCGTTCCTGGTCAAGGCCGGCCGCAAGGACCGGCTGCCGCAGGTCTGGGCCGGTGTCGGCCTGGCCGTCGTGCTCTCCGTCGGGTTCGGGTGGCTGCTCAGCTACACCTCGACCACGCTGCTGCAGAAGTACGAGCACCGCGAGCTGTTCGAGGCGATCACCTCGATCCTGGCCGTCGCCTTCGTCACCTGGATGATCTTCTGGATGCGCCGGGCCGCCCGGTCCATCGCCGGGGAGCTGCGCGGCAAGCTGAGTGACGCCCTCGCCGTCGGCTCGCTCGCGGTGGCCGTGATGGCGTTCCTGGCCGTGGTCCGCGAGGGCCTCGAGACCTCGCTCATCTTCTACTCGGCGGTGCAGGGCGCCAGCATCAACGGCGGCCCGCTCTACGCGCTCCTCGGCGGCATCGCCACGGCGATTCTGCTGGGCTTCCTGATGTACGCCACGGCGGTGCGCATCAACCTCACGGTCTTCTTCACCGTCACCGGCACCCTGCTGATCCTGGTCGCCGCCGGAATCCTGAAATACGGCGTCCACGATCTTCAGGAGGCCGCCGTCGTTCCGGGTCTCAACGATCTGGCGTACGACATCAGCGGCGCCCTGGACCCCAACGCGTGGTACACCGCGCTGCTCACCGGCATGTTCAACGTGACGCCGACCGCGACCGTGCTCGAGGTCGTGGCCTGGGTCGTCTACGCCGTACCCGTTCTCTTCCTCTTCCTGCGGCCGAAGACGGCCGCCGTTCCCGCCCCCGCGCAGTCCTAGGAGATATCGTGCGCAAAACCCCCCTTCTGCTGGCCGTCGCGACGGTCTGCACCGTGGCCGCGTGCGGCTCCGGCGACTCCGGCGCGGACGAGGCGGCCGGCGGGCCCATCGCGGTCAAGGCCAGCGACACCGGGTGCGAGGTCGCCAAGACCACTGTGGACGCCGGCACCAGCGTCTTCGCCATCACCAACGGCGGCAACAAGGTCACCGAGTTCTACGTGTACGCGCCCGGTGACCGGGTGATGGCCGAGGTGGAGAACATCGCGCCCGGACTGTCGCGCAACCTGCACGTCGAGCTGCCCGCCGGGACGTACGAGACCGCCTGCAAGCCCGGAATGATCGGCAAGGGCATCCGGGGCGCGCTGACCGTGTCGGGCTCGGCCCCGGCCCTCACCGAGGACGCCAAGCTGGCCGAGGCCACCGCCAGCTACTCGCGGTACGTCAAGAGCCAGACCGCCGCCCTGGAGACCAAGACCACCGAGTTCGTGACAGCGGTCAAGGCCGGCAAGGTCGACGAGGCCAAGGCGCTGTTCCCGATCGCCCGCACCTACTGGGAGCGGATCGAGCCGGTGGCCGAGATCTTCGGCGACCTCGACCCGCGCATCGACGGGCGCGAGGAGGTCACCGAGGAGGGCATGAAGTTCGGCGGCTTCCACCGCATCGAGAAGGACCTGTGGGCCGCGAAGCCGGACATCAGCAAGGACGGCCCGATCGCCGACCAGCTGCTGACCGACGTCAAGGAGATCGTGCAGAAGGCCAACGCCGAGAAGCTCTCCCCGCTCCAGCTCGCCAACGGCGCCAAGGGCCTGCTCGACGAGGTCGCCTCCGGCAAGATCACCGGCGAGGAGGACCGCTACTCGCACACCGACCTGTGGGACTTCAACGCCAACGTCGAAGGCTCCAAGGCCGCGATCGCCTCGCTGCGCCCGGTGCTCGAGGAGCGCGACCCGGCCCTGGTCAAGACGCTCGACACCGAGTTCGCCAACGTCGACACCGCGCTGTCGAAGTACCGCGACGGTGACGGCTGGAAGTACCACAACCAGCTCACCCAGGCCGACCTGAAGACCCTGTCGGACGCGATCAACGCGCTGGCCGAGCCGATCAGCAAGGTGGCCGCGGTCGTCGCGAAGAAGGCCTGATCATGCCGTGGAAGATGTCGCGCCGGCGAGCCATCACGCTCGCCGGCGCCGGCGTGGGTCTGGGTGCGGCCGGCCTGGCCGGCGGCGCCGCCCTCAACCGTGATTCCGCCCCGGCGCCGGTCGCGGACGTCGTTCCCTTCGCCGGCGAGCACCAGGCGGGAATCGTCACCCCCGCGCAGGACCGGCTGCATTTCGTGGCGTTCGACGTCATCACCTCCGACCGCGACAAACTGGTCCGGATGCTGCGCGACTGGACCGCCGCCGCGGCCCGCATGACCGCCGGCCGCGACGCCGGCGAGATCGGCGCGGTCAACGGCGAACCCGAGGCGCCGCCGGACGACACCGGTGAGGCGCTGGGCCTGCCGCCGTCGTCGCTGACCATCACGATCGGCTTCGGCCCGTCGCTGTTCCAGCGCTTCGGCCTGGCCGCCCGGCGCCCGGCCGCGCTGGAGCCACTCCCCCGCTTCACCGGCGACACCCTCGACGCGGCCATCTCCGGCGGCGACATCGCCATCCAGGCCTGCGCCAACGATCCCCAGGTCGCGGTGCACGCCGTGCGCAACCTGGCCCGCATCGGCATGGGCACCGTGAGCGTGCGCTGGTCGCAGCTGGGCTTCGGGCGTACGTCATCGACCGCCGTGGGCCAGGCGACACCGCGCAACCTGTTCGGCTTCAAGGACGGCACCCGCAACCTGAAGGCCGAACAGCCCGACCTGCTGCGCGACCACCTGTGGGTCCAGCCGGGCGACGGCCCCGAGTGGATGACCGGCGGCTCCTACCTGGTCACCCGCAAGATCCGCATGCTGATCGAGACGTGGGACCGCTCCTCGCTGACCGAGCAGGAAGGCATCGTCGGCCGTTACAAGGGCAGCGGCGCTCCGCTGGGCGCGGACGCCGAGTTCGACGAGCCCGACTTCACCGCTGTCGGCGCCGACGGCCAGCCCTTGCTGGCCACGACCTCCCACGTGCGCCTGGCCCACCCCGACACCAACAAGGGCGCCCGGATGCTGCGCCGGGGCTACAACTTCGTCGACGGCTCGGACGGTCTGGGCCGCCTGAACGCGGGCCTGTTCTTCATCGCCTATCAGCGGGACCCGGCCAAGGCCTTCATCCCGGTCCAGCGCAGCCTGTCCGCCAACGACGAGATGAACGAGTACGTCCGCCACGTCTCCAGCGCCGTCTTCGCCTGTCCCCCGGGCCTGTCCGGCCCGGACGACTTCTGGGGCCGCGCCCTGTTCGCCTGAACCCGTGTCAAACGAATGTCAAACCTGGTCACCCATGATGGCGTCCTGACCGGACGCCGCTGACCGATGCGTGCGGCCCTGGCCCAAGGAGTGCACGCATGTTCGGTTCCGCGCGGCGCGTTGCGGGCGCCGCCCTGGTGATGGTGGCGGCGGTGGCTTCCGGACTGTCCGCGCCGGGCGGTCCGGCCGCCGCGGCGCCGGTCGCGTGTCCGGCCGGCGTAGCGGACGCGGCCGCGGCGTCGGCGCGGGCCAAGGCGTGCGGGTCGCGGGTCGAGTTGCTCGGCAAGCGGTCGGAACGGGACCAGGTGTTCGCCAACCCGAACGGTTCCTACACGCTGGAGACGTCCGCCGTGCCGCGCCGGGTGCGCGGTTCCGGCGGGTCGTGGGCCGCCGTCGACACGACGCTGCGGTCCGACGGGGGCAGGGTTCGGCCGCTGGCGACGGCGGCCGACCTGGATTTCGCGGCGGCGGGCGCCGGGGCCATGGCACGGATCGCCACCGCCGGAGGCGCGCTGGCGCTGACGGCCCCGTGGACCCTGCCGGCGCCCGTGCTGTCCGGTTCGCGGGCTACCTACGCCGACGTGCTGCCCGGCGTCGACCTGGTGCTGTCGGCCCGGCCCGAGGGGTTCGCCGAGACGCTGGTCGTGCGCACCCGCGAGTCGCTGCCCACGGCCGGCCCACCGGGACGACCGACGCCCTCGGCCGGACGACCGCTGCGCCGGTGGGCCGAGGCGACGGATCACCTGCGGCAGGCGGAAGCTACTACCGCGAGACGGGCGACGCCGACGGAGAATCCCGCGTCCTGATCAACCTCGGCCGTGTCCTGTCCGGCCGGCGTCGTTTCGACGACGCCGAGGAGGCCTACCATCGGGCGCTGCGGTTGAGCGCCGCCGTCGGCGACACTCGGCGCGTCGCCCACGCGTGGAACAACCTCGCCATGGTCTACCTGGACGGCGGCAAGCCCGACCAGGCGGTGGAGGCGGCCGCACGGTCCCTGGGGCAGTTCCGCGACCAGGGCGACCGCTACGGCGAGGGGCTCTCGTCGGACACCCTGGGCCGCATTCACACGTCGCTGGGCGGTTTCGGCACGGCGTTGACCCACTTCCAGCAGGCCCTGCTCGCCTTCCGGGACGCGGGCCACCGGGAGGCCGAGGGCGAGACGCTGGCCAACATCGGCGCCACCCACCTCCGGCGGGGTGACACCGCGGCCGCGGTCGAACATCTGGAATCGGCCGCGCGGTGCCACCGCAGCGTCGGCGATCCCCACGAGGAGGCGGTCACCCGTCGCCTGCTGGCCGAGGCACATCTGGCCCGGGGCGACCGGGCCGCGGCTCTGTCCGAGCTGGACGCCGCCCGCGAGCTGCGAAAGCTGGCCCCCGACGCCGCCGAGGAGGGGGCCCTGCGCCGGGCTACAGCCGCCGTCGGGCCCCATCCGTCAGTCCTTGACAGTCCGGGTCATTTCAACACCTGAACGGGCGGCTGGGCGGCGTCGTCCGACTGGGCGAGACCGTACTCGCTACCCATGCCGCTCCTGGCCACGCCGACTTCGTAGCGGTCGGTATGAATGACCACCTTTTCCGGCGCCGGCTCAGCGGATCCCGAGCGGGAAATCCGGCGAACACGATTCCCGCGGCGGCCGCCACTCCCAGCCCGGGCGCGGCGATTCCGATGAACTTTCCACGCATGTTGTCAGCCCGGTTCGTGTGATCCCGCCCCAGCGCGTGACCGAATTCGTGGGTGCCGACCAGGCGACCCTGCGCGTACGTCTCGGCGTAGACGGTCGGGTCGGCGAAGACGAACGAGCTGATGACGACGTTTCCGGGCCGGTGACGTATACCGCCAGAGCACGCCGCACCCCGGACTTCTGAATACTGCCACCTGCTCGCGATAAAGCCTTGGACATATCGCCCCCTTGCCCCCGTCACTCATGCCAGAAGGCCGCGCATTTACAAGCGAGCGAGAAATGATCCACCCGCAGTGACAAGGTTCAGAGGGGACGCCGCCAGGTGTCGAGGACCTTGTCGATGGTGGGGCGGATGCGGGTGCGGGCCTCGTCCCGGGGGACGCCGGACATCAGCATGTCGTCGTACGGGGTGTCCTTGTGGCGGATCGAGGCGATCACCGCCCTCGTCACCGCGTCGGGGTCGAGGGAGCGGCCGGCGGCGCTGCGGCCCACCCGGCCCGAGCCCCGGAGGCTCGTGTGTTCGCTGACCTCGGTGGCCCGCTCCGGCGGGCACGACGGGAACAGGCGCAGGATCTCGGCGCTCAGGTTCTGCTGGAAGACCTCGTCGGCGGCCTCCCGGCGTACCCGGTCCCGGTCCCGGCGGCGGGCCCGCGCGTCCTCGTCGGACAGGCACTGCCGCTCGGCCTCCTCGATCGCCGCGCGCTCGACCAGCAGGCCCTGACGTTCGTTGCGTTTGCGGGAACGGTTGAACCGGACCACCACCGCCGACAGCCGGCTCGCCGCCTTGGCCCGGCGGGTCAGTGCGGCGTCGCCGGCCGGCAGAAACTCCAGGTGGTCGAGGTCGGCGCAGGTCAGGCAGATCGGGCCGCCGTCCTCCATCATCAGCATGCCGGCGCTCGTGTCGCCGCAGCCCGTGCAGGTGAACTCGCGGTCCGGCAGCACCACCACCAGGTCCGGCGCCTTGCTCTGCCGGGTCGTCATCCGTTCCCGCTGCTTCTCCGTCAGCTCGGCCGCCATCCAATGCGTCCGGTACGCCACCTCGTCGCCCGACTCGGTGAAACGCAACTGGCGGCGGTCGCGGGTCGCCGCCACGTACTCCACCTCGCTCGGCTGCAAGCCGCGGCTTCGCACCCAGCGGTGGAACACCTCGAGCGCGTCGGTGATCCGGTCGGGCGAGACCGCCGCCACCGCCTCCAGGACCGGCGCCCGACCCTGGCGCCACTCCGTCACCCGGCCCGGCTCCAGCCAGCCCAGGCCGGTCAGCACGTCCAACGGGCTCACATATCGCTGCCGGGCCAGTGCCTTCTCGGCGGCGGTCACCACGCGGCGTTCCAGCTTCGAGGTGGGCTGCATGGACGGCCACGTTACCCGGCCGGACCCCACACTCCCGTGGCCGCGTGCCGGTCCGCATACGCGCCGAAGTCGCGGGCCGGCCGGCCCAGGGCCTCCCGCACCCCGTCGGCCGTGCGCACGTTGCGGCCGTCGAGGATGTGCCGGAACATGTCGCCCAGTTCGGCCGGCAGCCCGGCGTCGCGCAGCACCACCCCGTACTCCTCGTGGGTGATGGGTGTGTATTTGATCGTGCGGCCGGTGGCCCGGCTCAGCTCGGCCGCCACGTCGGCGAAGGTCAGCGCCCGGGGCCCGGTCAGCTCGTACTGCCGCCCCCGGTGCCGCGGATCGACCAGCGCCGCCGCCACCACGTCGGCGATGTCCTCGGCGTCCACGAACGGCTCGGGCACGTCACCGGCCGGCAGCATGATGTCGCCGCCGCGGACCGCCTCGACGAGGAAGTCCTCGCTGAAGTTCTGCATGAACCAGGAGCACGTCACGATCGTCCAGCCCGTCCCGGCCGCCTGCACGTTCCGTTCGGCCTGCTGGGCCAAGGGCTCCCCACGCCCGGACAGCAACACCAGCTGCTCGACCCCCGAGGCCGCCGCCCTCTCGGCGAAGGCACCCACGATCTCGGCCGCTCTGGGAAGACCGAGATCGGGATAGAAGGTGAGGTACGCCGCCCGGACGCCCACCAGCGCCGGCGCCCACGTCGACTCGTCGTGCCAGTCGAACCGCGTGCTGCTGCCGCGCGACCCGACCCGGACGTCGATGCCCTGCCCCGCAAGCCGTTCCGCCACGCGGCGTCCCGTCTTGCCCGTTCCACCGATGAGAAGCGTCGTGTTCGTCATGCTTTCCAGTAGACCGGCGCCGCCCGAGACGCAGAATGGCCGAGAAGCTCGCCCGCATAAGCGAAACGCTCAGAGGGCGATGACGCCGCGGATGTTGCGCCCCTGCACGAGATCGCGATAGCCGTCGTTGACTTCGTCCAGGGTGTACGTCCTGGTCAGCAGCCCGTCCACCCGCAGGTCGCCGGTGCGGTGGAGCTGCAGGAGCCGCGGGATGTCGTACTGCGGATTGAGTGACCCGTAGATCGACCCGCGCACGGTCTTCTGCTGCACCAGCATGATGTCACTGGGCGAGCGCACCGCGAACCGTTCCTTGGCCAGCCCGGTGATGACCACGGTGCCGCTCTTGCCCACAGCGTCGAAGGCGGCGGTGGCGACGCCGCTGTCGACCTGGCCCACGGTGACCAGCGCCTTGTCGGCCATGGCGCCGCCGGTGAGCTCGCTGATCCGGTCGAGGGCGGCGGCCGCCGAGGCGTACGTGTAAGTGGCCCCGAAATGCCGTGCCGTGTCCCGCTTGACCTTGACCGGATCGACCACGACGACCTCGCTGGCGCCGCTGTATCGGGCGCCCTGCACGGCGTTCATGCCGATGCCGCCGGCGCCGAAGACGACCACGATTTCGCCCGGCTCCACATTGGCGGCCGTCGTGGCCGTGCCCCAGCCGGTCGGAATGCCGCAGCTGAACAGCGCCGCCGTCGTCAGATCGTGGCGCGGGTCGATGCGTACGACCGAATATTGCGACAGCACCGACCGTTCCGAGAAGGCCCCGATGATGCAGAAGCCGCCGACGTCGGTGGCGCCGTGATGCATCCGGAAACCGCCCTGCGGCAGCTCACCGGTGGTGAGCGTGGCCCCGAGCACGCAGAGGGACTGCCGCCCGGTCGAGCAGTATTGGCAGATCCCGTCACTGGGCACAAAGGTCGTCACGACGTGATCGCCCGGCGTCACCCGCGTGACCCGCGACCCGACCGCCTCGACCACACCGGACGCCTCGTGCCCACCCACGAAAGGCACCCGGGCCGCGATGTCGCCGCTCGTGTAATGCAGCTCCGAATGACAGAGCCCGGCCGCCACGAACCGTACGAGAATCTCCTCCTCGCGCGGCTCGTCCAGATCGAGCTCGACAATCTCGAACGACTTGCCCGTCTCGAACAGAACCGCGGCCTTGGTTTTCATGCCTTTAAAGACGCAGGCGGTCGTACGAGGTTCGCCTCCACCCTCGTCACCAGGATCACAGGCCGAGGGCGTCCTTCAACGCCGTGCCGACTTTGTCGTGGGCGAGCGGAGGCAGCTCCGCGGCCCGGAACCACCGGATCTCGTCATGTTCATCGGGAGCGGCGTTCACCGGCGTCCCCGCCCATTCACCGACGATCCAGGCGCTGAAGCGCACGGGCTCCTCCCCAGAGCCCGCCGCTTCCTCCCCAGAGCCCACCGCGAACCGGCACAGGTGGATCGCGGAGCCGGTCGAGATGCGCACGCCCAGCTCTTCACGCAGTTCCCGGGCGAGCGCGGTCAGCTCACTTTCCCCGGCCTCGACGTGCCCGCCGGCCAGATCCCACACGTTCGGATAGACGTGGCGGTCCGGGCTGCGGTGAACGAGCAGCACCCGGCCTTCGCGAACCAGACCCCCGGTGACGATCTCAGGCATGGGTGCGATTGTGGCAGGACAAGCCGCCGCCGGCCCCGCGCGGAACGTGGTGATGTGTGAGGATCACCGTGTGCGAGTTGGCGTACCCGGGGACTTCGCCGTTGTTTCTCACCTTGTCGTGCGAGGGACGCAGGCGGAGATCGGGTTCGCGCTCGCCCAAGCCGCCGTCGACGCCTACGGCTCCGCGCCGCTCGAGGTGGCGCCCCGGCTCGGCCGGGCCCGCCGGCGGTGGTTCGAGGTCAACTGGCCCGAACACCATGAGCGCTCACGCGGGATGGCGGCGGCGTTCGGCGTGGCCGACGACGACCCCGGGGTGTGTGTCGACCAGCTGAACGGGCTGCCTCTGCCGGGCGGATGCTCGGCGGTGTGGTGTCCGCCCACTGTCGTACGGAACTTCGATATTCACGCTTCGGTCATCGAGACGGCGCCGCCCTCACCCGGTCAGCGGCTTCCCGCCCTGGCCCGGCCCCACGTGGTGGAGGGGCACCCGGATCGAGGGCTACCTGAGCGGCTGCCTGGAAGGCATCAACGAGGCCGGTCTGTGTGTCGTCGAGCTCGCCGACGGCTCGGCTTCGAGCGCTCCAGCGCGCCCTTGTCGATAGCTCTGCGATGACGTCATACGTGTTGGCCGCCTTCGCCGTGGCGAAGCGCTGGGTCCCTCCGTCACAGCCTCGCGCTGAAGTCGTCACCGTCAGCGATTGTCTGGCGGAGCTGCTGCCCTTCGGTGACGACCCGTTGATCGCGCCCTGGCATCCCATCCAGCCCGACGTGACCCCCACGGCCGGTCATGTGCTGGCGGTCAGCGTGCCGGCATCGCAAGCCGGCGACGTCGCCGGAATGGTCGAAGGGTGGATCGGCGACTATCCCCACCCCATGCTGGTGAACCTCGCCCGGGGAACCCCTCCGCCCGCCGGCCGGACGCTCGGCTTCGAGGTGCTCGGTTTCGAGGCGGGCCGCTTCCACAGCTGGCTCTGCTACGGCCTCCGGGAACAAGCGACGAACGAGTACGGCCTGCTGACCTCGTTGGCCGCGGCGCGGCAGGTCGCCGATCGGGCCAACAGCGCACGCGGCACCGTCGACGGCACCCCCGAGGAAGTCACCTGGTTCCCCGCACGGATCACCGGCTACTGAAACTTCCTCCACTCGCCCTCGGAGATCACCTCGACCGCGCCGCCGACGACCTGGATGGCCGTCTGCTCGTCGATGGCGTAGGCCGGCGCCCCCAGCTCGGCGGCCCAGCGCTCGGCGTCGGCCATGGAGTTGTCGGGGAACGCGTTGAGGTGCGGAAAGATCGAGAAGTCGACGACACCGAGCGTGCGGTCGTCCGGGGCGGCCGCCCACTCGACGAACACCTTCCCGATCCGCGGCGTCATCACCATGCTGCCGGCGCTCACCCCGACCCAGACCTTCTCGGTCAGTGACGGCAACAGACCGGCCAGTCCCGACTCCCGCATCCAGTGGCTCAGATAGGTGGCGTCACCCCCGTCGACCAGCAGCACGTCGGCCTCACGAACCCACGGCATCCAGCGCTCGGCCCCGATCGTGGGCAGGGCGGTGAGCTCGAGGACACCCAGCGACGCCCAGCCCAGCCCGGTCAGGAACTCATAGCCGGTCACCAGCCCGCGCACCGACTGAGGTCCACAGGCCGGGTGCCCCCATTGCGCGGTCGGCACGCAGAGGGCGTGGCTTTCGGCGATGGGCTTGCCGAGAAGACGTACGAGCGCCGCTTGAATGCTCGGATTGGTGACTCCACCCGAGGTGAGCAACAGCTTCAAAGCGCCTCCAACCATCCAGGACCGGAGTTCCATGATGTACGCCGGCACGCCCGCACAAAAGCATCACCGCCGTTTCACAGCGGCCGCCACGTCGGGTGGCAGTTCATCCGCGCCGACCCGCAGCGCGCAGTCACCGTCGGGGACGATCAGGCCGTCGTCAGGTCCGGGATCCGGCCCAGCGCGTCCGCCGTGCGCGGGCAGGCCGCCAGCGCCTCCTCGATCCGGGTGCCGAACGCGATGAGCCCATAGACGCTCCAGCCGGTTCCGTACGTCTCGCGCTGCACCCACGGCTCGAACGAATCGCCGTCCAGGGCCGCGCACTCGGCCCGGATGTCCTTCCACGACCGGCGGAAGTCGGCCAGGAACGGGAACTGGTCATCGTCATACGAACACGCCGAACTCACCGGCTCGCGGGGAACCTCCGCCTATGTCGGGTTCGGCAAGGTGTGCCGAAGGCTGCAAACGTATGTACGCAAACGTATGCGGTAGGCGTACGGTCGCCGGTAACCCGGCATCCGGGCCGGGGGTGCTCGGCAGGAGGCGCGTCTAATGAGGAACCGATTGTCCCTCTTGACGGTCGCGGCCATGATCGGGGTCGCCGGCTGCTCCGCAGGGGCTGAGGAGTCCACGTCCGAGCAGGTCGTGGAGGCTACGACCAGTTGCGCCACAAAGGGCGAGCTCACCATGTGGGAGCGCTCGGGCGGCAACAAGGACATGGTCGACATGCTGGTCGCCGCCTGGAACGCCAAGAATCCGGACTGCAAGGTCGCTCTCACCTACATCCCGCACACCGAGATGGTCGGCAAGATCGCTCAGGGGATCGCGTCGGGGCAGGTGCCCGATCTGATGGGCATGGACCTCATCTACGCGCCCCAGTTCGAGAAGGCGGGGCAGCTCGTCGACCTGACCGCGCGGATCAGCGGCTGGCCCGAGCTGAAGACCGCCAGCAAGGGCCACATGACGGTCGCGACCTACGAGAACAAGCTTTACGGCGTTCCCCTGTACGCCGACGTGTCCGCCCTCTTCTACAACAAGGACCTGTTCAAGCGGGCCGGTCTCGACCCGGCCAAACCGCCGACCAGCCTGCCCGAACTGCGGACGTACGCCGACAAGATCACCGCCCTGGGTGGGGATGTCCGGGGCTACTACCTGCCCGGCAACTGCGCCGGCTGCAACATCTTCACGGTGGGCCCGCTGATGTGGGCGTCGGGGGCGAAGATCGAGGCCGCCGGGCCGGGCGACGAGCCGCTCGTCGGTGACGGCGTGAAGCAGGTGCTCCAGTTCGAACGGGACATGGTCAAGGCCGGCAACGTGCACGAGGGTGACCGCACCGAGAACGGCGAGACGTTCCACCTGCAGTTCGGCTCGGGCAAGGTCGGCATGATGGGCACCGGCAACTTCAACATCACGCTGGCCCGGCAGCAGAACCCCACGATGGACTTCGGCGTGGCCCTGCTGCCCGGCATGACCGCCGGATCCAGCGCCTCGTTCATCGGCGGCGACCTGGTCGTCGTCCCCAAGGGCAGCAAGCGCGTCAACGACGCCGTCAACTTCATGAAGTTCCTGCTCTCCGACGAGGTTCAGGTCGAGGTGTACGCCAAGGCGCTGAACCTGACCACCCGCAGCGACATGGTCGACAACAAGTACTTCCAGGCCGAACCGCTGGTGCAGGATGTGGCCGAGGCGCTGACGGTGGGCCGGACGCCGTACACCCTGACCTTCTTCGAGCAGATCAACTCGCCGCAGGGCCCGTGGCTGAAGATGCTCCAGCGCGCCTACTACACCGACGACGACCTCGACGCGGTCATCGCCGACGCCAAGAAGTCGATGAAGGACATCGCCTCGAAGTCCTAGGAGACAAGGGCATGCAGCGTACGCGCCGTAACCGGCTCACCGGTCTGGCCTTCACCGCTCCGGCCCTGGCCTTCGTGCTGGTGTTCACCGTCTATCCGCTGGGCCGGATGGTGTGGATGTCGCTGCACGAGTGGTCGCTGATCTCCGAGCCGCGCTTCATCGGCGCCGGCAACTTCCGGCAGGCGTTCGGCGACCGGCAGTTCTGGACGTCGTTCCTGTTCACGCTGAAATACACGGCACTGATCACGCCGGTGCTCATCGTCGGCGGCTACCTGCTGGCGCTGCTGACGGCTCCGGCCGGCCGGGTGCGTGTCGTCACCCGTACGGTGGTCTTCGTTCCGGTCGTCATCGGCCTCGGTGTCTCCAGCCTGCTCTGGTACTGGCTGTTCAGCACCGACTTCGGCGTGATCAACCGGATCCTGCTCGATCTCGGCCTGGTCGACCACCCCGTGCTCTGGCTCGGGGTGGACGCCGGCACGTCGAACTTCGCGATCAGCACGTCGGTGGTGTGGAAGGTCATCGGCTTCGGGATGATCCTGTTCGTCGGCGCCATCCAGGCCATCCCCACCGAGATCACCGAGGCCACCCAGGTCGACGGGGCGAGCTATGGGCAGCGGATCGGCCGGGTCGTCCTGCCGCTCACCATGCGCACGGTCCTGCTGGTCACCCTGGTCAGCGTGATCGGCTCGCTGCTGGCGTTCGACCAGTTCTACATCATGACCGCCGGTCAGCCGCAGAACGAGACCGCCACCTCGGTCTTCTTCGTCTACCTGAACTCGTTCCCCTATCTCAAGCTGGGCTACGGGGCCGCCCTGTCGCTGATCCTGGCCGTGACCATCCTGGCCTTCACCGTCGTCCAGCTCGTCCTCACCCGCCGGAGCGAGTCGTGACCGCCACGCTGGCCCGGGCCCGGGAGCGGGCCGTCGCCCAGCCGGTCAGGGCCGGGCACCGCGGCCACCTCGTGGCGGCCGGCTGCGTCGCGATCGGCACGATCATGATGCTGCCGCTGCTCTACTCCGTGCTGGCCTCGATCAAGCCGACGGCCGAGGCGGCCGCCGCGCCGCCCACCTATCTGCCGCACGGGCTGAGCCTGGACAGCTACCAGCGGCTCTGGGACTACCAGGAGGGGCTGCTCACCTATCTGGGCAACAGCTTCGGCACGGCGGTGCTGACGATCGTCTTCACCCTGCTGCTCACCGTGCCGGCCGCGTACGGCCTGTCGCGCTTCCCGGTGCCCGGCAAGGAACTGATCTTCATCGTGCTCCTGTTCGCGCTCATCGTCCCGTACCAGGCGCTCCTGACCCCGATGTTCCTCATGTTCGCCAAGATCGGCCTGACGAACTCGCTGATCGGGCTGGCGATCCTGCACACCACGATCCAGTTGCCGTTCAGCCTCTACATCCTGCGCAACAGCTTCGCGGCGGTGCCCCGCGAGCTGGAGGAGGCCGCCATCATGGACGGCGCCGCCCCGCACCAGATCCTGCGGCGCGTCTTCCTGCCGCCGACCCTGCCCGCGGTCGTCACCGTCACCCTGTTCGCTTTCATCACGTCCTGGAACGAGTTCCTGGGCGCGCTCGTGATGATGAGCTCGAGCGCGAAGTTCACACTGCCCGTGATCCTGGCGACGGCCCGCACCGAGACCAGCCTGGGCGGCACCGACTGGGGCATGCTCCAGGCCGGCATCACCATCTCGATCATCCCCTGCGTGGCCGTCTATCTGTTGCTCCAGCGGTACTACATGGCCGGCCTGATGAGCGGAGCCGTGAAATGAGCGTGACAGCAGTGCAGCCGTCCCCGTCGGCGCTGACCCGGCTCCGTCCCCTCGACGCCCGGCGGGTCGAGCTCACCGGCGGTTTCTGGGCTTCGCGGGTCCGCGTCAACCGGGAACGCACCATCCCGTACGGCCTGGAACAGCTGGAGAAGGCCGGAAACCTCGACAATCTGCGGCTCACCGGCGACTACCGGGGGACCCTGCCCTTCCTCGACTCGGACGTCTACAAATGGCTGGAGGCGTCGGGGTGGGAAGGGCTTCCCGACCATGATGTGATCGCCCTGATCGGCTCGGCCCAGCGGCCCGACGGCTATCTGAACAGCTATTTCCGGACCGGCGAGCCGTACCGGGACCTGTCCTGGGGTCACGAGCTCTACTGCGTGGGCCACCTCATCCAGGCGGCGGTGGCGTGGCATCGCGCCCGCGACGACGACCGGTTGCTCGACATCGCGGTTCGGGCCGCCGATCACGTGCCGGACGGGATCATCGACGGGCATCCGAACATCGAGATGGCGCTGGTGGAGCTGAGCCGGGTGACCGGCGAGCGGCGCCATCTGACCAAGGCCGCCCGCATGATCGACATGCGCGGGCACGGCACGCTGGCCGGGGCCGAGCAGTTCGGGGCGGCCTACTGGCAGGACCACGAGCCGGTGCGTGAGGCGGCGTCGGTGGCGGGTCACGCCGTACGGCAGCTCTATCTTGACTGTGGCGCCGTCGACGTCGCCGTGGAGCTCGGTGACGATCGGCTGCTGGCGGCGGTGCGGCGCCGATGGGACGATCTGACGCGCACGCGCATGTATCTGACCGGTGGCATGGGCAGCCGGCATCGGGACGAGGCGTTCGGCGATCCGTACGAGCTGCCGCCGGACCGCGCGTACGCCGAGACGTGCGCGTCGATCGCCGGGGTGATGCTCGCGTGGCGGCTGCTGCTGGCCACGGGCGAGCCCGGATACGCCGACGCGATCGAGCGAATCCTCTACAACGGGGTGTTGCCCGGGATGTCGCTCGATGGAACAAGTTTCTTCTACACCAACCCCTTGCAGCGCCGGACACACCGGGCGCCGGACGGCACCGGGGATCGTCAGCCCTGGTATGCCTGCGCCTGCTGCCCGCCGAACCTGATGCGGATGCTCAGTTGCTGCAAGCAGTTGCTGGCGACGGCGGACGACAGCGGCATTCAGCTGCACCAGTACGCCACCGCGACCATCGGGGCCGGCCCCAGGCGTCTGCGGGTCGACACGAATTACCCGTGGGACGGCCGAATCGCCGTACAACTGCTGGAATCTCCGGCGGAGCCGTGGACCTTGTCCTTGCGAGTGCCACGATGGTGCCGCACGGCCACCTTGACCGGTCCGGACGGTACGCACGCGGTGGCGGCCGGCGTGGTCAAGCGGCACCGGCGCTGGCAGCCCGGCGACCTGGTGGAGCTCCGCCTGGAGATGCCGCCCCGGGTCACCGAGCCCGACCCCCGGATCGACGCCGTGCGGGGATGCGCGGCGCTGGAGAGAGGCCCACTGGTCTACTGCCTGGAGGAGGCCGACGTCCCGGACCTGACCTGGGACTTCAGCCGGGAGCCGGCCCTTCTGCCCCGTACCGGCCTGGCCGAGTCCCTGGTCGGCCTCGACACCGCCGTCCCGTACTTCGCCTGGGCCAACCGCGGCGCCGGCGGCATGCGGGTGTGGATCCCGCGCTAAGCACCTGGCCAGAAGTCTTGTCCGTAACTGGGGGGAGCCAGGGTGCGGCGGTGGTTAGGTTCTGAGCGTCGGTGCGGTCTTGGAAGAACGCGTGGGCTTGGCGGATGGGATCGGTCATGGTCGCGGGAGCGGTGTTGGCGATGCGGTATTTCATCGCGGCCCAGATCCGTTCGATCGGGTTGTCCAGGGGGCTGTAACGGGCGCTGCGGATCAGCTGCAGGCGGTGTTCGTCGAGCCAGCGCTGGGGCGGTGCGGCGCAGGTTCTTCCCGGGGGTCATGACTCGGTGGCGCAGGCCGTGTGGCATCCAGCAGGCGCGGACGCGGGCGATCAGGTCGAGTGTCGATCAGGCGGAACGGCACGGCGGCAGCAGGTCGGGCAGGCCGCGGCGGAGTTGTTCGGGCAAGGATTCCGACGCTGCCGGACGCTCAGCTGGCCCGGTTGTTACTCACCGAAACAGTCTGTGTCCACCGAGCCCAGCCAGACCTTGACCCCGAAAGGTGTCCATCCGTCGCCCGTTCCGCGGAACAATCGTCAAGACGGCGCGCCCTGCTAAGCCGGCGGCGCCGTGGAGTCGCGCACGATCAGGGGCAGCGGGAAGACTGTCACGCCGGGCTCGGGGCGCGACGACGGGTCGCGGGCCAGCGACACCGCCTGGGCCACCCCGAAGCCGACGATCTCGGCGATCGGCATCCGCAGCGTGGTCAGGGCGGGCACGGTGTGCGCGGCGATGAGGATGTCGTCGAAACCGACGACGGACAGTTGGCGGGGCACCGCGACGCCGAGCGTGTGCGCGGCGTGCAGCGCGCCCACCCCCACCAGGTCGGTCGAGGCGGCCACCGCGGTCGGCGGCTCGGGCAGGCTCATCAGCTCGGCCAGCGCCGACTCGCCGCCGTCCAAGGTTCCAGGGCAACGACGGAGATGATGAGGGGGTACGCCGCCGAACCGCTCCCGCATGAAATCGACGTACGCCTCCTCGCGGATCCGGTATTCGTTCGGCAGTTCGGCGCTGAGGAACCCGATGCGCCGGTGCCCGAGCGCGGCCAGATGCTCCAGGCCGGCCCGCACGCCGGCCCGGTCGTCGGGGTTGGCCGTCGGGAACTCGAGCGGGCTGGCTCCCTGCCACAGGCCCACCACCGGCACCGGGGAACGCCGCAGGTCGGCCAGCAGTTCCGGATAGCCCTGCATGTCACCGAGCAGGATGATCGCGTCGGTGTGGCGGGTCTCCAGCACCGTGGTCAGCGGCGAGGCGGCGTCGAGCTGCCCGTGCACGTGGCCGAGCACGACGTTGTAGCCGTGCGCGACCGACTCGACGACGAGCGCCTCGATGACGCCCGCGTAGAAGACGTCGCTGAAGTCCCGGACGACGGCGCCGATGAGGTTGGTCGACGCTCCCCGCAGCCCCCGGGCCAGCGGATTGGGCCGATAGCCCAGATGGCGGGCGGTCTCGATGACCCGCTCCCGGGTCCCGGCCGCGATCGGCACCCGGGTCGGCGCGTTGTTGAGCACCCGCGACACGGTGCTCTGCGAGACGCCGGACGCCTCGGCGATGTCCCGCATCGTGACGACGGACGGCTCTTTTCGTTCTCCGCGCGCGGAAGTCGCCATCGACGCGAAGCGTAACACCGGCGGTAAGGTCACCCGGTGGACCTGGATCACCTGGCCGCCCAGCTCGGCGTGCCCGTCGAGGAGATCGACCGCGTGCACCGCCTGGCCGGAGACCACCCCTCGGCGCCCCTGCCCACCTCACCGCGCCTCGACCGTCTCGGTGTCCGTCCCGACGACGCCGCCGACATCATGGCCGGCTGGCCGTCCCCACAGTGGAGCCCCGCCCTGCGGTGGTTGCTGGACCGCTCGACCGCCCTGGTCCGGGCCGACCTGGGCGGCTACGGCTGGCTGTCACCCGGCCCCGAGCTGCCGCGCTACTTCGTGTACGTCTACCTGTCCCTGGTCGACGTGGTCACCGCCTATCACCGCGACCGCGGCATCCCCGCCGAGGTGACCCGGGCGACGTTGGCCGACCTGGGCCGCAACCTGGCCGTCGACCGCCGCATGAAGGGCGAAGGCTGGCCGGTCATGCAGAGCTGGCTGACCCTGCACGTGCGCGGGGGCCTCTACGAGCTGGGCCGTCTGCAGTTCCAGCGCGGCGACACGACCATCGACCTGCACATCCCCGAGTCGGGCCCGCTGACCCCGGCCTCGGTCGACGCGTCCCTCGACCGGGCGCGGGAGTTCTTCCCGCGCCACTTCCCCGAGGAGCGCTACGAGGCGTACACCTGCGGCTCCTGGCTCCTCGACCCGCAACTGCTGGACTACCTGCCGCCCGGCTCCAACATCGTCCGCTTCCAGCAGAGGTTCGACCTCTTGCCGTACGAGGAACTGGCCGTACCGGACGCCGACGTCGAGGCCCGCCGCTTCGTCTTCCGCACGTTGACCACTCCCCTGGACCAGCTCCCCCGCGACACCGTCCTCCAGCGCGCCATCATCGACCACTTGACGGCCGGGAAACACTGGCAGTGGCGCCGGGGCCGCCTGCGTCAGGGTTGGTGAGCCACCGCTCCGAACTCGTCGACCTCACGCGGATCGTCACCTGCGGCCGGACGCCAGCGGGAGCACGGGACGAGCCCCGGCTCGACGACGTCGAGCCCTTCGAGGAAGCGGGCGAGCTCCTCGGGCCGCCGCAGATGGTAGGAGAGCGGGGCGTTCGCGTTCCACACCCCGATGGCCTCCTCGAAGGCGGGCCCGTCGAGCACGTTGGTCCCGTCGGCGGTGACAAGATAGCTGCCCGAGGGCAGCGCACCCATGAACTGCCGGACGATGGCCACGGCATCATCCAGGTCGGGCACATGCCCCAGAATGTTCATGAGGATCAGCCCGACCGGCCGCGACAGGTCAAGGGTGCTCCGCCCCGCGGCTTCGAGGACAGCACCCGGATCACGCAGGTCGGCGTCGATGTATTCGGTGACGCCCTCGGCCGTACCGGTGAGAAGCGTCCGCGCATGCGACAGCACAAGAGGATCGTTGTCCACATATGCGATGCGGGCGTCGGGAGCCACGGCTTGGGCCACTTGGTGGGTGTGCTCGGCGGTGGGCATGCCCGTCCCGACGTCAAGGAACTGCCGGATGCCGGCCTCCGTGGCCAGGAAGGTGACGGCTCGCTTGAGAAAGGCCCGGGACGACCGGGCAACCACCGTGATGTCCGGATAGAGCCCGGCGAACTGGTCCCCCACCGCCCGATCGACCGGGAAGTTGTCGGTCCCACCCAGCCAGTAGTTCCAGACCCGAGCCGAGTGCGGAACGCCGGTGTCGAAGCTCATGCCAGCACTCTAATGTGGACCGGCTGTCCGGGTCACCACCTCGGCGCGACAGCCTGTCGGTCGGGCCCGGCTATTGAGAGAGCTCCTCGAGCGAGGGCGCCGTCGCGTCGACGATCTCGCGGAGGGCGGCGACATGTCCCTGGTACGCCTTCCGCCCCTGGCGTGTCATCGTCAGCCACACCCGGCGGGTGTCCGAGCCGAGACGGTCCTGCTTCACGTAACCCGCGTCGACCAGGGCGGCCACCTGCTTGCTCAGCGCCGACGGGCTCAGATCCAGATGCTCTTTGATCACCGACAGCTCCACGGTGCCGCCGGCCACCAGCATCGCGCAGATCCGCAGGCGGTGCGTCGGGTGGATGACCGGATCGAGTTCCGCCGTCACCGGGGCGCCCCCGTCGACTTCCGGTGCACCACGCCGGCCGCCAAATACAGGACGGCCGCCCCGACGGCGAGGATGACGATCGGCCACCGCTGCGTGGTGATCTCGGCGACGATGAACGCGGCGAGCAGGCACCCCATCGCGGTGAAGGCCAAGGCCAGGAAGACGCGGCTGGTGGGCAGGGTGAACGGCGTGCCCATCCGGTAGCCGGCCAGCATGTTGACCGCGACGAGCACGGCGCCGCCGGCCAGCAGATAGGTGACCCCGTCCTCACCCAGCGCGAAGCTCAACGTCATGGCGCCCAGCAGGAGCGCGTTGACCGGATAGATCCACGTGGGCCACGGCGTGTCCCGCACGGCACGCTGGGCGGTCTCGATGCTCGCCAGCGCCTCGCGGGCCTCGGCCGAGCCGGGAACGTGCACGTTGTTTTCCATGACGGAAACTATCGCAGATGTTTTCCGTCATGGCAACTTTCAACCACCCGGAAACCATGTTGTGTTTCATCGAACTACGTATTTGGTTTCGGGCTGATTAACAGCGGAGATCGACCGACGAGAGATCGATCAAGGCTGTCGTAGCGTCATCAGCACTTCAGGCCTCTGATCGAGTCGAGGTGTTCCGTTGACGCAATCCCCCTTCGGCAGGTCCGTGCCGCTCATCGTCGCGGCCGTGACCGCGCTGGCCGTGAACCCGGCGGCGCCCGCCCACGCACAAGCAGCACCCAGTGCCCCGAGGCCGGTGAACTCGGCCGCCGGTACGACGATCACGCTCATCACCGGTGACAAGGTCACCGTCCGGCCCGGTGTCACCACCATTCAGGGGCCCGATGGTGAGCAGGTCGGTGCTCACATCACCACCGTCGGGCCGGACACCTACGTCTACCCGGACAGCGCCATGCAGTACGTCGGGGCCGGGCTGCTCGACAAGCGACTGTTCAACGTGACCTATCTGCTGCGCGAGGGCTACGGCGACGCCGTCACCGATCGGCTGCCGGTCATCCTCGGATACTCCGGCTCGGCCGCCAAGCGCAGCGCCGCCGCCCTGCCCGAGGGCGGCACCGAAGTGCGTGCTCTGCCCAGCATCAACGGCAGCGCGGTGAGCGCCGAGCGCGACAAGGACTTCTGGACCTCGCTGACCGGGGCCGCCCCGGAGGGCGTACGGGCCAAGCAGGCCACCACCGGCTTCGCCCACGGCATCACCAAGGTGTGGCTGGACGGCAAGGTGCACGCCGACCTGGCCGACAGCGTGGCGCAGATCGGCGCGCCGGAAGTGTGGGCCGGCGGCAACACCGGCGAGGGCGTCGACGTCGCCGTGCTCGACACCGGCGTCGACGCCGGGCACCCGGATCTGGCCGGCCGGATCGAGTCGAGCCAGAGCTTCGTGCCCGGTGAGGACGTCACCGACGGGCACGGGCACGGCACACATGTCGCCTCCACCATCGCCGGCTCCGGCGCCGGTGACGGCGGCAAGGAGCGGGGCGTCGCCCCGGGCGCCGACCTCGAGATCGGCAAGGTGCTCGACAGCGGTGGCTCCGGGCAGGACTCCTGGATCATCAGCGGCATGGAGTGGGCCGCGCGGGAGCGCAAGGCCAAGGTCGTCAGCATGAGCCTCGGCGGCGACCCCACCGACGGCACCGACCCGATGAGCGTGGCCGTCAACCAGCTCAGCGCCGAGACCGGCGCCCTGTTCGTCATCGCGGCCGGTAACAGCGGGCCCACCGAGACCACCGTCGGGTCGCCCGGCGCGGCCGACGCCGCCCTCACCGTGGGCGCGGTCGACCGCGACGACCATCTCGCCGACTTCTCCAGCCGCGGCCCGCGGTTCGTCGACGGCGCGCTCAAGCCGGAGATCACCGCGCCCGGCGTCGACATCGTCGCCGCCCGCGCCGCCGGCACGACGATGGGCCAGCCGGTGAACGAGCTCTACACCTCGGCCTCCGGCACCTCGATGGCCACGCCGCACGTGGCCGGCGCGGCCGCCCTGCTCGCCGCCCAGCACCCCGGCTGGACCGGCCAGCAGCTCAAGGACGCCCTGGTGAGCACGGCCAAGGAGACCCCCGACTACAACGCGTACGAGGCCGGAAGCGGCCGCCTCGACATCGCCGCCACGACAAAGGCGACGGTCTTCGCCTCCGCCTCGGCCTACCTCGGCATCCACCCCGTCGAGGACGAGCCGTCGGGCACCGTCGAGCGCCAGATCACGTACACCAATGTCGGCGGCAGTGCCGTCGACCTCGACCTGGCCGCGACCGGGCTCGACTTCGCGAAGCTGTCGGCGTCGCGGGTGACCGTGCCCGCCAACGGCACCGCCTCCGTCACGGTCTCGGTCGACCTGAGCAGTTCGCCGGAGAAGGGCCGTTTCACCGGCAGCGTCGTCGCCACCGGTGCCGACGGCAGTCGCGTGGCCGACACCCTCATCGGCATCAGCACCGAGGACCAGCCCCGGCACCTGACCATCACGCCCACCGGCCGCGGCGGCGAGCCCATGCCCGGTGAGATCATGATGCTGCGTGAGGGCGACCCGGCCGGCGCCTACTACAACTTCCTCACCATCGACGGCCGCCCGATCGACGTGCTCGTGCCGGACGGCCGGTACGCGGTGTGGATGTGGGGCGACGTCGAGGGCACCCACGGCCCCGACTCCCGCGGCATGGCGCTGGTCAGCGCGCCCACTGTCGTCGTCGAGAAGAACACCGCCATCGAGCTGAAGGCCTCGGCCACCCGTGAGGTCCAGGCGATCACGCCCAAGGCGTCGGCCACCGCCGAGGTCCGCCTCGATTACCACCGCGAGCTGGGCGACACGGCCAAGGCCACCGACTCCTTCATCATTCCCCGCTACTACGACAGCATCTGGACCACGCCCGGCCAGAAGGCCCGTGACGGCAAGATGTCGGTGACTGCCCGCTGGCGGAAGACCGAGCCGCTCATCTCGCTCGGCGAGTCGTACGACGACCTGCTGTTGATCTCCGGGTCGACCATCCCGGCCGAGGGCACACGCCGGCTCGAGGCGGTCTTCGCCGGCACGGGCACCGCCGCCGAGTTCGCCAAGGTCAACGTCAAGGACAAGATTGCTGTCGTACGCCGTGACGACCTCGACGACCAGGTGAAGGCGGCCGAGAAGGCGGGTGCGGCGGTGCTCGCGGTCGTCAACAACGAGCCCGGCCGCTACTTCGACGCCACCTCCAAGACGAAGCTGGCCGTGGTCTCGCTGACCGCGGACGGTGGCGAGCGCCTGATCGCCCAGCTCGCCAAGGGCAAGGTGAGCCTGAACGTCACCTCCGACCCGACCACCGACTATCTGTACGACCTGGTCCGCTACTGGCCGAACGGGACGCCGAAGTCGCTCACCTACCGCCCGTCGGAGCGTGAGCTGGCCCGGGTCGACGTCGACTTCCAGAGCACCTCCACTCGGGAGATGTCCGAGAAGCGCTTCGACAAGAACCCGGACCTGCCGGTGAAGGTCGGCTCGACCACCCTGCTGCGCTCCGAGCGGTTCCGCACCGACTGGGTCACCGCCCAGGACGGTGTCCGCTGGTCGACCGACATGGACGACTGGTACTCGTTCCAGCTGGGCGGCGACACCACCTACAAGGCGGGCAGCCGGACCAGCGAAACCTGGCTGGGCGCGATCCAGCGGCCCCGCATCAACGACGCGGTCACGCTGCCCTACCGCGACGGCGGCCGGATCGTGGCCGAGATCCCCGGCTGGGGTGACTCCGGCGCCAACCACGCCGGCGTGGCCTTCCCCGAAGGCGGCGAGATGACCGCGACCCTGTCGCAGGGCACGACGGTGATCGAGCAGAACACCTACAACTGGATCGATCAGAACTCCGGGCTGAGCCCCAAGCGTCTCCCGTACCGCCTGGTCACCACGACCCAGCGGGACACGACGTCCTACCCGTACTCGTCCAAGACCCGTACGGCTTGGGACTTCTTCTCCGACGCCAAGACGGCCCGCCTGCCGCTCATCCAGCTCGACTACAAGGTGGACACGGACATCTCGCATCGGGCCGCCCGCTCGACCGCGATCACGGTCGTGCCGTCCCACCTGACCGGCGGCCCGAGCACCAAGGCCATCGGTTCGGTCACGCTCGAGGTGTCGTACGACGACGGCGCCACCTGGGTACGCCAGCGGCTGCACCAGTCGAAGGACGGCTGGACGGCCGACCTGCGGGCCCCGAAGAACGCCCAGCACGTCACGCTGAAGGCCGGCGCCAAGGACGCGTACGGCAACAGCGTCGAACAGACGATCACCCGGGCCTTCGGCCTGAAGTGACCGGACCGCCGGGCCGCGACATCCCCCCGTCGCGGCCCGGCCCTCTCGAACGTTCGGGGGAGATCTTCTCCACTTCGGACGCACTAGTGTCGCTTCCGTGACGCGGGAAGCGCTCTATGTGCGGGCCACCGCCGCGGTCGCCGCGATCGGCGCCGTCTGGTGTGTGGCCTATCTCGGCGCCGGCATCGGCGCCGAGGCGACGGCGTACGTCTTCGTCCCGATCGGCGGCGCCCTGGCCACCGCGTCGCTGCACGGCCTGTCCCGCCGCGACCCGTTCTGGCGGGCCGTCTTCGTCTCCATCGGCCTGATCACCTTCGGGTACGCCTGGCTGGCCGTGGACTCGCTGGCCCACGCCGACGAGGTGCGTACCCGCGCCATGCCGACCCCGGCCGCGGCGATCGCGGCCCTGGGCTTCCTGCTCGCCATGGGCGCCCTGGCCCGGGTCCCGGTGGCCCGGGCCGGCGCCACCGAGCGGTGGCCCATGGTGCTCGACCGGCTGATCGCCTTCCTGGGCTGCGCGGCCGTGCTCTGGTACATCGGGCTGGCACCCATGCTGACCGCCCGCGAGTCCCTGAGCCGGCAGGCGACCGTGCTGGTCGGGCTGGGTCTGCTGATCGCGGTCGGCGCGGCCACCAAGGCCTCGTACATCGCGGGCGGCCCGGTCGACCGGGTGGCGATCCGCTTCATCGCGGCCGCCGGTGGCGTGCCCGCCGCCGCCACGGCCGTGCTGGCCGTGCAGTTCGGCCTGATCGCCAGCGTTCCCGCTCAGTCGGTCGTCCTGCCCCTGGCCCCGCTGCTCATCACGCTCGGGGTGGCCGCGCAGAGCCGCGCCGACCGGGGGCTGCGCCCGCCTGCGCGTGTGGGCGTGCTCCTTCCGTACATCGCAATGATCTTGGTTGATGTGCCTTTGATCGCGGTGGCGCTGGGCGAACCGCTGCGCTGGCCGGTCCGGGTGGCCCTGATCGCCGCGGTCGTGGTGACCGGGCTGGTGATGGTCCGGCTCTATCTGACGTCCCGGGAGAACGCGCGGCTGCTCGGCCGGTTGAAGTACGAGGTCAGCCACGACGGCCTGACCGCGCTGGCCAACCGGGCGCTGTTCCGCGACCGGCTGGCGGAGGCGCTGAGCACCACCGGCCAGGCGTCGGTGCTGCTCATCGACCTGGACGACTTCAAGACGGTGAACGACCTGCTCGGCCACGGCGTCGGCGACCACCTGCTGATCTCGGTGGCCGAGCTGTTGCGGTCCGAGGCCGGTCCCCACGCCCTGCCGGCGCGGGTGGGCGGCGACGAGTTCGCGGTGCTGCTCTCCTCCGACGCGGAAGCCCTGGCCGGTCGCCTGCTGTCCGCGTTCTCCCAGCCGATCAGCGAACACCGGCTGCTGGTCCAGGCCAGCATCGGGATAGCCACCGCCGCCCCCGGCGCCACCGTCGACTCGGTCCTGCGCGACGCCGACGTGGCCATGTACACGGCGAAACAGCAGGGCAAGGCCGGTTTCGTACGCTACGTCGACGGCCTGGGCGAGCCGGTGCTGGCCCACATGCAGCTGGGCGGCGAGCTCCGGCGAGCTCTGGACAACAACGAGTTCCGGGTGGTCTACCAGCCCATCATGCGCCTGGACGGCACCCGCCTGTTCGGGGTGGAGGCACTGGTCCGCTGGCACCACCCGACGAGGGGCGTGGTCCCACCGGCCGAGTTCATCCCGGCCGCCGAGCGAACGGGCCTGATCGTCCCGCTGGGCCGTTTCGTCCTCCGCGAGACGTGCCGCCAGGCCGCTTCCTGGCTGGCCGAGTTCGGCCCGGACGCGCTGAAGGAGGCCGGCTTGAACGTGTCGGCCCGCCAGCTGCACGACCCGGACTTCGTGGACGACGTGGCGGAGGCCCTGTCCGACAGCGGCCTGCCGTGCGAGCGCCTGGTCCTGGAGGTGACGGAGTCGGCGGTCCTGAGGGGCCAGCAGGTGTCCCGGGCGCTGTACGACCTGGACCGCATGGGCATCCGCCTGGCCTTGGACGACTTCGGCACCGGAGAGTCGTCACTGAGCCTGCTGAGAGCATTCCCGGCGGCCATAGTGAAGCTGGACAAGTCCTTCGTGGACGGCATAGAGATCGACGACGGCCACCCCGCGGCGGCCGGCGCCCGCCAGGCCGTGGCCAGGGCGGTGATCCAGCTGGCCCACGCGCTGGGCCTGGACACGGTGGCCGAGGGCATCGAAAGCCCCGAACAGGTGGCAACGCTGCGAGAGCTCGGCTACACGCTGGGCCAGGGTTTCCACCTGGCCCACCCGATGCCGGCCGCCGAGGTGTCGCGCTTGCTGGCCTTGCAGCAGTCCGCACCGACGCCCCGATGACCGGGGCCGATGTCGCGATCATCGGATTGTTCTCCGATCGGCTACTCGAGGCCGAGCAGGAAGAGACCGCCGACGCAGGCGAAGACCAAGCCGGCGAAGGCGCTCGTCCCGGCCGAGACCAGTGGCGGCCAGGCGGCCCGCCATACCAGTATCGCGAGGGTCGGCACGGAAACGATCAGCGACATCACTGTCGCTACCCCCGTGGCCAGCGCCGACAGCCAGAACACCGGCCCGGGGGTGTCGTTCACGAGGCGATCATCGTGGCCGAGCGTTCCGTAGAGAAGCAGCACGGCGATGCCTCCCACCACCACATGCCACGTCAGAAGGATGGCCAGTCCACGCCCGAAGACCGCCCATCGGCGGGGTAACCCCTCATTCACGGGCGTGACGCTAGCCGCCGGCACCGGATCTGAGGTTCGGTGAAGCTCACGCGGGACGTACAAACCATGAACCTTCGCCGCTGCGCCCGGCATGATGGTGTGGTGACACTCGACAAGTCCGGGAAGCTGTGGCGTGGGGAAGACTTCGCCGATCTCGCCGAGTACGTTCGCCAGTTCGAGGCCGGCGGCTACCCGGTGGCCACGGTGGTCGAGTCCCGTTGTGGCCAGTGTGACGGGCGAGCCTTCCGCGTCGGCATCGACGAGGACGAGGCGACCCTGCGTATGTGCCTGGCCTGCGGAAACGTCGCCTTCATCGGTGACAGCGCCGACTATTGGGACGAGGACACCGCCGGCGCGTGCGCGTGCCCCTGCGGCGGCGAGGAGTTCGCCGTCGCTGTCGGCTACGCACTCTTCGACGACGGCGAAGTGCGCTGGATCAGTGTGGGCCTGCGGTGCCTGAAGGACAACGCGCTCGGTGTCTACGCCGACACGAAGATCGACTACAGCCCTTCGCGCCAGCTTCTCGACCAGGCATGACGGCCGGGCGGCGGCCCGGTCCCGGCGCTCAGCCGGGCTCGGACTCGTGACCGGCGGGGTGGGTGCGGAGCAGGCCCTCGTAGGCCCGCTCGGCGGTCATGTCGCCCGTGATGACGCGGTGGATCGTGCGGGTGATGGGCATGGCCAGGTCGTGGCGGTCGGCCAGTTGGACTGCCGCGTGCACGGTCTTGACGCCCTCGGCCACCTGGCCCATCTCGGCCAGGATGTCGTCCAGGCTGCGCCCCCGGCCCAGCTGCTCACCCACGTAGCGGTTGCGGCTGTGCGGGCTGATGCACGTCGCCACCAGGTCACCCATGCCGGCCAGACCGGCCAGCGTGCTGGGCTCGCCGCCCAGCGCCACCGCCAGCGTGGTCAGCTCGGCCAGCCCGCGCGAGATGACACCGGCCCGGGTGTTGTCGCCGACGCCGAGGCCCTGGGCGATGCCGGTGGCGATCGCCACGACGTTCTTCAGCGCGCCGCCGACCTCACACCCGATCACGTCGTGGTTGGTGTAGACGCGCAGCAGACCGCGCCGGAACACCCGCTGCAACTCGGCCGCGACGGCCAGATCCTCGGTCGCGATCACGGTGGCCGCGGCCATGCCCGCCATGATCTCCTTGGCCAGGTTGGGCCCGGTGAGCGCGGCCGCCGGATGACCCGGCAGCACGTCCTTGATCACTTCGGTCATCCGGAGCAGCGAGTCGCGCTCCAGCCCCTTGCTGAGGCTCACCACGGGAATCCAGGGGTGCAGGTCGGGCCGTACCCGCTCCAGGGTGTCCCGAAAGGCTCCCGTAGGCACCCCGACGACGAGCAGCTCCGCGTGCGCGGCCGCCTCGGCCAGATCAGCGGTGGCCCGGAGCCGCGGCGGCAGCGGAAAGCCGGCCAGATAACGCTCGTTGGTGTGCTTGGCGTTGATCTCCTCCGCCGACGCTTCGTTCCGCGCCCAGATCAGCGACTCATGATCCCGGCGGGTGAGCACCGACGCGACAGTGGTCCCCCATGACCCCGCACCCAGCACCGTGATCCGCATGGTCCCTCTTTCCTTGGCGCACACCTCGGCCGGCCGTCACCCGAGTCGGTACAGTATGGCCTCGTCGATCGCGCGGCCACGCCGCGCTCGGGCTGAGCACGAGTAAATCTTGATAAAGTATTTCGATGCTCGACCCGATCAGCACCGGGCTCATCTCCAGCTATCTCGCGAACGTCTTCTCCGATTCCGTTCTGGAGGTGTACCGGGAATGGCGTGATCGTACGCAGGAGACGACGCCTTCCATGGACGTCGAGGCAGTCGACGAAGCGCTGAACCTCGCGCTTCGAGGCGCGGACCTGTCCCAATATCTCGGTCCTGGCGCGCACTCCGAGGACCTTGACGCCCTCACCCGCTTTCTCGCCAGTCGAGACCTGGGAAACCTTACGACCGACGCGGTGGCGTTCCACATCGTCCGGGAGGGGCGAGAGGTCCTGTCCACGCTGAACGAAGAGTGCCGGCAGCTGTTGATCTACTACGGCGTCTCCCCCGCGTCTTCCGTGGTCGCCTCGGAAAAGATCATCGGTTTGATCGACGAGGTCGCGGTCGAATGCGTAGAGGAGATCGGCCCCGATCCGGCCGCGAAACAAAAGGATCAGAACGACGAGGCTCAGCGCCAGCGCGAGGTTGCCCTGCGGCGAATTCAGGACAGACAGACGACCCGGATCGCCAAGCAGCTCGCGACGCTGAACACGCTGATCGACGATGAGCACGTGGACCGGCAGGCGATCGAGCGGAAGACGTCGCAGATCCAGGAGGCGGTGGACCAGGTACACGGTCACCTGACGCCACCCGGCGTCCTCGAGGTGACGCGGGTGCCGATCGACGACATTTACGTGGTGCCTCACATCGTCCTCGACGAGTCACCCGATGAGCTGGCGAAGACGTACGGCCCCGACAGAAAAGAATCCGAACTTCCGGTGTCCACGGATCTCGCGGATCTGCTGGAAACTTCCGCTCGCCTGGTCGTCGTGGGAAACCCTGGAGCCGGAAAGACGACACTCTCCCACTATGTAGCACAACGGGTTTCGAACGGGCTCCTGCCCGGTAGGGACGAAAGACGATCGAAGGACAATCCGGTCCTGTCGTTCCCCATCGTCCTGCGAGAACTGCGCGAGCCGATCTTCTCGCCCACCGGCGTCGACATCATCGGCGCGGCCAAGATGGTCCTGGCCAACAGATATCAGGTCACACTTTCTCGCGCGGAGGTCGACTTTCTCTGTTCGAGCGGGCGGATGCTGCTGATCCTGGACGGCCTGGACGAGATCACGCACCGGCAGGACCGCGAGGCGGTCTCGCGCTCGGTGGACGCGTTCGCCCGGCTGTACCCGCGCTGCCGCATCCTGGTCACCAGCCGGGTTGTGGGCTACCGGCAGGCGCCGCTGAGCCCGGATCTGTTCCAGGTGGCCACGATCGGGCCCTTCTCCGCCGAGCAGGTCGGCGCCTACGCGCGAAAATGGTTCGACCTCCATCTTCACAAAGACCTGACACCGGCCGGCCGGCGGACCCTGACGGCGAGCTTTCTCGCCGAGAGCAGCAACATCGAGGACCTGCGCGAGAACCCCCTCCTTCTGGCCCTCATCTGCAATCTCTACCGCCATCAGGGGTTCATCCCCCGCAACCGGCCGGAGATCTACGTAAGCTGCTCGCGACTCCTGTTCGACACCTGGGACAGACGAAGGCGGTTGCGGCCCGTCTTCGAATTCGACGCGCACGTCGACGGAATGGTTCAGCACATCGCTGAATGGGTGTTCTCCAGAGCCGACGCACAGGGAGGTGTGAAAGAGGAGACGCTGATCAGCGTGGCCACGGAGTACCTGAGCGGGTGGCAGTACAAGAACCGCCGGGAGGCGGAGATCGCGGCCGGCCTCTTCCTGGAGTTCTGCCGGGACCGCGCCTGGATCCTGACGGAGATCGGGCAATCGCCTCGGGGAGAGCGCCTCTACGGCTTCACGCATCGGACCTTCCTCGAGTATTTCGCCGCGGAGCATTACAAGGAGACCCTCCAGGCCGACCAGCTCATCGAGTTGGTGGTCGACAAGGCGAAGAAGTCCTACTGGAACATCGTGTGTCAGCTGATCGTCCAGCTCTCTTCGAAGAAGGAGCGCGGACTCGAGAACCGGCTGATCGACGCACTCGTCGCCCAGTTGGACGAACTCGAGCCGCAGGAACGCGACATCGCCTTCACCGTCTGCTCCGGAAGCCTCGAGTCGATCCCGTTGCGCCCGGAGACGGTGGAACGAGTGGTCAAAGCGTCGATCAAGTACTACCGCGAGTCCCTCTTGGCCGCGCCGAACGCCATCGGTCACTCCGCCAGTTCACCGAACGGACGTGGGGTCTACTGGTTGGAGAGTTCCCGGGTCTCGGCCGAAAACCTCAGGGCGGCCTCGGAGGCGGTCGCCGCCGGGCTCGAAGACCTACTCGAGGGGCATCGAACGCGATCAAAGACGCCCCGGTCACGATATCCGGTAGTGGTGAAAACCTTGGCCCACCTCTTCGACTTCGAATTCGGGCAGAGTGTCCGTCAGACCGGCTTCCGCGCACGATTCTCGGACCAGTTCTCCCGAGCGGCGGCCGAGATCCTGCGGATCTCCACCGAGCCGTGGGTGGAGTCGGTGGCCCTTTCGAGCGGACTGATGATCGATACGAACCCTGACGAGTCGTTGCTCGTCCGTGCCCTCCGGTCCCAGACCGGTCAACGGCGGGTCGAACCGATGCCGCTTCCCTGGGGCTGCCGGAGCGCACCCAGCCTGGCCGAGATCATCGTCTGGTGGGGCATCAACGCCACCAGCGACGACCGGGCCTTCGTCGAGGAGGTGCTGCTCCCGCGAGCGCTCGCCGTGAGAAGCGCACTGCGGGAACCGCCGGCCGAGTTCATCCCGCATTCGACGTGGCTGGCCAGCGCATTGGGAGGGCTGAGACCCATTTCGGGTCATGCGACCGACCTGCCCCCGGCGTTCCACGACAGCGCGACCCACATTGCCCTGATGCTGGTGAAAAGCTATGTGACCGGCGACGCTGAAACCGTCCGTAACCGCATGGCGGAGGTGGGCGTCAAGCAGTGGGGACACCTGAGATTGGTCTCTACGGCCATCGAGTGCAGATACGACTTGGGCGGCCCCGAGCTCTCGGACGCCGACCGCGACGCGTTGTGTGATCTCGGCTTCCGAAGGTGGGTCGACGGCTCGCTCGAACCGGCCCCGCACGACCCGTGACCCGTCGCGCCTGGCGCGGCCACCGCACCGTGGGGTCTGGGGGTCGCTCCCAGGGAGATACTGCCTTATGGATGTGTTGACCGGGCTGCTGGATGGGGCTCGCGCCCGTGGGGCCTTTCTGTTGCGGTCGGTGCTCGATCCGCCCTGAGGGCTTCGGATTCAGGACGGGTCGCCGCTTTCGCTCATCACTCTTGTCAAAGGGGAAGCGTGGATCTGGCGGGACGGTGAGGCGGACGCCCGGATCGGGGTCGGGGATGTCGCTGTGGTCAGCGGCGTTCAGCCGTACGACATGGGAGACCGGACCGGGCGCCCCGCGCAAGTGATCGTCCATCCGGGGCAACGCTGCGAAGCAGCGGATGGCACGGAGATGCGCATGACCGGGCAAGGGGTGCGGACCTGGGGCGCGGCGCCGGACGGGGCCACCGTGATGATCAGCGGGACCTATCAGATGCACAGTGAGGTCGGGCGGCGGCTTCTCGGTGCGCTTCCGGGGGTTCTCGTGCGGCCGGCCGCGGCCGGTGATCAGGCTTTGATCGATCTTCTTGTCCGGGAGATGGGTGGCACCGCTCCGGCGCAGGATCTCGTGCTCGACCGGCTGCTCGATCTCACGCTCGTCTCGGTTCTGCGGTCCTGGCTGGCCTCGCCCGACGAGGGCAAGCCGGGGTGGCTGCGCGCTCAGGGCGACCCGGTGGTGGGTCCGGCTCTGCGTCTGATTCACGACGATCCGGCGTACGGCTGGACGGTCTCCACTCTCGCCTCGAAGGCCGGCGCCTCGCGTGCGGTCTTCGCGCGCCGCTTCACCGATGTCGTCGGGGAGCCGCCGATGTCCTACCTGGCGGGCTGGCGCCTCACGATGGCGGCCGACCTGCTGCGGCAGGGGGACGCGACGCTCGAGGCGGTGGCCCGCCAGGTGGGGTACGGCAGCGCGTTCTCGCTGAGCAACGCGTTCAAGCGGTTCTACCGGACCAGCCCGCAGGAGTACCGCCGGCGTGAGGTCACACCAGCAGCCGTGCCTTGATGGCGGCGATGTCGGCGTCGGTCAGGCGCAGGCCCTGCCGCAGGTAGTTGTCGAAGCTGCCGTAGATGTAGTTCACCTGGGCGAACGCGGCCCGCAGCCAGGACACCTCGACCGCGTCGGGGCGGCCCAGATAGGTGTTGCTGGCCAGGAAGTCCTGCTCGACAGTGGCCCGCGGCACGCCGAGCAGGGTGAGCAGCACGGCCGTGGCCCAGCCGGTGCGGTCCTTGCCGGCGCTGCAGTGGAAGACGAGGCCGCCGGGGTGGTGGCCCACGGCGTACAGCACGTCGTGGAAGGCGTAGTCGGCGCCCACGAAGTTGACCATGAACGGGTAGCCGATCGACTGGCCCAGGTCGGACGAGCCGGAGAACAGGCCGGCGGCGAGCGCGGCGGCCAGCGTGGCGGCCGCGTCCTTGTGGAAGCGCAGGCCGTGCGCGAGCGAGACGACGTCGGCGACCTGATAGGTGACGCCGGCCGGCACCTTGTCGGGCTCCTGCGAGCGCTCCGAGATGTTGCGCAGGTCGATGTCGAGGGTGATGCCGAGGCCGACGATGGTCTGCTGCTCGGCCGGGGTGAGGTTGCTCAGCTTGTTCGAGCGGAAGACGACGCCGGTACGGACCGTGTGGCCGTCCGCCGTCGTGTAGCCGCCGACGTCGCGGAAGTTGGCGGCCGAGGCGAGCCGGACATCGGCGTGGGCGGGGGTGGCGACGCCGCCCACGGCTACGGTGACGGCGAGGGCGGTGGCGAGGAAGGCACGACGCTTCATGCCGTTATCCAAAGCGCCCGAAGTGACGTCTTTCTATCTCTCAGGCGTCGTCCGCATGTCGATCGGCCGCCCGAGGGAGCGGCTGCGACCGCGGAACTCGGCCAGCACGACGCCGTCCGCCCGGGTGACCGTCACGTCGTACAGGCCGGAACGGCCCCGCCGGGAGCGCTCGACGGCGTGGGCCCGCAGGTGATCGCCGCGCCGACCCGGCTCGAGGAAGGTGATGTCGAAGCCGGCGGCGACGGTCACCTCCCCGTACGTGTTGCAGGCGACCGCGAACGCGGTGTCGCAGAGCGCGGCCAGCAGGCCGCCGTGCAACAGGTCGTAGCCGTTGACCATGTCGTCGCGGACCGTCATGGCGACGACGGCGCGGCCGGGGCCGACCTCCTCGAGCGCCATGCCCAGCGAGCGGCTGGCGTCGTCCTGGCTGAACATGTGCTCGGCGCCCCGGCGGGCCAGATCGGTCATCAAGCGCTGCCGGCGGCGGCCTGCTGGGCCTGCCACATGGCGATCTGGACGCCCACCACGAAGATCTGGATCGGCAGCGGCATGCCGGGCAGGTCGGCCTCGACCGTGCCGGACCAGGAGCTCGTACGGCGTAGCGAACCGACCTTGACCCCGGCCGAGAGCAGCTCCTGCTGGTTTCCCCACATCGAGGCGCGGCGGAACTCGTAGACGAGACCACCGGCGTGCACCGACCAGTTCTTGCGGCCGGCCCGCTCGACGTGGGCGACCTGGTTGCCGGCCTGGTCTAGCATCGTGAACCGGCTGCCCCAGGCGTTCGACCGCACGGTGAACCGATGGCCGTCCACCTCGAAATCGCCGCCGGAGCGCCACCACGACGGGTCCCACTGGGCGACCTCACGGCCGTCGGCGACCATCCTGTACTGGCCGCGCCACAGGCTTTTCTTCTCGGCGGTCAACATGCCCCGAGGTTAGACGGGCCGCGCCAGGACCGCATGACCGTTCGGCCCGCGCGCAGTGACCGGTCGGCTCCCAGCTATGTTGATCGCCGCGATTTCAGAACGGGGATATAGAGCATGAAAATCCGACTTATCACTGGCGTCTCGGTCGTCCTGGCAGCGTCGCTGGCGCTGACCGCGTGTGGCGGCAAGAGCGAGACGTCCACCGGCGGCGACACCAAGGCGGCGCCGGCCTCCTCCGCGCCCGCCGCGAACCCGCTCGACGCGCTCACCGGCCAGCAGATCCTCGACAAGTCGCGGGCCGCCCTCAAGTCGGCGAAGTCCTACCACGTCGCGGGCAGCATGGTCGACGAGGGCGCGAAGGTCACCCTCGATCTCAAGATCGCGGGCAGCGACGTGTTCGGCTTCTTCGCGATGAAGGAGGGCAAGATCGAGCTGCTCTCCGTCGGGAAGGACCGCTACTTCCGGCCCAACGCCGGCTTCTGGGCCGACCAGCTCGGCGCCCAGGGCAAGACCCTGGCCAAGGTCATCGGCAAGCGCTGGGTCAAGATCGACCCGAGCGACAAGGACACCGCCTCGATGTTCGACATCACCAACATGTCGGACATCCTGGAGCCCGAGGGCGCGGTGGAGAAGACCACCGTCAAGCAGATCGACGGCAAGCCGGCCCAGGGGCTGAGCGACTCGGTCGACGGCAAGGGCGGCGCCCTCTTCGTGGCGGCCGAGGGCGAGACCTACCCGCTGCGCCTGGAGGGCCCGACGCCCGCCGACGGCAGCCTGGCCTTCACCGAGTACGGCAAGACCTTCGCCGAGATCAAGGCCCCGGCCGCCGCCGACGTCTTCGACATGAAGAACTACGGCAAGTAGCCTCAGCCGACCCGCGTGATCACCGCGCGGCGGATCAGGAACTTGCCGGGCTCGCGGACCTGCTCGAAGGCGGCGTTGTTGAGTAGGACGCAGCTGCCGGAGGTGGTCTCCACCTTCACGGTGATGCTCTTGTTGTTGTCGAGGTTGGTGACCTTCAGGACCGTGCCGAGCGGGAAGGTGCCGCTCGACGCGAACGGCGCGCCGGCCTCGCCCGACAGGGTGACGGTCGAGCCCTTGCAGACGACCTCGCCGGCCCCAGCGGCCGGCGGGGTCGCGGGCTTGGTGGGGGCCTTGGTGGGAGCCTTCGTGGTCGGGGCCACGGTCGGCGCGGCCACCGGCACCTCGGCGGCCACGTCGGCGGTGCAGCCCGCGACCTGGCGCCGCTGGTTGATCAGGTCGACGACGGCCTGCCGGTTGGCGATGCGCGCCTCCGACTGCGCGTCGGGCGCGGCCCGCTGGCCGGCGATGAACTGAAGGTTCTGCCGCAGCGCCTGGTCGAGGCCGGCGCAGTTCTCCCCCGCGCTGCTCAGACCGGTGCCGACGGCGAACGCGCCGCCCGCGAGCACCACCGCCGACGCTCCGAGGATCACTTTGCGGGACACCTTGCTTCGCCGGCGGATCGGGTACATCTTCTTACTCCTCAGTAGTGCGGACCGTCTCGATCCACAACTACGAGCGCTGGTTCGCAGAGGATGAAAACCGAACCTTAAATATCCTTAACAGGGTCCATCATCGATGTATGAGCAGGCGAGCGGTCGCTGTCGTGGCACTGGCCTTCCTGTTGCCCGCCGCCCCGGTGCACGACCCGTTCCGCGGCGGCGAGGTCGCCAACCACTCCCCCTGGTACGTGCGGATCTCCCACTTCCCGGCCGAGACGTGGCTGCGGCCGTACGAGCTCTCGGCCCAGTTCCTGCCCTTCCGCGACACCGACGCCTTCGAGGCCCCCGCCAACTGCGTGACCACCGTCGTCACCTGGATCGGCCCGATCACGCGGGGCCCGTTCCGCTACGACCGCCTCGGCCGGGACGGCCTGTGGATCCCGGTCGCCAACACCCAGGCCGTCGACGTCATCGCGATGAGGTGCTGATCCGCTCCCATGCCGCGCCGATCGTCCGCGCCGCGAAGTCGGCCAGCTCCTCGCGGCCGAAGTCGCGGCGGCTGGCGACCCATCCGGCCGTCTCGCTGAGCCCGGGCCGCAGCGACTGCTCCGACAGGAAGCGCCGCAACTCCCGGCCCACCTCGTCCCGCCGCGCCGACGACAGCCTCCCGGCCAGCTCGGCCACGGCCCGGAACGCCCGCGGGACCACGATCAGCGCGTCGCTCTCGGGGAAGCGGACGCCCTCGAAGTCCGTACCGTCGAACTCCGCGTAGTGAAAATCATCCGATGAAAACACCACATTTCGTAGTACGGAGGGATGGACGCGGCCGAGGAAGCGCACATCGCGCAGCCTTCCCGTGAACCGGCAATCCTCGAACACGCACCCGGTGAACTCGACCCGGCCCAGCGCGGGAAAGGTGACATCCCGGAAGAGCGTGCGCTCGGCCGAGAAGCGTGACATCCCGGCCCGCGTCAGATCGACCCGCTCCCACCGGGCGCCGGCGACGAAGACATCGCGCAGCGTGGCGCGCACCATCGTCGAGTCCGTGACGGAGCCGCGCAGGATCACCGTGCGCGAGAGGTCGGCGCCGTCGAACCGGCACCGGTCGAAACGGACGTCCTCGTAGGTGACGTCCGACAGGTTCCGCTGCCCGAAATCGACCCCATCGTGCTCCATGCCCGGTGAGCCTAGGTGTGATCGTCGCTGCACTTGCGCTCCAACGGGTTAGAAGGGGTGGCCCCCGGGGAAGTCGTGCCCGATGATCGCCTGGGGGGAAAACGATGAACACGAGCTTGGATAGACGTAGGACCGCCGTCCGGCAGCGGCAACTGCTGATCGCGCTGGAGCAGTGGGGTCCGGAGTACGTGGGCCGGGTGACCCAGGCCACCGACGACGAGATGGCGTGGCTGAAGAAGCACGGAGTTCCGAGTACGACCGTGCGCGGCGCCGCCGAGTGGGACGAGATCCGCCGCGTGCGGGGGCAGCAGGCCAACGCGGCCGCGAGCGCGGCCTTCAGCTCCGGTGACTATGCGCGGGCCCGCGACTTCGTCGACGAGGCCCGGGTGTACGGCGCCGTCCGTGAGACCGAGTGGCAGCAGCTGCACGAGTTCATCGACAGCAAGGCCGGCCCGGAGGCTGCGACGGACATTCCGGCTGCCGCCTGACATTACTTAGCTTTAGGCTTTCGCTGCCGAATTTTCCCTTCATGAAGGGAGCCTGGGCCCTCGCGGCCGCCGTCGCGGAGATCGTGCTGATCGTGCTCGGCATGCGTGCCGGGTTCCCGTGGCCACTGGTGTGGGCCCCGGCCGTCGTCGCGCTCGCGCTGGCCGTCGCCGCGTTCCGCGCTGTCGCCGCCACGAGCACGGGCGCCCTGCGGACGTTCTGGCGCCGCCTCGCCGTCGCCATGGGTTTCGTGCTGGTGGCGGCGCTGAGCCAGGTCGCCGACCTGGCCACGGTGACCTGGTCCGGCATGCCGCCGATCGGGGCCAGGACCCTTCTGCTGTACGTGGTGGGCACCGTTCTCGCCATCTCGGCCCTGCTCCGCCTGCCGAGCGGGGGCCGCAGCTGGCGGCAGGTCACCACGGCCGTCCTCGACGTCGCCGTGGTGGCGGTGACCGCGGGCATCGCCGGTTCGGGATATCTGGACTGGTTCATCGACAAGTTCGGCGTCGGCGTGGCCGCCTGGTGGCTGAACATCGCGATGATGGCGATCGCGGTGGCCGGCGTCACGGTCGTCGTGAAGATCATGTCGGCCCGGCAGAGCCCGGTCCCCCGCGCCGCCCTGTGGTGGCTGGCGCCGATCGGCATCGCGGGCCCGCTCTCCACGCTCCTGATGACGCTGCTGCTCCCGTGGCCGCACCTGAACGGCAGCGCCGCCGTCCTGCCGTTCGTCGGCCTGTTCGGCGTCCTGGCGGCGCGGCGGGCCGCGGGCGGCGCGGCCCGGGTGCGCCCGTCGGCGCGGCCGCGGCACGGCACCGCGATCCCGCTGGTGGCCACCGGCCTGACCAGCGTTCTGCTGGCCGCGATGTACCTGCGCGAAGGACACCTGAGCACGGCCCAGGTCGCCGGCACCACGGTGCTGCTGCTCCTGGTGGTGGCCCGCCAGGCGGTGGTGCTGGCCGAGAACGCCACGCTGCTGGGCACGGTCGAGCACCGGGCCGCGCACGACGACCTGACCGGCCTCTACAACCGCCGCCACTTCACCGAGGCGGTGGGTGACCACACCGTCGTGCTGATCGACCTGCGGGAGTTCCGCGCCATCAACGACGGCCTCGGCCCCGAGGCCGGCGACGCCCTGCTGATCGCCTTCGCCGACCGCCTCACGGCCCTGGCCGGCCCCGGCGCGGTGGTGGCCCGCCTGGGTGGCGACGAGTTCGGCGTGCTCGTGTCCGGCTCGGACTTCGCTGAGCGGCTGGTCGCGGCGACCGCGGAACCGCTGCGGGCGGCCGGGCACGACATGATCGTCGAGGTCTCGGTCGGTATCGGGGACGATTACCGGGAGGCCGAGATCGCCCTGCGTGAGGCGGCCGGCGGTCGGGTGGTCCGGTACGACGCGTCGCTCGAGCGGGAGCTGCGCCAGCGGGCCACGCTCGCCGCCGATCTGCGCCGGGCGCTGAGCCAGGGCGAGTTCCACCTGCTCTACCAGCCGGTGGTCACGCTGCCGCACGGCGAGATCTACGGGGTGGAGTCGCTCGTGCGCTGGACCCTGCCCAGCGGCGAGGTCGTCTCCCCGGCCGACTTCATCCCGGTCGCCGAGGACACCGGGCTCATCCTCGAGCTCGGGGCCTGGATCCTCGACACCGCGTGCGCCCAGGCCGCGGCCTGGCCCGGCCTGCACTCGGTCGCGGTCAACGTCTCGGCGCGGCAACTGCTCGACCCGGCGTTGCCCGATCTGGTGGCTTCGGCGCTCGCCCGTCACGGCGTACCACCGAAGCAATTGACCCTGGAGATCACCGAGACGGCGGTCTTCGGCGGCGGGCGCGCGCTGGCCACCGTCAAGGCCCTGTCGGCGCTCGGCGTCAGCATCGCGCTCGACGACTTCGGCACCGGGCACTCGTCGCTCGGCCTGCTGCGCACCTGCCCGGTCGACGTCATCAAGGTCGACAAGTCGTTCGTCGACGGCCTCGGCGGCGCGCCCGAACAGGAGGCCGTCGTCACCGCCCTGACCGGCATCGCCCGCACGATGGGCCTGCGCACCGTGGCCGAGGGCGTCGAGACCGCGGCCCAGGCCCAGCGGCTGTACGAGCTCGGCTATCGCCACGTCCAGGGCTTCCACTTCGCCCGCCCGCTGCCGGCTCCGGCCGTCAGCGACCTGCTCGCACAAGATCAGCGGGCTGTCGCTTAGGCGCCAGCACGATGAGGGCCACCCCGGCCGCGATCACCGCGGTGGCCAGGATCGTCCGCGCGGTCAGCGGCTCGCTCAGGATCCACCAGCCGAGAAGAACGGCCACGACCGGATTCACGAACGCATAGGTTCCGGCGATGCGCGGATCGGTGTGGTTCCGCCGGTGCCGCCGCCCTCGCCCGAGCTGGTGGCGGCGCTGCACCGGGCCGCCGCGCGGGGAGCCACGGTGGCCGCGCTCTGCACGGGCGCGTTCACCCTGGCCGCGGCCGGGCTGCTCGACGGGCGCACGGCGACAACCCATTGGGCGTACGCCGGCGATCTCGCCGCCCGCTACCCGGCCGTGACGGTCGACGCCGACCGGATCTACGCGGTGGACGGCACGATCGCCACCAGCGCCGGGGCGTCGGCCGCGATCGACCTGTGCCTGCACCTGATCCGCCGCGACCACGGCGCCGACGTGGCCAACCGGGTCGCCCGGGAGATGGTCGTGCCGGCCCACCGCAGCGGGGGCCAGGTCCAGTTCTCCCGGCGGCCGGTGATCCCGAACGATCCCGGTCCGACCCTGGCCGAGGTGCTCGACTGGGCGGCCGACCACCTGGACGCCGACCTGTCGGTGACCGCGCTGGCGGGCCGGGCCGCGATGTCACCGCGCACGTTCATCCGCCACTTCACGGCGGCGACGGGCGCGACCCCGGCCGCGTGGGTGCGCGAGCAACGGGTCCGCCGCGCCGAGCAGCTGCTGGAGCGGGCCGACGCGACGATCGCCGCGGTGGCCCGCCGCTGCGGTTTCGGCAGCCTGGACACATTGCAACGGCACTTCCGCCGGACCCGGGGCGTCAGCCCCGAGGCCTACCGGGCGGCTTTTCGCCAGCGGTAGGCTTCCGCTCAACTAGCGGGCACAGGCCTACCGGGCGGCTTTTCGCCAGCGGTAGGCCTCAGCTCAGCTCGCGGGCGCGGGCTCCGGGGCGGCGGTCGCGGGCGGGAACGTCTGTCCCAGCGCGATGGCGGCGGCATGGAGGTAGGCGCGGTCGCCGCTGGCTACATATTGCGCGCGCAGGCGGGCGGCGATCTCGTTCGCGGTGGCCGAGCGGGAGTCGGCGTCGATTGTCCTGAACATGGTCACACTTTCTCGATCAGATCGGACCATGATGCTCGGTTGAACCCTTCCCGACATCGGCCGAAACGGTGATGGTCAACAAGACCAACGGCCGATACGGCGCGGGCGGTAAAACTCTGATCACGGCCTGAGAACGAGCCGCCGACTTCGGCGGTGACGGCCCTCAGGAGGCCGACGCGCGATAGATGTCCCCGATCGCCTTGTCGAGCACCTCGTTGAACTCGGCGTCGCTCTGGTCGCGGCGCAGATCCTGGGTGAGCGCCCGCGAGAAGCTGGCGATCAGCCCGTGGTTGCGGGCCAGCCGCTCGTCGGCCTCCTCCTGCGTATATCCACCGGAGAGCGCGACGACGCGCAGCACCTTGGGCTCCGCGATCAGCCCCGCGTAGATGTCGTCCTGGCTCGGAATCGACAGCTTGAGCATCACCTGCCGCCCGTCCGGAACCTCCGTCAGCCGCTCGACGATGCCGGCCAGCAGCAGCTCCTCGGCCGCCGCCTTGCCGTCGCTGTGGATGTCGACCTCGGGCTCGATGATCGGCACCAGCCCCGCGTCCAGAATCCGTACGGCGTACTCGAACTGCTGGTCGAGCACGGCCGCCACGCCCCCTTTGCCGGGCGCGGCGATGAACGACCGCATCTTCGTCCCGAACACCTCCCGGCGCACGGCCCGCTCGAGCAGCCCGTCGAGCCGCGTGAACGGCTTCATCAGCCGCACGCCGTCCTTCTCCGCGGCCAGCCCCTCGTCCACTTTCACAAAAGGCACGACCTGCTTGCGACCCCAGAGGTACGCCGGAACGCCCACCCCGTCGACATCACGATCCATCGTCTGCTCGAACAGGATCGCCGCCAGCACCCGATCCCCGCCGAAGGCCGGCGCCGAGATGATCCGCTGCCGGAACTCGTGCATGAGATCGAACATCTGATCATCGTCCGTGTACGCCGACTCGGGCACCCCGTACTGCGCGAGCGCCTTGGGCGTGCTCCCGCCACTCTGGTCGAGCGCCGCGAGAAATCCGGCCCCCGACCCCACCTTGGCCAGCTGCTCCTGATTCATCTCCCGATCCTGCCACCGCCACCATGCGAACGTCATCGAAGGTTCACGATGCATCGATAGCTTCCCGGCATGACCCGTCGAGTTCTGACCCTCGTCGCCGCGGTGTGTGCGCTGCTCACGCTCGCCCCCGCCGCCGCACAGGCCGGCGACCGGCACGCGGTTCGCCCGTTGCCGCGCGCCCACGCCCACAACGACTACGAGCACGAGCGCCCGCTCGCGGACGCGCTGTCGCACGGCTTCACCAGCGTCGAGGCGGACATCTACCTCGTCGGCGGCGAGCTGCTGGTCGGCCACGACCCGGAGGACGTCGTTCCCGGCCGGACGTTGCAGAGCCTCTACCTCGACCCGCTGCTGCGGCGTGTCCGGGCGAACCACGGTCACGTCTATCGCGGAAGCGACCGATCGGTGCAACTGCTGGTCGACATCAAGAACACCGGGGCGGCGACCTATACCGAGCTCGACCGGGTCCTGCGGCGCTACCGGAGCATGCTGACGACGTACACCAATGGCCGGGTTTTCGAAAATGCCGTGACCGTCGTCATCAGCGGGGACCGGCCGCGCGATCTGATGGCCGCGCAGCGGGTCCGGTACGCCTTCTACGACGGCCGCGCCGCCGATCTGAACACCGGTGCGCCGGCGAGCCTCATCCCGCTGATCAGCGACAACTGGACCAACCTCTTCACCTGGCAGGGCGCCGGCCCCATCCCGGCCGGGGAGCGCGCGAAGCTGCGACAATTCGTCCGCGACGCCCACGCGAACCGGCAGCGCGTACGTTTCTGGGCCACCCCGGACGTCGCCGGCCCGGAACGCGAGGCGGTCTGGCGTGAGCTGGTCGCCGCCGGTGTCGACCACATCAACACCGACGATCTGGCCGGGCTCGAGGCGTTCCTGCGCCGGACGGCGTACGCCAAGGCGGCCTGAGACGCGGCATCATCGACGGATGTGGCGGAACCAGGATGCGAACTGGGATCTGTGGCCGGTGCCCGACTATCTGGACGAGATCTACCGCGAGGTGCGCCCGGACGACGACGCGGTGCTGGTGCACCACAGCGCGTTCTACCGGCGCTTCCCGCCCGGCCACTTCGGACGGTCGCTGGAGCTGGGCGCGGGCCCGAACCTCTACCCGTTGATGGCGGCGGCCGCGGTCAGCCGTGACATCGAGGTCGTGGAGCCGAGCGCGGCCAGCGTCGCCTATCTGGAGTCCCAGTTGCGCGACGGCCCGGAGGAGAGCTGGCAGCTGTTCTACCGCCGGTGCCGTGAGCTTCAACCGGCGTTGCCGGCCACGCTGGGTGAGGCGCTCGCCCGGGTGCGGCTGCGCCGCGGCGGCGCCGGCGACCTGAAGCCCGGTGACTACGACCTGGCCTCGATGCACTTCGTCGCCGAGAGCGCCACGGAGAGCCCGGACGAGTTCCGGCAGCTCTGCCACGCCTTCGCGGGCGCGGTCCGGCCGGGCGGCCGGCTGGTGGCCGCGTTCATGGAGAACATGGGTCGCTATCGCATCGGCGACGGGCCGTACTGGCCGGGTCTTCCGGTTGACGCGGCGGTCGTACGGGACGTCTTCGCACCGGTCACGGCGGAGCTGACGGTGGAGCGCGTCGACTCGGCGCCGATCGGTGAGGGCTATGAGACGACCGGGATGGTGCTGTTGACCGCCCGTACGTGAAAAGCCGCCGGGCAGTGACGCCCGGCGGCTTTCCCGTCGATCAGGACTGGATGAACTCCAGCAGGTCGGCGTTGATGACCGACGCCTGCGTGGTGGGCATGCCGTGCGGGAAGCCGGCGTACGTCTTCAGCGTGCCGTTCTGCACGAGCTTGGCCGAGAGCGGGCCCGAGTCGGCGTACGGGACGACCTGGTCGTCGTCGCCGTGCATGACCAGCACCGGAACCGTGATCTTCTTGAGGTCCTCGGTGAAGTCGGTCTGCGAGAACGCGACCACGCCGTCGTAGTGGGCCTTGGCCCCGCCCATCATGCCCTGGCGCCACCAGTTCTGGATGATGGCCTCGATCGGCTCGACACCGTCACGGTTGAAGCCGTAGAACGCGGTGGCCGGCAGGTCACGGTAGAACGCGGACCGGTTGGTGGCCACCTGCTCCTGGATGCCGTCGAAGACGCTCTTGGGCAGGCCACCCGGGTTGGCCTCGGTCTGCACCATGATCGGCGGCACGGCGCTGATCAGCACGGCCTTGGCGACGCGCGACTCACCGTGCCGGCCGATGTAGTGCGCGACCTCGCCCCCACCGGTCGAGTGCCCGACGTGAACAGCGTCGCGCAGGTCGAGGTGAGCGGTCAGCGCGGCCAGGTCGTCCGCGTAGTGGTCCATGTCGTGCCCGTCGGCCACCTGCTCCGAACGACCGTGCCCCCGCCGGTCGTGGGCGATGACCCGGTAGCCCTTGCTGAGGAAGAACATCAGCTGCGCGTCCCAGTCGTCGGACGACAGCGGCCATCCATGGCTGAAGACGATCGGCTGGCCCGACCCCCAGTCCTTGTAGAAGATCTGGACACCGTCGGTGGTGGTGATGAAACCCATGGTCCCCCCTCAAACGTTGCTTGCATCGTCAACGTATGCCGCCGACCTGTGGCACACGACCAAACCGCGATGAACAAATGCGTGCCCTCCATCACGCGACCAGTCATCCGACAGATGACGCGCCTCCCCACCTCACGTCGGCACAAAATGGTCAACCGGGCACGTTCTGCCGAAAATCACGCCCTCGCCAGAGAGTGGGATACGCACGTGCAGGCGTTGACACCGCGGCGGCGAACCGGTCCGATGGCGGCGTGAAGGCCGTCACCTACACACGCTATGGCGGGCCGGACGTTCTGCGTCTGGCCGACGTGCCCGCGCCGGTTCCGGGCGATCGGGAGGTTCTGATCCGGGTGCGGGCGGCCGAGGCGACCAAGTCCGACTGCGAGTTCCGGAGCTTTCGGTACTCAGTCAAATGGTTCTGGCTTCCGCTGCGGATCGCGATCGGAGTCGTACGCCCGCGGCGTCCCGTCCTGGGCATGTATTTCGCCGGCGAGGTGGAGTCGGTGGGCGGGCGGGTGACCCGCCTGTCGCCGGGCGATCAGGTCTACGGCTGCACCGGCCTTCGCATGGGCGCTTACGGTGAGTTCCTCGTCCTTCCGGAACGCGCCGCCGTCGGGCCCAAGCCACGGAACCTGACGTTCGCCGAGGCGGCCGCCGTTCCGCTGGGTGGGCTCAACGCCCTGCATTTCATGCGGCGCGCGCGGATCGCGCCGGGTGAGCAGGTGCTGATCAACGGGGCCGGCGGCAGCATCGGCGCCCACGCCGTGCAGATCGCCTGCTCGATGGGCGGGCGGGTCACTGCGGTCGACCACGGCATCAAGCAGGATTTCGTACGCCGGCTCGGTGCCGGCGATTTCGTGGACTACACCACCGGCGATGTGAGGGCCCTGGGCCGGAAGTTCGACGTCGTCTTCGACATGGTCGCCGGGAGCTCTCTCGTCGATCTGCTCCGGCCGGGCGGGCGCTATCTCCACGGCAACCCGCGCCTGTCGATGCTGTTGCGATCGGCGCTGAGCAGGACCGTGACGGTGGCCTTCGCCTCGGAGACGAGCGAGGGCCTGGCCACGCTCACGGAGATGATCGAGGCGGGTGAGATCCGGTCGATCGTCGACCGGGTCTACCCGATGGCCGAGGCGGCCGACGCTCACCGCCGGGTCGAGACCGAGCAGCGCCTCGGCGCAGTCGTGATCACCCTTGATGGGGAGTGAGAACGAGATCCAGGAGGGTGCGGACGCCGAAGCCCGTGGCCCCGTCGATGGAGGCGTCCCCCTTCCAGGCCGGGCCCGTCATGTCGCAGTGCACCCACGGGACCGACGGCGGCACGAATTCTCCGAGGAACAACGCGGCGGTGATGGCACGGCCCGAGTCGTGCAGCGGGTGGTTCCGTACGCCGTACGGCGTGCGGACCTGGTCGATGTAGCGCTCGTCGTACGGCAGCCGCCACATCGGCTCGCCGGCGCGGGACGCGGCGGCCAGGAAGCGGGCCACCGCGTCGTCGTCGCGGCCGAAGACGGCGGCGATCTCCGGGCCGAGCGCGATCTCGGCCTGGTAGGTCAGCGTGGCCAAGTCGATCAGCAGGCCGGGTGACAGGGACGCGGCCAGCGCCAAGGCGTCGGCCAGAATGACCCGGCCCTCGAAGTCGGTGTCGAGGATCTGGATCTCGGTGCCGTTCCAGGCCGTCACCACGTCGCCGGGGCGGGCCGCGCCCGGGCCGGGCAGGTTCTCGGCGAACGGCAGGACGGCCGTGACCGGGACCGGGCAGCCCGCCGCGGGCAGGGCGGCCATGACGGCCAGGACCGTGGCCGCCCCGGCCACGTCCATCCGCATCGACTGCATGGCGGCCGGCGACTTCAGGGAGAGGCCGCCGCTGTCGAACGTGATGCCCTTGCCGACCAGAGCGACCTCGGGAGAGCCACCTAGATAGTCGAGCCGGACCATCCGCGGCGCGTTGGCCGAGCCGCCGCCGATGGCCGACAGGGCGCCGAAATCCGCCGCGTCGAGCACCGTGACGGTCAATCCGGGAAGGGACGACGCCCACGACGCGGCGGCGGCCGGGGTCAGCACGTTCGGTGGGGCGCTGGTCAGGAGCCGGGCCAGCGCGACCGCGTCGCCGGCCGTTCCGGACGAGGTCACCGCATCGATGGCCGTTTCGATTTCCGCCCGGCGATCGCGCTTCGCGAAGACAGTCATGGCCGCAGTCTGTCGGCCCGCCCGGGAAGCCGATCGTGCGCGAAGCACGCAGCGGCGGGGCGCGGCTAGGCCCCGCGCACACTTGCCGCACACCGCCCTTCCCTAGCTTGCGAGGACCGATCGAGGGAGAGCAGATGGGGCGGTATCGAGTAGCGATGGACATCGGTGGCACGTTCACCGACGTCGTGACGTACGACCAGGAGAGCGGGACGTTCGCGGCCACCAAGGCGTCGACCACACCGGGCAACCTCAGCGAGGGCGTGCTGGCCGGGCTCGGCGCGGTGGTCGAGGAGCCGTCCGGCATCGACTTCCTGGTGCACGGCACGACCCAGGGCCTCAACGCGTTCCTGGAGCGCCGGGGCGTGCCCGTGCTGTTGCTGGGCACCGCGGGCGTGGAGGACAGCTACCACATCGCGCGCGGCCCGCGGACCCGGCTGTACGACCTGCACTACCGCAAGCCGACGCCGCTGGTGCCGCGCCGGGACGTGGTCGGCATCGGCGGCCGGATCGCGGCCGACGGCACCGAGCTGGCGCCCCTGGACGAGGACGCGGTGCGGCGGGCGGCCCAGCGGGTCACCGGTGCCGTCGCCATCGCGTTCCTGTTCAGCTACAAGAACCCGGCCCACGAACTGCGGGCCCGGGAGATCCTGCACGAGGAGCTGGGCGAGGACGTCACGGTCTCGGTGTCGCACGAGGCGGCGAAGGAGTGGCGGGAGTACGAGCGGACGTCGTCGGCGGTCGTCGAGGCGTACACCGGTCCGATCGTCCGCCGTTATCTTCTCGACCTGGAAGGGCGGCTGGAGAGCCGAGGGCTGCGGGTGCCGCTGCACGTCATGCAGTCGTCGGGCGGCATCCTGACCGCCGAGTCGGCCCGCCGCCGCCCGCTGCAGACGCTGCTCTCGGGGCCGGTCGGCGGGGCCATCGCGGGCGCCGAGCTGTCCCGGCAGACCGGGCGGCCGCACCTGATCGGCGTGGACATGGGCGGCACCAGCTTCGACGTGTCGCTGATCGTCGACGGCGAGCCCGATGTGTCGGCCGAGGCGCAGCTCGAGGGCCTGCCGATGCTGATGAGCGTCGTCAACATCCACACGGTCGGCGCCGGCGGCGGCTCGGTGGCCTGGGCCGAGGCCGGTGGCCTGCGGGTGGGGCCGCGCAGCGCGGGCGCCCGGCCTGGTCCGGCCTGTTACGGCCGCGGCGGCACCGAGCCGACCGTGACCGACGCCAACCTGGTGCTGGGCCGCATCGACCCGGACGGCTTCGCCGGTGGGCAGATGACGCTCGACACCAAGGCGGCCGAGACGGCCGTGGACGGGCTGGCCGAGGTCTTCGGCATGACCACGCAGGCGATGGCCGAGGGCATCTGCGACGTCGCCAACTCCAAGATGGCGCAGGCGATCCGGACCATCACGGTGTCGCGGGGCATCGAGCCGCGCGAGTCGGCCCTGGTCGCCTTTGGCGGGGCCGGCCCGATGCACGCCGTCTTCCTGGCCCGCGAGCTGGGCATCGCCGAGACGATCGTGCCGCGCTTCCCGGGCGCGTTCTCGGCCTGGGGCATGCTCCAGACGCGGATCCGGCAGGACTGGACCGAGCCGTACTTCTATCTCGACCAAGACCTCAACACTTCGGATATGTCCGAAACGCTCCGACGCCTGGAGAAGGCCGGACTCGAAACACTCGGCAATGAGGGCGTTTCGTCCGACAAGCGCAGCGCGAGCCATGCGGTCGACATCCGCTACGCCGCGCAGGAGTACACGCTGACCGTGCCGCTGAACAGCGCCGACGAGCCGACTGACGATGATTTCCTCACCAACGTCGCCCAGCGTTTCGCCGATCTGCATAAATCCCGCTATGGCCACGCCAATTTGGGCGCTCCGATCGAGTTCGTCGCGCTACGCACCGCCGCCTTCGGCGATCTCGGTCGCCCCGAGCCGCAGAAATGGCCCGCCGCGCCCACAGTGGACTTCCCGCACGACATCCGGCCCGTGATCTTCGATGGCGACACAACGGACACGATCATCGTCCGCCGCGACGATCTCTTCGTCGGCCACACCTTCGAGGGCCCCGCGGTGGTGGTGGAGGACACCGCCACCACGGTCGTGCCGCCCGGCTACACCGTAAGCGTCGACGACATCGGCTCGCTTGTGATCAGGAAGGACGAGGACGCATGATCGACCCGGTTACCGTGGAGATCATCCGGAACGCGCTCAACGCGGCCGCCGATGACATGAACGCCACGCTGATCCGTTCGGCGTACACCCCGATCATCTATGAGTGCGGCGACTGCGTGGTCGCCCTGCTCGACGCGAACCACCAGGTCCTCGGCCAGTCGGCCGGCCTGCCGATCTTCCTGGGCAACCTGGAGACCTGCACCCTGGCCACCGAGGAGCGCTTCGGCCGCGAGGTGTGGCAGCCGGGTGACGTGTGGATCCTCAACGACAGCTATCTGGGCGGCACCCACCTCAACGACGTCACCATCTTCGGCCCCGTCTTCGTCGACGAGACGCTGGTCGGCTTCACCGCGAGCCGCGCGCACTGGATCGACGTCGGCTCCAAGGACCCCGGCGGCTCGATGGACTCGATCTCGATCTTCCAGGAGGGCCTGCGGCTCGGCCCGCAGAAGCTGGTCTCGGGCGGGAAGGAGGAGCGCGCGGTCATCGACACGATCGGCACCAACGTGCGTTTCCCCTATCCCACCACCGGCGACATGCACGCCATGATGGCCTGCATCCAGATGGGCGAAAGGCGACTTCAGGAGATCGTACGCCGGTTCGGCCTGGACGTTCTCGAAGCCGCCCGCGACGAGATCTTCCACCAGACCGAGCTCCTGGAGCGCGCCGTCATCGCGAAGATCCCGGACGGCGTCTACACGGCCGAGGGCGTGCTCGACAACGACGGCGTCGACCTGGACACCCCGATCCCGATCCGCCTGCGGATCACCGTGGCCGGCGAGGAGATCGACTTCGACGTCACCGAGTCGGCCGACCAGACCGTGGGCCCGGTCAACTGTGGCGTCTCGCAGGCCGTCTCGGCCCTGCGCGTGGGCTACAAGCTGCTGGTGAGCCCGGATCTGCCCGGCAACGGCGGCTCGTTCCGGTCGATGACCACCCAGGTCCGTGAGGGTTCCGTGCTCGGCGCGCGGTCGCCGGCCGCCTGCCAGTGGTACTTCTCGCACCTCGGCCTGCTCATCGACATGGTGGCCCGGGCGCTCGCGCCGGCCCTGCCCGACCAGGTCGCCGGTGCTTCGCACGGCGATTCGATGATCATTCTGAGTTCCGGTACGGATCCCCGGGTGAGCCGCGACTTCGTCAGCCTCGAGGCCACTGTCGGCGGCTGGGGCGCCTGGAACGGCTCGGACGGCGAGAGCGCCCTGATCAACAACGTGAACGGCTCGCTCAAGGACATCCCGATCGAGGTGCACGAGACGCGCTATCCGTGGCGGATCACCGAATACCGGATCCGCCCCGACTCGGGCGGCTCGGGCCGGTGGCGTGGCGGCAACGGCGTCGTCCGCGAGTACGAGGCGCAGACCGACATGTCGGTGTCGCTGTGGTTCGAGCGGTCGCGGCAGCCCGCCTGGGGCCTGTTCGGCGGCGAGGACGCGGTCGGTCCCGAGGTCGTGATCAATCCGGGCCGTGAGGACGAGCGGCGGATCTTGAAGATCAACGGCATGAAGATCAGGAAGGGCGACGTCGTCCGGTGTGCCACGGGCGGCGGGGGCGGATACGGCGACCCGACCGAGCGGTCGGCCGACGACGTCCGCGCCGACGTGCTCGACCGCAACATCACGGCGGAGACGGCTCGCTCCCGCTACGGGATCGGTCCAGAGTAGATCGGTCCAGCGTAGATCGGTTCCACAGCGTCGTCAGGGCGTAGCAGAGCACGTGCAGGGCCAGGCGCTGGCCCGGTTCGTCGTAGGTCAGGCCGAGTTGCCGGGCCCGCGCGAGCCGGGCCAGCACCGTGTTGCGGTGCACGCCCAGCTGCCGCGAGGCCTGGCTCAGCGATCCGCCCGCGTCGAGCACCGCGAGCACTGTCTGCACGAGCGGCGCCCGGTCGCGGGCCGCCATCAGCTCGGCCAGGGTCAGGTCGGCCACCTGGGCGATCTCGGTGGTGGGCAGCCAGGCCAGCGAGGCCGCCGCACCCACCTGGTCGAACCACTGCACCGACCCGGCTCCGGACTCGCGGGCCACGTGGGCGGCCAGCCGGGCCTCGGCCACCGAGCGCATCAGCCCGCCGACCCCCTCGTGCGCGCGGCCCACGCCGAGCACGAGCCGGTGGGCCACGGCCGAGTCGCGAAAGCCGGTCAGGGCCCGGCGCAGCGCCGCCACGTCGTCCGGGTCGGCGCCGCTGTGCCAGGAGATCCAGCCGTCGCCCTCGGCGATCAGCGGCCAGATGCTGTGCCCGCGCTGCCAGGACGCGCGGATCAGATAGGTGACCTCGTCCGACGGCTCGCCCTCGGGCCGTACCGGCGCGAGCCAGACCGCGCGGTTGTGCAGGCCGACCTGCCAGCCCAGCTCGGCCGCCCAGCTCGGCGCCTCGTCGCCCTCGACGCGGCGCAGCAGCTCGAAGGCGGCCTGCTCGTGCGCGGCCCGGGCCGCCGCGTCGAGCCGGCTGCGGGCCCAGGCCGCCTGCAACGACGGGCGGGCCAGCCGCAGCAGCGAACCCACCTGGTCGACCGCGGCCGGTCCGGGCACCGGCACCGCGGCCACCATCCGGGCCGCCGACCGCTCCCCCGCCGCGTGCACCTCGACCTCGATCTGGCGCACCTGCGGCCGCTCGGCCAGGGCGGCCGCCTGCCCGGCCACCACCACGTCGCCCACCACCAGGGCCACCGGCACGCCCTGCAACTCCCGGTTGAGCACGCCCAGGACGCCCCGGATGCCGGTCTGCTCGGCCAGCTGCTCGGCGATCCGGGCCTGGCGCTGGGCGCGGGCCGCGGCGGGCGCGCTGACCTGACCGGCGAGCTGGAGGGCGACCTCGATCGGGTCGTCGTCGATGACGATCAACGACATGGCCAGCCGCTCGGCCAGGGCGGCGCTGGAGGCGCCGGCCACCGTGCGGGACACGACCACCGCCGACAGGTTGCGCTCCCAGGCCAGGTGCAGGGCCGCGGCCAGCGACCAGCCGCCGGTGGCGGCCTCGTCGTGCAGCACCACCAGCTCGTGCGGCAGGCAGTGCCGGAGCCGGTCGAACGTCTCGGCCAGCACCACCTGCTCGACCGCGCGGGACGGGTCGGCCAGGTGCAGCTCGGCCCCGGCCAGCGGCCGCACCCGGGCCAGCTCGCCGAGCGTGATGGGCAGGCCTCTCATCGGCGCCTCGGGTGTTCCAGCGGGATTCCGTGCGAGCTCAGGCCGACCATCTCCATTCCCTCCGGTGAGTACCAGACCGCGTCGGCCGGCGTGACCAGCACGTCGATCAGATCGCCCGGTTCCAGGCTGTCCAGCGTGGCCAGGGCGCCCCGGGACACGTCGAGCAGGCACATCAGGTCGGGCGCGCCGGCGATCAGGGCGCCGTCGGCGAAGACGGCCACGATCTCGCTGCGCAGCTCGATGCGCACCTGCCGGCCGAGCCCGCCGGTCTCCTCGACCACGAGGCTGGACGGGTGGGCCGGGATGGTGACGTCGTTCTGGCGGCTCAGGTGCTCGAGCTCGGCGATGCGCCCGCGGGCGATCCGCCGGCAGCCGGTGATGGCGCCGAGCCGGGTCACCAGCACCTCGGGGTCGGTCGTCTCCAGGAGCACGCGGCCCACGTTGGTGATCCGGGACATGGTCCCCGGCAGCGCGGCCCGGCGCAGGGTTCCGGCGTCCACCGGATAGGCCGCGAGCGCCGCCCACCCGCCGACCGTGTCGACGTTGGCCCGCAGCATCCGGTCGGCGCGCGGCCCGGAGAGCACCTCGACGAGCACGCTCTCGCCGGTCGGGCCGACCGCGGCCAGCGGGGTCGGTGACACCCCGGCCAGGTGCATGGCGGTGTGGTGGATCAGCGCGAAGGTGCGGCCCATCCCGTCCGCGTCGAGCAGCGGCACGCCCAGCTGCGCGGCCGTCACGACCGGGACCAGCGCGCTGATGGTGGCCGCCGCGAGGGGATAGACGGCGCCGAACTTCACCTTCTGCAGGCGCTCGATCTGGCGTACGGCCAGCACGAACTCGTCGCCGGCGGGCGGCAGGTCGGCCATGGCCGACCCGGAGCCGAGCACGCACACCGACACGCAAGGGGTGTCCGGCGCGACCGACTCGACGCGCATGAGTGGCACCGGCCCGTTGCGTTCGAGGAGCCCGGCCAGCCACGACGTGACCGACGAACGCCCGGCGTCGCCGACGGCCGGAGAATAGAACTTGGCCCCCTCATAGAGGGCGGGCACGTCCTCGGCGCTGATCGAGGCCATCGCGCCCAGGTAGCCCGCGCCCCCGCTCATCGGCCGGCCAGGGTGTCGTCGGGGGCGCCGGCCACCCGTACGCGGATCCGCACCGTTCCCGAAGGGCTGTACGGGACCGCGACCGTGGAGATCTCGGCGATGTGGGTGGTGCCGGGGGCGGCGCCGTTGGCCATGACCATGGCCGTGGCCCGCTCCTCGACGTCGCGGCGGACGCGTTCCAGCTCGTCGGCCGACTCGATGAAGGCGACCTCGTCGAGCCACGAGGCCGGGCGGGCGATGGCCGCGCCCACACAGGCCAGCAGGTCGGGGTTCTCGGCCAGCACGAGCGGCACGTCGGCGCCGCGTGAGGTCTCGCGGGGCTGCGGGGTGAGCGCGGCCGTCGGCACCACCAGCTCGGTGCCGAGACGCGGCTGCTCGGCCAGGCGGACCACGGCCAGGCGGTGCCGCACCTCGCCGGCCACGTCCTGACCGTCGCGGCGCAGCAGCACCCGGCAGTCGTCCAGGCCGGCCAGATGGGCCGCCCCGCACAGCTCGAGCGCGTCGGTCGCGCCGAACGCCATGACCGGGGTGACCCGGATGCGCGACGGCGTGCTGTAGCCGCCGTCGCCGCGGGCCACCCGCAGGCGTACCTCTCCGGGAAGTCTGGCCAGGGTGCGCTCGCAGCGGTCGAGCAGCCGCTCGGTCAGCGCGGTGAGCGCGCAGTCGAGCACCACCGTCGCCTCCCTGGCGGTCAGTCCCTGGCCGCCGTAGTCGCTGGCCACCGAGATGCGGGCCCCGGGCACGGCGGCCTGGATCGCGTCGGCCACCTCCCGCTCGTGGGCGGGCTTGGCCTGCGAGCCGGCCGCGACCACGGCCACGTGCCGGATGCCGGTCTCGGCCAGCCCGGCGGTGACCGCGGCGAGCGCGGCATGGTCAAGCGGAAGCAGTTCGTTGCCGAGCAGGTCGTGGCCGCCGCCGACGGTCCACCGGCCGGCCACCCGGCGCTCCACCACCTCGGCCGGCGAGCGGGCCAGGACCGGGTCGGTGGCGGCGCGCGGCACGATCCGCACCACCGCCACCGGCGGGATGTCGCTTTCCGGGCGCAGCAGCGTGTCGAGCAGCACCGGGGCGATGTCCACGGTCACGGCGTCGGCCCCGCCGGGCGCCAGCCGCCGGGCAGCCGCGACCGCCGCCGCGATGACCCCGTCGGCGTCGGTGCGGGCCGGCGCCACCGGCTCCACGGGCACCGCCGTGGAGCCGTGGACCACCGCCGCGTACGCCCTCTCCGGCCGTAGCGAGACCCCGATGGTTGGTGCCGACATTGCGACAGCCTACGTCGCTATCGTGTGCGTTTCCGCAGCCAGCGGTCCATGGTCACGGCGAACAGGATGAGGCAGCCCTGCAGCACCTGTTGATAGATGGTGTCCCAGCCGAGCAGGTTGAAGCCGTTGCCGATGAGGGTCAGCAGCAGCGCGCCGACGATGCCGCGCCAGACCGCGCCCTCACCACCGAGGATGCTGGTGCCGCCCACGACCGCGGCCGCGATGGCGGTCAGCTCCATGCCGGTCGCCATGGTCGACTGGGCCGAGCCGGCCCGGGAGGCCAGGATCAGCCCGGCCAGCGCCGAGCAGACGCCGCTGATCACGAAGGCCGACACGTGGATCGAGCCGACCCGGATGCCGGAGAGCCGGGCCGCCTCGGCGTTGCCGCCCACCGCGTACAGCCGGCGGCCGAAGGTCGTGCGGGCCACGATGACGCCGATGGCCGCCACGACCACCACGAACACGATGGTGGCGGAGGTCAGGCCGAACAGCGACGGCCAGGTCAGCATCCCGAAGTCCTCGGCCTGGGTGGCCAGCGGATAGACGATGGCGCCGCCGGTCACCATCACGGCCAGGCCTCGATAGACGAGGCTGGTGGCCAGGGTGCCGACGAACGAGTTGACGCCGCTGCGGGTGACCACCATGCCGGTGATGAAGCCGAGCAGGGCGCCCGCCGCCACGGCGCCGGCGAAACCGACGTACACGTTGGTGACCTTGACGATCTGCACGCCGATGATCGCGGACAGGGCCAGCGTGGCGCTGGCCGTCAGGTCGAAGACGCCGCTGACGATGCAGACCGTGGCCCCGACCGCGAGCAGGCCCAGCACGGCCGTCTGATCCAGCAGGTTGACGAGGTTGGCGCTGGTCAGGAACGTGTCGGTGCTGACCGACAGGGCGATGACGATGACCACGAACGCGGCCACGATGCCGTAGTCGCGCAGCCGGAAGGCCAGGCTCGACACCCCCGCCGCGGGTGGGGGTTTGGTAACCGCTTGGGGGGATACGCCGACGCTCACGTGGAAACCTCCTGATCGCCGAACGCGGCTGAGATGACTGTCTCGGGGGTGGTGCCGCGCGGAAACTCCCCCACCGGCTTGCCGTGCCGCAGCACGAGGACCCGGTGCGACAGGGCGAGCAGCTCCTCGATCTCCGAGGACACGCAGACGACCGCCATGCCGTCGCGGGCCAGATCGGTGATGAGGTGGTGGATCTGGGTCTTGGCGGCCACGTCGACACCGCGGGTCGGCTCGTCGATGAGCAGCACCCGGGGCTCACGGAGCAGCCACTTGGCGAACAGCGCCTTCTGCTGGTTGCCGCCGGAGAGCGTCTCGATGGCAGCGGCCGGGTTGGCCGCCCGGATGTCCACGGTCTTCGAGATCTCGCCGACCGCGTCCCGTTCGGTCTTCCTCTGCACGAACGGGCCGACCCGGCGGCCGGGCAGCGACGACAGGGCGACGTTCTCGGCCACCGAGCGCACCATCACCAGGCCCTGCTCCTTGCGGGACTCGGGCACCATGGCCACACCGGCCGCCATCGCGTGCCGGGGTGCGTTCTTGATGACCGTGCCGTCGATCTCGACCACGCCGTCGGTGGCCTTGTCGGCGCCGAAGAGCAACCGCAGGGTCTCCGTACGGCCGCTGCCGACCAGGCCGGCGATGCCGAGAATCTCCCCGGCCCGCACCTCGAGGTCGACGCCCTGGACCAGGCCGCGGCGCAGGCCACGGGCGCTGAGCACGACCGCCGCGCCGTCCGGCACGGGGTCCGGGTCGGGATAGAGGACGTCGATCTCGCGGCCCACCATCTGGGCGACCAGGTCGCGCGGCGAGGTTTCTCCGGCTTGGCCCGTACGGATGAGGTTGCCGTCCCGGAGCACGGTGACCCGGTCGGCCACGGACAGCACCTCGTCGAGGAAGTGCGAGATCAGGATGACCGTGGTGCCGCTCGCCGCGAGCCGCCGGATCAGGCCCAGCAGGTTCTCCTTCTCGTGCTCGCTGAGCACGGCCGTAGGCTCGTCCAGGGCGAGCACCCGGGCCCCGCGGGCCAGCGAGCGCAAGATCTCGACCTGCTGCTGCACGCCGATCGGGAGCCGGTCGACCCGCTCGGCCGGGTCGACCGTGAAGCCGGTCAGCTCGATCAGCTCGGCCAGCCGGCGCTTGTCCCGCCGGGCCCGGATCCAGCTGCCGCGCTGCGACCACTGGGCCAGGAAGACGTTGTCCAGCACGGAGAGCGCCGGCACGAGCGCGCCCTCCTGCGAGATCAGGCTGACCCCGTGGGCGATCGCGTCGCGCGGGCTGGCGATGCTGACCCGCTCGCCGTCGAAGCTGATGGTGCCCTCGTCGGCCCGGATCGCCCCGCCCAGGATCTTCAGCAGCGTGCTCTTGCCGGCGCCGTTCTCGCCGACCAGGCCGTGCACCTCGCCCGGCGCGATGTCGAGGTCGACGCCGCGCAGGACGGAGACACCGCTGTAGCTCTTTCCGATGCCCCGCACCGAGATGGACGGGGCCCGGTTGACGTCGGTGGTCATGTCAGTCCGAGTAGTCGGCCGTCTGGCCCTGGAGGGTGGTCTTCGTGCCGAGGCAGTTGAAGTCGGTCAGGGTCGTGCAGACCACGGTCGACTCGGCCACGCTCTGCCCGCGCGCCTTGGCCAGGCCGAGCTCGGCCGCCTTGGCGCCCGACTTCTTCTCCGGCACGGAGTAGACGCCGTACCAGGTGCCCTTGTTGACGTAGTCGTAGGCCTGGGTCGAACCGCCGTTGCCCACGAAGGTGATCCTCTTGCCGGCCGCGAGCGGGGTCGCGCCCTCGAGGGCCTGCGACGACCCGATCACCACGTTGACGTCGGGGTGCGCCTGGAGAAGGTTCTGCATCGCCGTACGCCCGCTGTCGGGGGTGTATCCGCCGACGAAGTTGGAGATGACCTCGGCCGCGCCGCCCGCCTTGAGGGCCTTGACCGCGGCGTCGGTGCGGGCGGTGTCCAGCGGGTAGTTCGCGAAGCCCTGGAAGTACGCCACCTTGCAGGCCCCGTCGGTGACGGTCTTGCAGGCCTCGTTGCCCAGCTTGGCCAGGCCGTCGCCGTTGACCGTGGGCGGGTCGATGATGTTGACGGTGCCCGGGATCTGCGGGTCGGCCGTGTCGTACTTGCCGCCCACCGGGGTGAACTCGATGACCGTGGGGATGCCGGCGGCGACCGCCTGCTTGACCGGGTTGACCATCGCGGTGCCGTCGTTGGCCTGCACGATGATGACGTCGTAGCGCTTGGAGGTGACGGCGTCCTGGAGCTGGTTGACCTGGGTCGGGCCGTCGAAGTTCGAGTCGAGGAAGGTGGCCTCGGCGTTGTTCGCGGCCGCGTACTCCTGGATGCCGGCCCAGGTGGCCTGGGCGAAGGAGTTCGCCTTGGCGAAGCCGAAGAATCCGATGCTGAGCTTCTTGTCGGCCGGCGCGGCCGTGGCCGCGCTGCCGGCGGCTTCACTGTCGGGCTTGCTGCAGCCGGCGGCCAAGAGCGCGACGGCCAGGCCTGTTCCTACATAACGGGCGGCTTTTATCACTGGTGCTCCTCTGTCTGCGAAGAGGGCTCGACGAGCTCGAAAACTCCGCCAACGAGCGGCTCGTCCTCCCGGATGTCCAGTAGTGCGGTGAGCCCCTCGGACAAAGAGGCCCGCCACGGGTCGGCGACCCAGTTGCCGTAGTCGGCCGCGGTGTCCCAATCGGCGGTGACGATGTGGGTCGCGGCGCCGGCGTCGACGGATCGCAACAATTCGGCGGCACGGCACCCGGGGAACGTCCGGGCCCTCTCCAGGACCCGGTTGTCCGCGTAGAAGGACTCGAGGTCGGCCGACCGGCCGGCGGCCGCTCGGAGGGTGAGAACGCTGCGGAACACGGGGCCTCCCGGTGCTGTCGGGTTCAGGAGTTGGCAAATGCTGACCGTGGCCGGTCGGCCACGGATGTGCGCCCAGCACACCGGCGCGGCCGTTCGCTGTGCAGGCACCGGTTCCCCGGCTTTTCGCGGCTCCGGCGGCCGCGCCGTTCACGATTGACACGGCTTCCGGCGCCGTGAAACGTTCGGCTCCTCGCCGCGCCAACCGGCGACGTCCTCCCGGCTTTCTTCACAGCCGTCTTCTCCCGCATGCCTTCTTCACGGCCTTGGCCGCCGCATGCGCTTTGGCGAAAGGCGAACACCATGACCAGCACCAGCCGCGTGGCCATCGACGTCGGGGGCACGTTCACCGACGTCGTGGAGCTGACGCCGGCCACCGGGGAGATCCGGTTCGGCAAGGTGCCCACGACACCGTCCCAGCCCACGGCGGGCGTGCTCGACGCGTTCGGCACCACCGAGGCGCCGATCTCCGAGGTCGCCATGTTCACCCACGGCACCACGCTCGGGCTCAACGCGCTGCTGACCCGCACGGGCGCCCGCACCGCGGTGATCGGCACGGCCGGCTTCCGCGACGTCTACCTGCTGGGCCGCACCGACCGGCGGACCAACTACGACATCACCTACCGGCCGCCGCCGGCCCTGCTCGAGCGGTACGACACGTTCGAGGTGCCCGAGCGCAGCCTGTTCGACGGCTCGGTCCATCAGCCGCTGGACGAGGACGCCGCCCGGGAGGTGGCCGCGACGATCGCTTCCCGGGGCTACGACTCTGTGGCTGTGGCCTTCCTGCACTCGTACGCCAACCCGGCCCATGAGACCCGGATGCGCGAGATCCTGGCCGAGGTCGCGCCGGACGTGGTCGTGACCGTCTCGCACGAGCTCTCCCGCGAATATCGCGAGTACGAGCGGACCAGCACGGCGGTGCTCGACGCGTACGTGAAGCCGATCGTCCGCCGCTACCTCACCCGGCTCGAGGACGAGCTGGCCGCGGGCGGCTTCGAGGGACGCTTCCTGATGACCCGCTCGGGCGGCGGCGCGATGACCGCCAGCGCGGCCCGCGAGCAACCCGTGAGCCTGATCCTCTCCGGCCCGGCCGGCGGCGTCATCGGGGCCACCGAGTTCGGCCGGCTGATCGGCCAGCCCAACCTGATCACGATCGACATGGGCGGGACGAGCCTGGACGCGTCGCTGGTGGTGGACGGCGCGCCGGTGCTGCACCAGGGCGCCGAGTTCGAGAACCTGCCGATCAACACGCCGTCGCTCTACATCCACACCATCGGGGCCGGTGGCGGATCGATCGCCTGGCTCGACGGGGCGGGCGCGCTCCAGGTCGGCCCGCAGAGCGCGGGCGCCGATCCGGGGCCGGCGTCGTACGGCAAGGGCGGCACGCAGCCGACCTTCACCGACGCGGCTCTGGCCGTGGGTTACATGGGTGGTTCGGCCGCGCTCGGCGGCCGGCTGACGCTGGACTCCCAGGCGGCGCTCGACGTGCTGGCCGTGCTGGCCGGCAAGTTGGACATGGAGCCGCTGGCCCTGGCTCGCGGCATCATCCGGATCTCCACGACCAAAATCATGGGCGCTGTACGGGCCATCACCGTCGAGGTGGGGCGCGACCCCAAGGACTTCGCGCTGCTGTCGTTCGGCGGCGGCGGCGGGCTGGTGGCCGTGGACGTGGCGCACGAGCTGGGGATCCCGACTGTCATCGTGCCGCCCGGGCAGGGGGCGTTCTCGGCCTTCGGCATGCTGTTCGCGGACGTCCAGCACGACTTCGCCCGTACCGCGGTGACGCCGCTCGCCTCGCTGGATTCTCCCGCTGTGGCCGCTTCGTACGAAGAGATGGCTGCTGAGGCCGCTTTGGCTCTGGCTGCCGAAGGCTTCGGCGCCGATGCCCAGAAGCTTTCCTACAGCGTCGACGTGCGGTACGCCGGGCAGGAGCACACGGTCACCGTGCCCGTGCCGTCACTTTCAGCCGATTTATCCGTGGCGGTCGAGCAGGAGTTCACATCGCTTCACGCCCGGCAATACGGACATGTCATGAATGATCCGATCGAGGTGACCACGTTGCGGCTGCGAGCCAGCGGGCAGGTCTCCAAGCCGGCGCTCTCCTCATTGCCGTCGCGCTCGACCGGTGCCCTCTCGCCGGAGGGGACGCGGGACGTCTACGTCTCCGCGTCGTCGCCCGCGGTGCCGTACGCGCTCTACACCCGCGAGAACCTGCTGGCCGGCGACGAGATCACCGGGCCGGCCGTCATCCACGAACACACCGCGACCACCGTCATCCACGCCGGCGACCACCTGCGGGTCGGCTCGCACGGCGAAATGGTCATCACCGTGAAGGCGGACTCATGATCGACTCCATCACCATCGAGGTCATCCGGCACGGCCTGCTGGCCGGGGCCGAGGAGATGGCCCGCAACCTGTGCCGGACCGCCTACAACACGGTCGTCTACGAGATCCACGACTACGGCATCGGCATCCACGACGCGAACGGCGACGTGGTGGCCGACGCGCCCGGCATCGCCGTCTTCACCCGCGGCAACGACCACGGCATCAAGCGGGCGGTCGAGTTCCTCGGCGCCGACAAGATGCTGCCCGGTGACGTGTTCCTGCTGAACTACCCGTACTGGTCGTCCGCGCACACGCTCGATCCGCTGGTGTTCGCGCCGATCCACAGCGAGGGTTCGCTGATCGGCTTCGCCTCGTGCCGCATCCACGTGCTCGACCTCAAGCAGAAGGACGCGGGGTACGTCCTCGACTCCACCGACATGTACCAGGAGGGCATCTTCTTCGCGGCGGCCAAGCTCTACCGCGAGGGGGTGGCCAACGACGACGTCTTCAACGTGGTGCGCTTCAACAGCCGCATGCCGGAGAGGACCATCGGCGACCTTCAGGCCCAGGTTTCGGCGTGCTTCACGGGCGTCAGGCGTACACAGGAAATCGCCTCTAAATATGGCGCTCCGGTGCTGACCGAGGCGATGGCCGCCATCAACGACCACGGCGAGAAGCTGGCCCGGCTGGCCCTGGCCAAGCTGCCGAAGGGCACGTGGACGGCGCACGATTTCGTCGACCAGGACGGCGTCGACCTCGACCGCTTGATCAAGATGAACGTGACGGTCACCGTGACCGACGACGAGATGATCGTCGACTGGACGGGCAGCGAGAAGGACGTCCGGGGCCCGATCAACCTGCCGGTCGGGCAGACGGAGGCGTTCTGCAGCCTCATCTTCAAGTCGCTGACCACGCCGGACACGCCGGTCGTGGCGGGCAACTTCCGCCCGCTGCGCGTCATCACGGAACCCGGATCGGTGATGCACGCGGTGCCGCCGATGCCGACGTTCACGCTCTGGACCGGGCTGCTCGGCGGCGAAGTGGTGCTGAAGGCCCTGGCCCAGGGCATGCCCGATCTGGTGCCGGCCTGCTCGGGCGGCGACGTGTGCTCGATGATGGGCCTGGGCGTGAACCCGCGCAACGGCGAGGCGTGGCTGGAGGCGACGAACGAGGCGGTCGGCTTCGGCGGGCACGCGGGCGGCGACGGCGCGGACGGCATCATGCACCTGTCCGAGCCGGGATGCCGCAACAACCCGGTCGAGGTGCTCGAGACGAAATCGCCGATGTTCATCGAGTCGTACGGCTACCGGCCGGACACGGGCGGAGCGGGCAAGCACCGGGGTGGCGTGGGGGTGGGCCGGTCGTACCGGTTCACGGCCCCGTCGACCGGCATCTGCATCGTGTACAAGACGAAGACGAAGCCGTGGCCCATCGAGGGCGGGCACGAGGGCGACAACAACCACATCGTGCTCAACCCGGGAACGGATCGGGAGAAGGTGACGGGCGGCAGCTACAACCTGCTCGACACCGGGGACGTGCTGGTGAACAACACGGGTGGCGGTGGCGGCTACGGCAACCCGTACGACCGCGACCCGGCCCGCGTGGCGGCCGACGTCCGCAACGGCTTCGTGTCGGCGGCGGCCGCGGCGGACTCGTACGGCGTGGTGGTCGACCCGGCGACCTTCGAGGTCGACGCCGGGGCGACCGAACGGCTGCGCGCCGCGGTGCCGGCATGACGTCGCTGTCCATCATCAACGCGACGATCTTCGACGGGGTCAACGGCGACCTCGTCGAAGGCTCGGTGCACGTCGCCGACGGCCGGATCACGGCCGTCGGCGGCGGCGCCGCCCTTTCCCCGTCGCCGGTGTCATCCCCCTCGCCGTCGCCTTCCCCGTCCCATTCCCCGTCCCCGTCGCCTTCCCTGTCGCCGTCGCCGGTGTCTTCCCCGTCGCCGTCGCTTTCCCCTTCCTCCGCGCGGGTGATCGACGCGCGCGGGCGGACGGTGCTGCCCGGGCTCATCGACGCGCACTGCCACGCGTACGGCATCGACCTGAACATGCTGTCGCTGGAGTCGCGGCCGTTGAGCTACATCGCGCTGGCCGCGGCGAAGCGGCTGGCCGGCGCCCTGTCCCGGGGTTTCACGACGGTGCGGGATCCATCGGGCGGTGACGCGGGCCTGGACCGGGCCATCAGGGAGGGGCTGATCCCGTCGCCGCGCTACTTGTGGACCGGTGCGGCGCTGAGCCAGACCGGCGGCCACGGCGACGTGCGGGCGGCCGACTCGGACGTGTGCGGTTGCGGCGCCCACACGGTGGAGGTGGTGGACGGCGTGGACCCGTTGCGGGTGGCCGTCCGCGACCGCCTGCGCCGGGGAGCCCACGCCATCAAAATCATGGCGTCGGGCGGGGTGGTGTCGCTGACCGACCCGATCCGCATCCCGCAGTACTCACCGGAGGAGATCCGCGCGGTCACCTCGGAGGCGGCGAGGCGGGGCAGCTACGTGGCGGCCCACGCCTATTCACCCGAGGCGATCCGCCACGCGGTGTCGAACGGCGTCCGCACCATCGAGCACGGCAACTTGCTGGACGCTTCGACGGCGTCGTTGATGGCCGCCGAGGGCGCTTTCCTGGTGCCCACGCTGGCCGCGTACGACGCGATGAACCGCCGCGGCGACGCGCTGGGCATGGCTCCGGTCTCCCAGCAGAAGAACCGCGAGGTCCTGGAAGCCGGCCGCAGGGCCGTCGAGCTCGCCCGGGCCGCCGGCGTGCAGGTCGGTTTCGGCACCGACCTGATGGGCGTGCTGGAGGAGGAGCAACTCCAGGGCCTGCGCCTCCAGGTGGAGGTGGACGGCGTGCACCTGGCCCTCCAGTCGGCGACGTCGGTGAACGCCGCCCTGATCGGCCGAAACGACGACCTGGGCCGCGTGGCTCCCGGCTACATCGCCGACCTCCTCATCATCGACGGCAACCCTTTCGAGGACCCGTCAGTGCTGTGGTCCGCCCCCGCCAACCGCACAGTCATCCAGTCCGGCAGAGTCGTCTCCTGACATTCCGGGCGCCGCTCCCCCACCGCCGGCCCCGGGCTCACGCGTCGAGCCAGCCCGGGGCGCCGGTCCCCCACCGCCGGCGCCCGGGCTCACGCGTCGGGCCGGCCCGCCTCCACGAGCTCGCGACGCGCTGTGGCGCCGGCGCCGGCCGCTTTCCTTCTCTTTGCTTGTGTCCTCTGCACGAGCGCGCCCACCGCCGCCAGCCCCATACCGATGGCCAGGCCGAAGGCCGTGCCGAGCAGCGGCGAGTCGGCGAAGGCGACACCTCCGACAAGACCCAAGCCGATGATGTACGCCGCCCAGGCCGCACTGGCGAGCAACGAGAACAGCCGGAACCGGCCCGCCGGGAACGACACCGACCCGGAGGTGAGCGCGGTGGCCGTCCGTCCGTACGGCAAGAACCTACCGACCAGAATCGCGCTTCCGCCGTAGCGCCCGAGCGCCCGCTCGGCTCTCTCCTTCGCAGCGATCAGCTTACGGCTCCTGACCCGGCGGCCGGCCCCGCGCCCCAGCGCGTAGGCGATCCAGTCCCCCACCATTCCCCCCGCCACCACCGCCACGGCCAGCGCGGCGAGGTTGGCCGAACCGCTCGTCGAGAGCGCGCTCAGGCTGATCACCACGGCTTCGGACGGCATGGCCGGGAAGAACCCGTCGATCGCCACCAGCACGAAGACGATGAGGTAGATCCACGGCGACGAGATCAATGGCATCAGATGGTCCAGCAACGACGTCCTCCCTCGATCTCTGCCTTCGACCGTACGGATGTCAGGAGCGCCGTTCGATGGTGCAAGCTCGCCGATCTTGGGTAGGGACAGCACCACCGCCTCTCGTAGTGTCACGGCTCTTCCCGGCCGCTGGTTGACGCCAGGCATAAGACTTGGCGAATGCTCGACAGCGGCCACGATCTGACCGCATCCCCTGCGAGCCTCACGGCATGACCACCACACCGATCCTGCTCGCCGCCGACTCCGTGCCTTACGGCGGCGCCGTGCTCAATCCGTTCGTGATCGTCGACGACGCCGCCGGCTTCATCGACTTCGTCTCCGAGGTCTTCGACGTGCCGGAGATCGCCGAGGCGAGAACCCCGATGCCCGACGGCAAGCTCATCCACGCCCAGTTGCGTCTCGGCACGGTCGACCTGATGGTCGCCGACCGTCTCGACGGCTGGCCGCCCCGCCCGGGCCTGCTCCAGGCCTGGGTCCACGACGTGGCCACAGTCCTGCACCGCGCCGCCGCCCTGAACGCCACTACGGTCACCGAACCGACCCCTTTCTACGGCGAGATCACCCTCGGCCGCATGCTCGATCGCTGGCAGAACCTCTGGTGGCTCTGGGCCCCGGCCCCCGGCCAGCCCGACCCGGTCCCCGCGTGGGAGAGCGGCGACCCGGACCCCGTCTTCACCACCATCGACGAGACCATGAGGTCCTTGGCCGCCGGCCCTACAGCCCGTGGGCCTCGGCGATGAGGTCGAGGGCGCCGCGGGGCACGCCGAGGCCATCCGGGCGCGGCCAGTGGATGCTGATCTCGTCGAAGCCGAGGGAGCGCAAGCGCCCGACGGTGTCCTCGTAGCGGTCCTTGCTCTCGAAGGGCCACGTCACGGTGACGGCGAACTGGGCGATGCGGGTCAACCGGCCGCCGGCCAGCGCATCGTCCAGTTGGCCGGCCTGTTTCTCGAGCGCGGCGAACCACTCCTCGGGCCCGACCGCCGGGCCGTAAGGACCGTAGGTGATCCAGGCCTGACCGTACCGGGCCGCGATCTTGAGCGAGCGCGGACCGGTGCCGGCCACGGTGAAGGGCATGCGCGGCGTCTGGACGCAGCCGGGGAGCTGATGGGCGTCGACGGCCGTGTAGCGCTCGCCGTGGACCGTGGTGACCGGCTCGCGCAGCAACGTGTCGAGCAGGTCTATCCACTCGGCGAAGCGGTCCATGCGCTCGCGCGGCGTACGCGGCGGGTCACCGAGGACCAGCGCGTCGGGCCCCTCGGCGCCGGCGCCCAGGCCGACGTCGATGCGGCCGCCGCTGAGCTGGTCGAGCGTCATGAGCTCCTTGGCGAACGGCACCGGATGCCGGTAGTTCGGCGTGGCGACCTGGCAGCCGAGCCGCACCCGTGTGGTGGTCACGGCCGCGGCGGCGAGCAGGGGAACGCAGCCGTACCACGGATTGTCGGCCAGCAGCGGCCAGGTCAAATGGTCGTAGGTCCAGACCGTGTGCACCCCGAAGCGCTCGGCCTCGGACACCTCGGCGAGAAACGTGCTGGCCGGATGACGGTCGGGCAGCACCAGAGCGGACAGTCTCATGCGGCGGCCTCCACGACGGCAGTGGCGATCACGAGGTCCTCCCAGCCCATCCCCACAGTTTTGATCAACCGGGGCCGGGCGGGGATGGGATCCCGGACCAGGTCGGCATAGGTGACCAGCGCCCCGTCGTCGATCGCGCCGGCCTCGATGGCCTGGATGACGTCGCCGGCCTCGCGCAGGGCGGCCGCGCGCGACTCCACGAGCACGCCGCCCCGGCTCACGGTCTCGGCGTCGACCTCCCGGGCCCCGGGCTCATGCGAGCCGACGGCCACCACCACGGCCTCCGGCGCGAGCAGCGAACCGGAGAAGAGCGGCTGCCGGGCCGTGGTGCAGCAGACCACGATGTCAGCGTCGGCCACCGCTGAGGCGTCGGCGGCGCTCGCGTGCAGGCTCTCGGCGAAAGCGGCCACCTTCGCCGGGTCGCGGCCCACGATCCGTACAGAATCAATCGGTCTTGTCGCCCGCAACGCCTCGACGTGACCGCGGGCCTGAGGGCCCGTGCCGAAGACGACGAGCCGATGGGCGCCGGGCGGGGCGACGAGGTCGACGCCGAGCGCGGAAACTGCCGGAGTGCGCAGGGCCGTGAGCGCCGCCCCGTCGAGGACCGCGCGCGGCACGAGCGTCTCGGCGTCGAAGAGCACGTAGACCCCATGGATGCGGGGCAGGCCGCGGGAAGGGTTGCCGGGGGCGACGGTGACCAGCTTGACGCCGGCGGTCTTGCGGTCGGCCGAGGGCATCACGAGGATCTCGCCGGTGCCGGTATCTATAGGTATGCGCGGGGGCTCCCGCTCGGGGTCGAGGCCTGCGGCCAAGGCACCGCGCAGGGCCTCCACGGCTTGGGGAAAGCCGAGCGAGTGCACCTGGTCCGCGTTGAACATGCGCTGTACTATGTCACATACCACTGAGGGAGGCAACAGCATGACGATCGGACCGCTGCACACCGCCGGCAGCTACCGCCAGTCCGTTGAGGAGGCGGTTTCGGCCGCCATCGTCTCCGGAGAGTTCCCACCGGGCACCATGCTGACCGCGCCCACGCTGGCCGCGCGCTTCGACGTTTCCGCCACTCCCGTGCGAGAGGCGTTGCTGAACCTCGAGAAACGCGGCTTCGTGGAGATCGCGCGCAACAAGGGCTTCCGGGTCACCGAGGTCAGCGAGCAGGAGCTCGAGCAGATCGTGCAGATCCGCCAGTGGCTCGAGGCGCCGGCGATGCGGCTGCTCGCGGGCAAGATCGAGGGTCAGGTGCTGACCGAGCTGCGCGCCCAGGCCGAAGACATCGTGACCAGCGCGGACGCCTCCGCCCTGCAGACCTATCTGGCCGCCGACACCGCCTTCCATCTTCACCTGCTCAGCCTGACCGGAAACGATCGGCTGGTCACGCTGGTCGGCGATCTCCGGCAGCAGACGCGACTGGTGGGCCTGGCCACCATGCTCGGCACGTCCGAGCTGGCCCGCTCGTCGGCCGAACATCACACCCTGCTCGACCTGCTCGTGGCCGGCGAGGGTGCCGCCGCCGAGGGATTGATGCGGGTGCACATCGGTCACGTCACCGGCTGGTGGAGCGGTCGCCCCGAGGGCTCACGATGAGGGTGATCGTCGTCGGCGCCGGCATCGTGGGCGCGGCGGTGGCGCGCGAGCTGGCCGGGGCCGGGGTCTCCGTGACCGTTTTGGATCGCGCGGCCTCGGCGGGCGGCACGTCCGCCGCGGGCGAGGGAAACCTGCTGGTCTCCGACAAGGGGCCGGGCGACGAGCTCGTGCTGGCCCAGCGTTCTCTGACGCTCTGGGAAGCGATGAAAGACGAGGTCAAAGGCTTTCCGAGCATTGAGTACGAGGCCAAGGGCGGCCTGGTCGTCGCCACCACCGAGGCCGGGGCCGCGGGGTTGCGGTCGTTCGCGGCGAGCCAGCGTGGCGCCGGGGTGATCGCCGAAGAGGTCGATCCGCACGAGCTGGAGCCCGAGCTGACCCGCGACTACACCGCGGCCATTCATTACCCGCAGGACGCGCAGGTGCAGCCCGCGATCGCCACCGAGGCACTGCTCGCCGAGGCCCGGCGGCGGGGCGCCGTCGTACGCCAAGGGGTCGAAGTTCTGTCCTCTCTCCTCTCGGGCGATCGGCTCGCCGGCGTCCGCACCACCGGCGGTGACCTGCATGCCGACCATGTCGTGGTGGCCGCCGGGCCATGGTCCGGCGAGGTCGCCGCGCGATTGGGCGTCGCGCTGCCGGTGCGGCCGCGCCGTGGCACGATTCTGGTCACCACCCGCATGCCGCAGCGCATCCGGCACAAGGTCTATGACGCCGACTACGTGGGCGCCGTCGGGTCGAGCGACGCCGCCCTGCAGACGTCCAGCGTGGTCGAGTCGACGGCGTCGGGCACGGTCCTGATCGGCTCGTCGCGCGAGCGGCGCGGCTTCGACGGCCGGATCGAGGCGCGGGTCCTGTCGGCGCTGGCCGCGAAGGCGATGGTGCTCTTCCCCTTCCTGGCCGACGTGGCGGTGATGAGGGCGTACGGCGGTTTCCGTCCTTATGTTCCCGACCATCTGCCGGTGATCGGGGCCGATCCGCGGCTGCCCGGCCTGTGGCACGCGACCGGGCACGAGGGCGCGGGCATCGTGCTGTCGGCGGCGACCGCCGAACTGCTGGCCGACCTGCTGCTGGGGCGCGCGACGAGGGTACCGGCCGCGCCGTTCGCCGTGGAAAGGCCAACTTTGGCCTCGCATCTCGTCAGTAGTGTGTGACATACTACTGAGCATGACAGCACCCGGACCGGCCCGCATAGGCCCCGCCGACGACCCCGTTCAGCCGGGCGACGCGGCCGAGATCGTGATCGTCGTCGACGATGTCCCGGTCGCGGGCCTGGCCGGGCAGACGATCGCGGGCGTGCTGATGGGCGCGGGCCGGCTGAGCTGGCGCACCACCGCCCGGCAGGCGCGGCCGCGGGGCGTCTTCTGCGGGATCGGGGTCTGCTTCGACTGCCTGGTCACCGTGAACGGCCTGCGCGACGTGCGCGCCTGCCAGCGCCGCGCCGCCGACGGAGACGAGGTGACCACCCATGACTGAGGTCCTCATCATCGGGGCCGGGCCGGCCGGCCTGGCCGCCGCCGCGGCCGCCCGCCGGTCCGGCGCCCGGGTCGTCGTGCTCGACGCGGCCGAGGATGTCGGCGGCCAATACTGGCGTCATCTCCCCCCGCAGCGCCCGGCCGCCCGCGAGCAGGTGCTGCACCATGGCTGGGGCCGGTTCGCCACCCTCCGAAGGGAACTGACCGGGGTCGAGGTGGTGACCGGGGCGCAGGTCTGGCTCGCCGAGCGCCACGACGACCGGCCGCCCACCGTGCACGTGCTGGCCGGTCCCGCCGACGGCGGCGATCGCCGGCCGCTCACCTTCGAGCCCGGCGCGCTGGTGTTCGCAACCGGGGCCTACGAGCGGACCCTGCCCTTCCCCGGCTGGGACCTTCCCGGCGTCTTCACCGCCGGAGCCGCTCAGGCTCTGGCCAAGGCCGAGCGGGTAGCGGTGGGCCGACGGGTGCTGGTCGCCGGGGCGGGGCCGTTCCTCCTGCCGGTGGCGTCCAGCCTGATCCGCACCGGCGCCCGGGTGGCCGGCGTGCTCGAGGCCGGCGGCTGGGGCCGGCTCGGCCGCGCCTGGACCGCCCGCCCCACCGAGCTGCTGGCGGCCTCACAAAAGGCCGGCGAGCTCGCGGGTTACGTCCGCGATCTCGCTCGTCACCGCATCCCCTACCGCGTGGCGACCGGGGTGATCGCCGCACATGGGCGCGACCGGGTCGAGGAGGTGACCGTCGCTCGCCTCGACGCGCAGTGGGCTCCGGTCCCCGGCACGTCCCGGCGAGTCACGGTGGACGCGGTCTGCGTCAGTCACGGCTTCCTGCCGCGTACGGAGCTGGCCGTCGCCGCCGGATGCGCGACCGGGCCCGACGGCGCCGTCGTCGTGGACGGTGACTGCCGCACGAGCGTGCCCGGCGTCTTCGCGGCGGGCGAGGTCACCGGCATCGGCGGCGCCGACCTGGCCCTGGCCGAGGGCGCCCTCGCGGGCACGGTGGCCGCCGGTGCGACTCCCACCGCCGCCCAGCGCCGCGAGGTCCTGGTCAACCAGCGCTTCGCCGCCCGTCTCGGCGACGGGCACGGCATCCGCCCGGGCTGGACCGGGTGGCTCGCCGACGACACCCTGATCTGCCGCTGCGAGGAGGTGACCGCCGGCGAGCTGCGCCACATCGCCGCGGCCACCGGGTCGCGCGGGCTGCGGTCCCTGAAGCTGAGCACCCGTGCGGGGCTCGGCGTCTGCCAGGGCCGGGTCTGCGGGCGCAGCGTCGAAGAGCTTCTCGACAGCACGACCGGCGGCCTGCTCGACCCGGGCCGGACCGCCACCCGCCCCCTGGCCGGCCTGGTTCGCCTCGGCGAGCTGGCACGCATGCAAGGAGACACCGAATGACCGAGACTCTGCGTGGCGTCATCGTCGCCACCGCCCTCCCCTACCGTGAGGACCCCTCCGCCCCGGCCGGCCTGGCCGTCGACTACGACAAGTTCGCCGAGCACTGCGACTGGCTGATCAGCAACGGCTGCCACGGCGTCGGGCCCAACGGCTCGCTCGGCGAATATTCGTCGCTGACCGACGCCGAGCGGCGCAAGGTCGTCCAGGTGGCAGTCGAGGCCGTCGGCGGGCGCGGCGTGGTCGTGGCCGGCGTGCACGGCCCGGGCTGGCATCAGGCGAAACACTGGGCCGAGCTGGCCGCCGAGGACGGCGCCGACGGCGTGCTCGCGCTGCCCCCGACCATGTACCGGGCGAGCGCGTCGCAGGTGGTCGAGCACTACACGCACATCGCCGAGGCCGGGCTCCCGATGATGATCTACAACAACCCGTACGACACCAAGGTCGACCTGGTGCCCTCGCTGGTGGCCGAGATCGCCCAGATCCCGCAGGTGAAGGCGGTCAAGGAGTTCAGCGGCGACGTGCGGCGGCTCTTCGAGATCCGCGAGAAATGCGACATCGACGTGGTGGCCGGCGCCGACGACGTCCTGTTCGAGCTCATGGTGGACGGCGCGGTGGGCTGGTTCGCCGGTTTCCCCAACGTGTTCCCGGCCGAGTCGGTGCGCATCTACGACCTCATGCTCGACGGTCAGGTGGCCGAGGCCCGCGCACTGTACGAGAAGCTCGTCGCGCTCTTCCGGTGGGACTCGCGCACCGAATTCGTGCAGGCCATCAAGCTGAGCATGGACATCGTCGGCCGGTACGGCGGCCCGTGCCGCCCGCCGCGCGGCGCGCTCACGCCGGAGCACCGCGCCCAGATCGAGGCCGAGACCAAGCGGGCCGTCGAGGCCGTCGCGAGCCTGGCGGTCTGACATGCGCGCGTCCCGCATGTTCACAGCGGTCGACTCGCACACCGAGGGCATGCCGACGCGGGTCGTCACCGGCGGCGTCGGCACCATCCCCGGCGCCACCATGAACGAGCGCCGCCTGCACTTCATCGAGCACCTCGACGGCATCCGGCAGTTGCTCATGAACGAGCCGCGCGGGCACGCCGCGATGAGCGGCGCCATCCTTCAACCGCCGACCCGGCCGGACGCCGACTTCGGCGTGGTCTACATCGAGGTGTCGGGCTGCCTGCCGATGTGCGGGCACGGCACGATCGGTGTGGCGACGGTGCTGGTCGAGACCGGCATGGTGCCGGTCACCGAGCCGGTCACGACGATCCGGCTCGACACTCCGGCCGGGCTGGTCGTGGCCAAGGTGCACGTGAGCGACGGGCACGCCGACGCGGTCACGCTGGAGAACGTGCCCGCGTACTGCGACCGGCTGGACGCGAGCATCGAGGTTCCCGGCCTCGGCACGGTCCCGTACAGCCTGGCCTTCGGCGGCAATTTCTACGCGATGGTCGACCTCGAGGCGGTCGGGTTGCCGTTCGACCGGGCGCGTCAGCGCGACATCCTCGACGCCGGGCTGGCCATCATGGAGGCGATCAACCAGCAGGACCCGCCCAAGCACCCGTCGATCGCCGGCGTCGACCACTGCCACCACGTCGAGTTCGTCGCGCCGGGCTCCAACGCCCAGCTGTCCCGGCACGCGATGGCCATCCATCCGGGATGGTTCGACCGCTCGCCCTGCGGCACCGGCACTTCGGCCCGGATGGCCGAGCTCTGGGCGCGCGGCGAGCTGGCGCTCGGCCAGGACTTCGTCAACGAGTCGTTCATCGGCAGCCGGTTCACCGGCCGGCTGATCGGTGAGACGACGGTCGGCGGGCGGCCCGCCGTCCTGCCGACCATCACCGGACGTGCTTGGGTGACGGGTATAGGCCAGTACATGCTCGACCCGTCCGATCCCTATCCCACCGGCTTCGCGTTCTGAGGTTCCCATGACTGACGTAATCGGCGCCGCGGCAGCGGCCGACTTCGGCGCCTTCCCACCGCGCGACCGGGCCCGTGCCCTGGTCGCCGTCGCGGACGCGCTCGACGCCGCGGCCGACGAGCTCATCCCCGTGGCCCAGGCCGAGACCGGCCTGGCCGAGGGACGGCTGCGCGGCGAGCTCAAGCGGACCACCGTGCAGCTCCGGCTCTTCGCCTCGGTCGCGGCCGCGGGCGAGTTCCTCGACGTGCGCATCGACGACGCCGACCCGGAGTTCGTGCTGGGGCCGCGACCCGATCTGCGGCGCTACCGGGTGCCGCTCGGTCCCGTGCTCAACTTCGCGGCGAGCAACTTCCCGTTCGCCTTCTCGGTGCTGGGCGGCGACACGGCCTCGGCCCTGGCGGCGGGCTGTCCCGTCGTGGTCAAGGCTCACCCGGGCCACCCGAAACTCTCCGACCGCACCGCCGAGATCGCCCGCGCCGCGATCGCGTCCGCCGGTCTGCCGGCCGACGCCCTGACCGTGATCCACGGACAGGAGGAGGGCATCGCCGCGCTGCGCGACCCGCGGATCACGGCGGCATCCTTCACCGGCTCGGTGGCCGGGGGCCGAGCGCTCGCCCGCATCGCGGCGGAGCGGGAACACCCGATCCCGTTCTACGGCGAGCTGGGCAGCATCAACCCGGTCGTGGTGACACCGGCCGCCCTCGCCGAGCGGGCCGACCAGATCGCCGCCGGCTTCGCCACCAGTGTCACCGCCTCCGCCGGCCAGCTCTGCACCAAGCCGGGCCTCCTCTTCGTCCCGGCCCCCGCTCCCGCGGCCGGCTCGGACACCGCGGCTGGGGACGGCGGCTTTGCTGGGCTTGCGGCCGGGGCCTTCGAAGCGGCGGGGCCGCATCGGCTGCTGCATTCCGGCATCGCCGAGGGCTATGCGCGGCGGCGCGACGAAGTGCTGGGCACGCCGGGGGTCACGGTGGTCGTGGCGGGCGAGGTGGCCGACCTCGACGCTTCGCCGACGTTGGTGGAGACCGATCTGGCGACGCTGATCGAGCATCGCGACACGTTGCTGGACGAGGCCTTCGGGCCGCTGTCGGTGGTCGTCCGCTACGACCCGGCCGGGGCGCTCACCGCCGAGCTGGCCGGGCTGGTCGAGGGGTCGCTGGCGGCCGGTGTGCACACCGGCGCGGGTGAGGACTCGCCGTGGCTGCGCGATCTCGTCGCGCTGCTCGGTGACCGGTCGGGACGGCTGCTCTTCAACGGGTGGCCCACCGGCGTGGCCGTGACACCCGCCCAGCAGCACGGTGGGCCGTGGCCGGCCACCACCAACCCGACCACCACGTCGGTCGGCACGGCCGCGATCGACCGGTTCCTGCGGCCGGTCACCTATCAGGACTGCCCGGCCGAGCTGCTTCCCGAGCCGCTGCGCGACGACAACCCGTGGGACGTCCCGCAGCATCGCTCCCCCGCCGGCGAGTCGGCCCACTGGGGCGAGATCTGACGATGGGCCGGCCCGGTCGCACGCCGCGATCGGGCCGGTAATCTCATTCATAGCCATGGATGGCACGGAGGAGAGCCCATGACGCAGGACGCTCAGCTCGATCTCACCGACCCGGCGTTCCACGCCGACCCTCATCCGTTCTACGCCCGGTTGCGCAGCGAGGATCCGGTGCATCGGGTTCGACTTCCCGGCGGGGCCGACGCCTGGCTGGTCACCCGGTACGAGGACGCCAAGCACGCTCTGAGCGATCCGCGGCTCTCCAAGCAGTACCCGGCGATCGGCCTTCCCGCTGTCAGCCGGCACATGCTCGCGGCCGACCCGCCCGACCACACGCGCCTGCGCCGGCTCGTGTCGGCGGCCTTCACCGCCCGCCGCGTCGAAGCACTGCGGCCGCGCATCGAGGAGATCACCGCCGGCCTGCTGGACGACTTGGCGGGCCGAGACGCGGTCGATCTGATCGACGCCTTTGCCTTTCCGCTGCCCATCCAGGTCATCTGCGAGCTGCTCGGGGTGCCGGCCGGCGATCGTGACGCCTTCCGGGAGTGGACCACCATCATCGTGGGCGGGCCGCAGCCGGGCGTCGACCACTCCGGTGCTGTCCTGGCGTTGATCGCGTACATCCAGGAGTTGCTTGCCCGGCGGCGCCACCAGGGCGGCGACGATCTTCTGGCGGCGTTGCTGGAGGTGCGCGAGGAAGGGGACCGGCTCAGCGAGGACGAGCTGACCTCCATGGTGTTCCTGCTGCTCATCGCGGGTCACGAGACCACCGTCAACCTGATCGGGAACGGGGCCTGGCTGCTGCTGAACGAGCGCGAGCGGTGGGAGCGGGTGGTGGCCGATCCGGGGCTGCTGCCGGCGGCGATCGAGGAGATGTTGCGGTTCGAGGCGCCGGTGGAGACGGCTACCTTCCGGATCGCGGCGACCGACCTGACCATCGGTGACCAGCGGATCGCGGCCGGGGACCAGGTGGTGATCGGGCTGTTGGCGGCCAACCGTGACGAGCGCTTCCCGGCGCCGGACGAGATGGTGCTCGATCGGGACAACAATCCGCATCTGGCCTTCGGGCACGGCATCCACTACTGCCTGGGGGCGCCACTGGCCCGGTTGGAGGGGCAGATCGCCTTCGCGCGGCTGATCGAGCGGTTCCCGGGCCTCCGCCTGGCGCCGCCGGCCCGTCCGGAGTGGCGGCCGGGGCTGCTTCTGCGCGGGCTGCGAGGGCTGCCGGTGCTGTTGTCTTGAACCGCGGTTCCACAATCGGGGCATGCGGTGGTGGGGACGGGCGGAATGCCCGGTGCGGGAGGTGGAGCGGGACTGGATCGAGACGTCGCTGGACTGGATGATCGGCGAGTTCGGACGACAGCGGCTGATGGGGACGATCGTGCTGCCCACCGACGAGTTCTTCCCGGGGGTCTACCGGGGAAGCCGGGACGACGTCCGGGCGGTGTTCAGCCGGGTCTGCCGGCACATGGGGGTCGACCCGGCGCGCATCGACCTGGAACACGACGCCGACGACGAGGACGACGGGCTGGCCGCGTACGTGCCGCTGAACCGGCGATGGCACGTGGCGGCCGGGCACCACCGCATCCGCGACGGGCGCTCGGTCATCGGCATCCGCGACGACAAGGCGGCCGAGCCCATGGCGCTGGTCGCCACGATCGCCCACGAACTGGGCCACGCGATTCTGCTCAACGACGATCGAGCCGGGAACGGAGGTGGGCTTCGGATCGATCCGGAGCGTGAAGACCATGAGCCGCTCACCGATCTGCTCACGGTCTTCTTCGGGATGGGGATATTTGCGGCCAATGCGGCGTTCGAGTTCAACCGGCACGAGGCGGGGTACCGGACGTCGCGGCTGGGATATCTGACGGAGCCCATGTACGGGTATGCGCTGGCGCGCTATGCCTGGCTTCGCGGGGAACCGGATCCTGTGTGGGGCCGATGTCTCGACACGAATCCTCGGGTCTATCTCAAGCGTGGGCTTCGCTATCTGGAGCGGAATCCGGTCTGACGCCCCGGGCCAGGGCCGCCAGATAGTCGTGGTCTATGCGGTGGGTCAGTGCGTCGGCGTGGCGGTGCAGGAGCAGCCAGCGGTTCCCGGAGCGGCGGAAGACCAACGTCACGCGCAGGGACCAGTCCTGGGTCAGGCCGCCTACACGGCCGTGCTGACGTTCGATCAGGACCAGCACTGCCAGGTCGCCTGAATGGTGGGCGGCCACGATCTCGGTTTCCGCCTCGCCGCCCTGGAACCACTCCGCAACGCCCGCCACGGCCTCGTCCGTCACGATGGCGCCGTGGTCGACGTCGCCTCCGTACGGGGACATCAAGGTGTAGTCGCCGGCGTGCGGGAGAAGGTCGAAGTAGCCGCGCGCGTCGCCCCGGATCAGGCAGCGGGCCGCCTCGGCCACCCGGTCGAGCAAGGGAGCAAGGTCCGTCATCGGGCCATCGTGACGGCCGCGGCGACCAGGCGCCGCCGGGTAGGCGACAAAGGCCGGTTGTGGGGAATGCCGGCGGATCGGGGACGGTAAGGCGGGACGCGGCCGGCAAACCGACAAAGGGCGGGGCCGCCGGGCGGCCGACGACTGGCGCGGAAGCCGCCGGGTAGTCGACGACGGGCGCGGAGGCCCGGCGGGGTCAGAGGAACGGCGTTGCCAGTAAGGCGATGTTGAGGAGGATCACCAGAGCGCCGGCCAGCCACGCCACGACTGTGGTGAGGCGGCGGTTGACCAAGGCGCCCATCAGATCACGGCGACGAGTGACCAGCACCAGGGCGATCAGTGCGAACGGCACCCCGAACGACAGCACCGCCTGGCTGGCCACCAAAGCGCCGGTCAACGGCAAGCCCAAGGTCAGGACCGCTAGGGACGGGACCATGGTGAGCAGCCTCCGGGCGTACAGGGGAATCGCTCTGTTGATGAAACCGGCCATGACCACCTGGCCCGCGTAAGTGCCGACGCTGGCCGAAGCCACGCCCGAGCTCAGCAAGGAGCCGGCGAAGATCACGGCCGCTCCCGCGCCCAGCGTGACGCCGATCAGGTCGTGCGCCGTCTGGATCGAGCTGTCGGCGCCGGGATGCGCGCTGTAGAGCTCGGCCGCCAGCACCAGCATCGCGATGTTCACCACGGCCGCCAGGCCCAAGCCCGCCAAGCAGTCGATGCGCAGGAACTTCAGCAGGTAGCGGCGGCCCGCGCTGCTCGTCGCCGTCACCCTGTGCTCGGTCAGCGCCGAATGCAGGTACACCGCGTGCGGCATCACCGTCGCCCCGACCAGGCCCGCCGCCAGCAGCAGCGCCGTGTCGCCGGACAGGGTCGGGGTCAGACCCGAACCCAGTTCGGGCCAGGCGATCCGGTTCAGCTTTATCGTGTCGTACGCGAAGCCCGCCGCCGTCAACAGCAGCAGGATCGCCACCCCGGCCTCGAAGCGGCGGACGCCCCGCTCGCGCAGATGGAGCAGCAGCATCGAGGCGACGCCGATCACCAGCCCGGCCAGCGGCAGCGGCACCGCGAACAGCAGGTGCAGGCCCAGGGCCGCCCCGACGAACTCGGCGATGTCCGTGAAGACCGCCACGATCTCCGACTGCACCCACATCACGATGTTCATCCGGCGGGACAGGACCGTGCCGCACACCTCCGGCAGGCTCTTCCCGGTGGCCAGGCCCAGCTTGGCCGAGAGGTACTGCACCAGCATCGCGATCACGCTGGCCAGCACGACCACCCAGATCAGGGCGTACCCGGTCTCGGCGCCGGCCTGCGTGTTCGCCGCGACGTTGCCGGGATCCACGTACGCGATGGCCGCCACCAGGGCCGGCCCCATCAACGCCAAACGGCCCCGGATCCGGCCACGGGCCCGGACTTCGACGAGGGATCCCACGCTCATAGCCCGCCGATGTCCCCGCCCGGACCAGGGGTTAGTCGGTGCCGCTCGTCACCTGAGACGCACGACTCGATTCCGCATCGTCGCCTCGACGGCCCGGGTACCGCTGCCGCCAGCTACGGACATTGGAGGAAAGCCATGTCGACCCACGTCATGTCGTTGCGTGAGCAGAAGCCGACCACCGAGTTCAAGGGCGGCTCGGTGCAGAGCCTCAGCGCGGACGAGTTCCCGCTGCTGTCCCGGCTCTCGATCCGGCGGCTCGTGCTGCAACCGGGCCAGATCCGCGAACCGCACTGGCACACCAACGCCAACGAGCTCAACTACTGCCTGCGCGGCGCCGCCCTCGTCACGGTCTTCAACAACGGCAGCCAGTACCACCGGTTCACCATCCGCGAGGGGCAGATGTTCTACGTCCCGTCCGGCGCTCTGCATACCATCGAGGTGATCGGCGACGAGACGGCCGAGTTCATCGCCACCCTCACCCACGAACGGCCCGAGGAGTTCGGCCTGTCCGGCTCGCTGGCCGTGATGACCGACGCCGTCATCGGCAACACCTTCGACCTGCCCTCGGCCGCGGTCAGCAAGCGCAACCACGAAGTTCGCGACGGTGCCATCCAGCAGCCGGGCCGCCGCCCCGAGCCGGCCCGGGACGACCAGCGGCCCGACCCGTTCAAGTTCGACGTCGAGGCCATGTCGGCCCCGGTCGCCTCGGCCGAGGGCTGGGCCAAGACCGCCCGCAAGCAGTTCTGGCCGGTGCTCGACAACGTCGCCATGTACTCGCTGAAGATCGCCGACAGCGGGATGCGGGAGCCGCACTGGCACCCGGAGACGGCCGAGATGGGCTACATCGCCCAGGGCACGGGCCGGATGACCATCCTGAGCCCGGACGGCACCTGGGACACCTTCGAGCTGCACGAGGGCGACGTCTACTTCATCCCGCGCTCGTACCCGCACCACATCGAGGACATCGGCGAGGGCGACATCCACTTCCTGATCTTCTTCGACCAGCCGATGCCCCGCGACATCGGATATCGGGCCGCGCTGAGCGCCCTGCGCCCGGAGACGGTCGCGGCCGCCTTCGACGTCGCGCCCGAGGATCTGCCCGCGCTGCCCTTCACCCCGGCCGACCCGCTGATCGTGGGCCGCGTCAACCAGGTCGACCGGGGATGAGGGATCAGGCGCCTTCGTACGCCCGCATGATGGTCTGATCGATCGAACTGCCGCCGTCCCCGGTGGCGGTGACCCTCAGCGAGAGGAAACCGCCGGCCGGGGGCTCGGGCAGGATGGCCCGGAAGCCACGGACCGGGACCGTACGCCAGGTGGCGCCGTCGTCGAGGGACACGCGGACGGTGAAGGACGTGACGCGCTGGGGTTTCAGCGTGCGCGACTGCCGCACGGTGAAGGTGGCCGGCGCGCCGGTGGCGTGGTTGAGGTGGTCGAGCGCCAGGTCGTAGTCGACCGCCAGCAGCGGCAGGGCGACACTGCCCACGCCGGACGGCCCGGCCGACCGGAACGTCCAGGCCGTGCTCGTCCTGGTCGAGATGGACTGGATGCGGCTCATGTCGACGTCGAAGGTCAGCCGATAGTCGCCCTTCTCGCGGGGAACGCTGAAGTCGGCGCGGGAGGCCGGCTGTGTGCCGACCAGCTTGCCGTCGCGATACAGCGACATGGAGCGGGTGAACAGGATGGACCCGGCGGCCAGGCAGTCGGCACGGTCGTGCCGCTCGGTCTGCGTGGTCAGGTCGAAGTGCAGGTTCCCGGACGTCCTGGTGGGCGGGGTGGAGCAGCCCCACAGGGCGCCGGCCGGGTCGTCGTACCAGTCCGCGTGGACCGGCTGGCGGCCCCACTGCTTCTCGGTGCGACTGCCGGCTGCGTACGACCGCAAGCCCTCCTGACCCAGCTGGCTGAACCGGCCCTCGTCCTGCCAGAGGAAGCCGGGCGAGACGTAATCGGTGCGGCCCTCCGGCCGCAGCTCGCCGAAGCTGTGCGACAGATATTCGCCGTCGGGCGTGTAGCCGTAGCGGCGCATGGTGGGCACCACCTCGTACGGGAAGGTCATGACGTCGGCCCGCTGGTCGATGCGGGCCAGCTTCGCGCGCTCGGCCCGATAGGCCTCACCGTTCGGAAGACCGCCCGGGTGGGCGCGGATCAGGTCGTAGTGCGACTTGCGGTCCGGGTCGATGAGACTGTACGAGGTGTAGATCCGCTGCCCGCCCACCGAGGGACGGCCGATCGGGCCGACCGACAGGCGCACCGGCTCGGTCCCGTAGACCGACAGCTGCCGTCCCCACGCCGTTCCCTGGGCCGAGGTCCGGAAGACCGAGATGGCGGCCTCGTCCATCCGGGTCGGCACACCGTCGACAGTGGCGCCGACGGGCTTGGCCCGTGCCGGATCGGCGATCTGCTCCAGGTCCCGGGTCAACGTCACTTCGTTCGAGAGGTACGCCACGCGCTGGTTGTCGAACGCGGCATCGTTACCGATGAAGATGCTCTCCATCGCGTAGTGGCCCGCCGGCATGTCCGGGAACGTGAAGGTGTCACCGGGATCGCCGGACGCGCCGGTCGCCTTCACCGCGGGATCGTCCTCGTTGGTCAGCACGACCGCGGCGAGCGTGAACCCGTCCGGATAGGCGTCGGGCATGGCCTTGGTGCGCACGGTGAGCGTGTGCTTCGGGGCGGGGATCTCGAAGGTCACTGGTGTACGGGCTACGACCCGGCCACGCGTGTCGCGCGCGGTGACGACGGCCGAGAAGAATCCGGTCCGGTTCCTGAAAGCCTTCCGGTCGAGGTGGACCGTCGACCCGGACAGCGTCACCGGGCGGCCGGCCACCGTGGCGCCGGACCGGTCGTAGGTGGTGACGTCCAGCTTCTCGACGCGGCCTTCCCAGGACAGTTTCGCCTCGACGCCGTCGGTGCCGAGCGCGACGATCCCCTGCTTGCTGACGATCGTGCCGAGCGCCTTGGCGGCGTTCACCCGGCCCGAGCCGCCGGTGTACGTGTCGACGCCCGGCAGCGCGTCGGCCGAGCCGACGACCGCGGCCTTGAGCTGGGCGGCCGACCAGCCGGGGTGGCGCTGCTTGACGAGGGCGACCTCGCCGGCCACGTGCGGGGTGGCCATGGAGGTGCCGGAGAGGGAGATGTAGTGGGCGTCGATCGGGGCGCCCAGCGTGGTGCCCTCGGCCCGGCCGGCCACGATGTCGACGCCGGGCGCGGTCACCTCGGGCTTGGCGGTGTGCGCCCCGGCGAGCGGGCCCCGGCTGGAGAAGTCGGCGATCCGGTCGCGGCTGTCGACGGCGCCCACGGTCAGGGCCGAGGCGGCGTTGCCGGGTGCGGCGACGCTGCCGGGGCCGGGGCCGTCGTTGCCGGCCGCGATGACGAAGAGCGCGCCGGTCTGCGCGGTGAGTTCGTCGACGGCCCGGGTCAGCGGCCCGTCCTCGCCGGCGCTGCTGTCACCCAGGCTCATGCTGACCACGTCGGCCCGGGCGGCGGCCCATTCCATGCCGGCGATGACCTGCGAGTCGGAGCCGTAGCCGCCGTCGTCGAGCACCTTGCCGATCAGCAGCCGGGCGTCCGGGGCGACCCCGCGCCGCTGCCCACCGGAGGCGGCGCCACTGCCGGCGGCGGTGGTCGCCACATGCGTGCCGTGCCCGTTGCCGTCGACGGCGTCGCCGCCCTCGGTGATGAAGTCGGCCTTCTCGGCAACCCGCCCGGCGAGATCGGGGTGGGCGAAGTCGGCGCCGGTGTCGAGCACGGCCAGCCGAACGCCCCGCCCGGTGTAGCCGGCCCGCCAGGCCTGGTCGGCCGCGATCTGCGTGAGGTTGGTGTCGAGCCCGCGACCGCCGGCGATCGGCGTGGCCCGGACCCGGTGATCGAGCCAGATCTTGGAAGCACCCCGCACAGCGGCAGCGCCTCGCTGAGCAACCGTGTCCCGCTCGGCGGCTCCTTGCTGGGCGGCCCCTTGCTGGGCTGCGGGCGCTTGCTGGGCTGCGGGCGCTTGCTTGGGCAGGCGGGTGGCCACGGCGCCGATGCTGGGCAGCGCTCGCCCGGCGATCTTCGCGGTGCCCGCGGGCTGGATGATCACGGGGAGGTCGGCCGAGCGGGCGTCGTCGTACCCGTTGGCGATCAGCGTGGTGACATCGAACAGGTCCTCGTCGTAGAGGGACCCGATCTGCCCGGCGACGTTGGCCGGGATGACGTGGACGTGCCCGTCCGGGTCGCAGCGGCGCAGGATGGCGCCGCCGGGCCCGGCGGGCTGGACCCGGACGCCGCCGCAGCCCGGGATGTCCGGGTTCACGGTGACGACGTCGCCGGTGATCAGGGTGACGGTGAGAGTGCCGGCGGCGGTGGGAGCGGGTGAGGCAAGCCCGGCGGTGGCCGGTGCGGCGCCCAGACCGGCGGCGATCAGCGCGACGGCCAGAGCCTGGCGGGTCCTTCGGAGCATGAGTCTCCTCGATGAAAGACGATCCATGTGGCGGTGATCTTGCACCCATGGATCTCGATGTCTTCATCGACGGACGCCGAACTTGATCGAACTGTTATTCAGGTTAACGGTCCTTTCGGCCCTACTGAGAGGACCGCCGCCGGACGAGCCTGAAGCCATGACCACACTGTCCGTCTTCGATCTGCTCGCCATGCACGACTTCACGGCCGACATGCCGGCGCACTGGACGCACCGGCTGTCGTGGGCGGGCCGCCCGGTCTACCGCGCCGCGGGCCACCGGTTGTGCCGTGAGGACGGACCGGCCGACCGCTTCTGGCTCGTCCACTCCGGCACGGTCGCCATCGACCTGCTCGTGCCCGGCCGCGGCGAGGTCACCATCGAGCGCCTCGGCCCCGGTTCCGTGGTCGGCTGGTCGTGGCTGCTCCCACCCTGCCGCTGGCGTTTCGGCGCCGTCGTGGCCGAGGACGTCCGGGCCGTCGAACTCGACGCCGTACGGGTCCACAAGCTCATGGCCGAGGACCCCGGCCTCGCCCTCGACCTGGGCCGCCGCTTCCTGGCCGTCACCGGCGACCGCTTGGCCGCCGCGCGGCACCGCCTGGTCGAGCTCTACGTCGTAGCCCCGTAGTACGGCCTCGATCATGTCGTCGTGATCACGCGCGGGCGGCCGGTGACGACCCGGGACATCGAGGTCGTCGGTCAGGCGCCGGCCCTGATCTCGTAGACGGTGGCCGGCCCGTCCTGGAACCGGATGTCCGCCACCCGGGCCAGCGCGGGCGACACCGTCCCGGCCCGGCTGTCCGCGAAGAGCCACTTCACCCCGTGCTCGTCGCGCAACCGCCGGACGCCGGCCGCGTCGCCCTCGGCGAACACGCGCTGGTTCAGCTCGTAGACCGCCGGGTCGGGCGCGGGCTGGAAGTAGTACGCGAGCCCGTTCTTCCCGTGGGCGGCCACCGCCGAGTCCGAATAGCCCCAGCTCTCGATCAGCGTGCGCCGCCCGCTGAGGCCGGCCACCCAGAACGCGCGGGCGTTGCACTTCTCGGCGTTCAGGGGGACGCAGTGCACGTTCGTGGCGACCAGGTCGTCCTCGCCCGAGTGCTCGCCGAGCCAGAGTGCCGCCCGCATCTCGGCCGCCGTCACGGCCACGGCCGGTCGCGGCTTCGGCCGGGGATCGTTCAGGCTCGCCAGCTGATAGCTCACCCCGCCGGCCAGTCCGGCCGCGACGACCGCGGCCACCAACGCCGTCGGCAGGGCCACCAGGGCCCGTTTACGCCAGATCGCCACCGCGATCGCGACCGCCACGATGACGGCCGCGGCCGTGTACAGGAACGGCTCGGCCAGGGCCTTGCCCCAGCCCACGAAGTTGTTCCGGACCGGCCCGTGGATCTGCGGCACCACCACGACCCAGGCCGCGGCGGCCAGCGCCGCACCCACCGCCGCCGCCCGGAAGCGGTCGGCCCGGCCGGCCAGGGCGCAGACGGTCAGCAGCGCGCCGAACGGGGCGGTGCCGGCGAAGAAGTAGATCTGGCTGGACGACGGGTGCCAGAACACCCAGACCGCGCCGACGCCGGCCAGCACGATCCCGCCCAGCAGCCACCAGGCGACGTCGAAGTCGCGTGACGGCAGGACCAGGCCGAGCAGGCGCGGCGCCTGCGACAGCACCCACCACAGCACGACGAAGGCGACGAAGAGGCGGCCGGCCGTCCCGGCGTGGGCCACCCCGTCCGGCACCAGGCCGCCGAGCTCGATGCCGTCGCCGGAACCGATCGTCCCCTCGTACGGGGGCATCCGGCGCAGCGTGCTCAGGAACTGCAGTTGCAGGGTGCCCGCTCCCCCACCGGCGAACAGCTTCAGTCCGGCCAGCATGCCGAGCCCGGCCACGGCCAGCAGCCCGGCCGCCGTCCACGGCACGCGCCGCTGCTTGACCAGCAACGCCAGGCCGGCCAGCACGAGGCCGGCCACCAGCGGCGGCAGCCCGCTCGACTTCGATCCCGCGCAGGCCACGGCGAGCACCGGCAGCGCCGCCCACATCCAGCGCAGCGGCCGCCCGCGCAGCGCCTCGACCGCGATCAGCGTGAAAAGGGCGATGAGCGGCATGACGTACGTCTGTGAGGGGCTGATCAGCATGACCGGCAGGCCGCTGCCGAACGGCATCACCGCGCCGTTGGCCAGCATGGCCCGGCCGGCCACGACGGCGGCCGCCGCCACCGGCCCGGTCCACCAGCGGCCGCTCACCGAGCGGGCCAGCGCCGCGAAGACGAAGGCGGCCGTGCCCACGATCGGCAGGAACCACAGTCGCAGATAGACGGTGGCCGGCGAGATGCCGGTGAGGGCCGACGCCGACGCCATGTCGGCGTCGGACAGGTAGTGGTAGCGCAGCGTCTCGCCGTCCACCTGGGGCACGTGGAACGGGATCGTCCGGGCCATCTCGTGCACCAGCGCGAGGTGGTAGTAGATGTCCTGGTAGATCTCGAACGTCGTCGGCGGCAGGGCGACCGTCCGGAGGTTCGTCACCCCGGCCAGGACGACCAGGAGCAGCACCACCGACATGCCCCACGACCAGGCCAGGGGCAGCGGGCGGGGCTCGCTGATCCGCCAGTGCCGCCGCAGCCCGGGCACGGCCACGAAGAGCAGCACGACCAGGGCCAGCCAGATCGGCAGCAGCACCCGGGCGCCGGTCGCGGCGGCCAGCGCCCAGCCGATCAGCTGCACGACGAGCCCGGCCGCCGCGCCCAGGCCGAGGTCCTCGGGCCAGTTGCCGCGGCTGCCGTGCAGCGCGCGCAGCACGAGCGTGCCCGGCAGCACGACGGCGACCGCGAAGTAGGCGGCGTAGATCGCGATCGACGCGGCCGGGGTGCCGAGCCAGAGGAGGGTGGCGACGGCCGCGACGGCCGGGGGAACCCAGGGCAGAACCCGCCACCACGGGGTCGCGCGGGGTTGTTCCGCCGGGGCCGGGGACGCCACGGGCGGGTCCTCCAACAGCGTGGTCATGGCTACACCTGGGGGGTCGAGTCTGTGCGCCGGCTGTGCGCCGACGGCGCATCGTAACCGTCACGCACAAGCGCGATCGCGGCCAGGCTGACCAGCATCAGCGCCACGATCGGGGCCGGGCCGAGCCGCTGCCGCAGGATCAGCAGCCCGGCGACCGCCGCGGCCGCCGGTTGCAGGCTCATCAACACCCCGAAGATCCGGGTCGGCAGCCGTCGCAGAGCGATCAGTTCGAGGGTGTACGGGATGACGCCGGCCAGAAGCGCAACGACGACAGCCCCGCCGAGCAGGCGGGGCTCACCGAACGCGCGTACCGCCCCGGCGAAGCCGAACGGCAGCACGAGCAGCGCCGCCACCGCGAACGACACCGCCAGCCCGCCCACACCGGGAACCGCCCGGCCGAGGCGCGCGCTGAAGACGATGTATCCGGCCCCGCACGCCCCCGCCGCGAGCGCGAGCACCAGCCCCGTCAACGGCACGTCGGTGCCGGCCCGCAGCCCGAGCAGCGCCACTCCGCCGGCGGCCACCATCGCCCACAGCAGATCGGCCGCCCGCCGCGTCTGCACCAGCGCCAGCACGAGCGGCCCGGCGAACGACGCCGTCACCACGATTCCCTGCGGCGCGACCCGCAGCGCCAGATAGGACAGCAGGGTCAGCCCGGCCGCGAACACGCCGAGCAGGACCGCGGCCCGCCACGCCGGGCCCGTCCACCGCCACACCCGCGGCCGCACGACGACGGCGAAGACGAGCGCCGCCAGCCCCATCCGCCAGGTCAGCACTCCGGCCGGGCCCAGCTCTCCGAAGAGCGTGCGGGCGATGGCCGACCCCGACTGCGCCGACGCGACCGACACCACGACCAGCATCGCCGGCGTTGTCCTCATGGCGCCGACGGTAGGTGTGGCGGCTCCCGGGGTGGTACGAAGGCGTACCACCCCGGGGTTTTCCGCGTCAGGCGACGACGGCGAAGCCGCCCGTCCAGGAGACCTTCTCGGCGGCGGCCAGGCCGATCTGGAGGAAGCCGAGCGACTCGAGCTCGCGGGCCCGCTTGAGGCCGCCCGCGTCGACCGCGCGCAGTCCGGCCGCGGTGACCACGCCGGCCAGCAGGGCCTTGGCGTCGGCGTCGTCGCCGGCGATGAGGACGGCGGTCGGCTCGGTCCCGTTGGTGCCGGCGACGAGCGTACCGGCGAAATTGGTGTTGAAGGCCTTGACGACGCGCGCGGTGGGCAGGGCCGAGGCGATGCCGGCGGCGGCCGAGCTGTCGGCCGGGACGACCAGGTCGTCGAAGGTGGCGAAGTCGACCGGGTTGGTGATGTCGACGACGACCTTGCCGGCGAGCTGGCCGGCGCGCTCGGCGATGATGCCGGCGACCGACGCGTGCGGCACGGCCAGCACGACGATGTCGCCGGTGACCGGCTTGGCGGCGTCGGAGCTGGTGAAGGTCTCGACGGTGTTGCCGCCCTTGGTGACCAGGTTCGCGATCGCCGCGCCCATGTTCCCGGTGCCGATGATGCTGACGTGTGCCATCCGGACCACTCCCTCATTGGTTGTTGCTACAACCATCGCACCGCGACCTAGGTTGTAGCAACAACTAATTGCGTGAGATGATGTGGTCATGGACACACGATGGCTGACCCCCGACGAGCTGAACGCCTGGGTTCGCCTGGCCGCCGTGCTCGAGCTGCTGCCCGGTGTGCTGGAGAGTCAGCTGCGCCGCGACGCCGACCTCGGCCATTTCGAGTACTACGTGCTCGCCATGCTCTCCGAGGCCGACCGCAGGACGCTGCGGATGACGGCGCTGGCCCAGATGACCAACGCCACCCTCCCCCGGCTCTCGCACGTCGTGCAGCGCCTGGAGACGCGCGGCTTCGTCGAGCGCTTCCCCTGCCCCGAGGACCGGCGGGCCACCAACGCCCGGCTCACCGACACCGGCTGGGAAAAGGTCAAGGCGAGTGCACCGGGCCATGTGGCCACGGCCCGGGAGTACGTCATCGACGCCCTCACCCCCGAGCAGGTCGCGCAGCTCGGCGAGATCACCGGCGCGATCCTCACCCGCCTCGACCCGGACGGCCACTTCGCCGCCCGGCGGACCTGAGATTCAGACCAGGGCCTCGTACTCCTCGTCGGTCAACCGGATCTCCGCAGCGGCGCAGTTCTCCTCCAGGTGCGCCACCGACGAGGTGCCCGGGATCGGCACCATCACCGGGGACCGGCGCAGCAGCCACGCCAGCGCCAGCTGGCCGGTCGTCTTGCCCGGGTGGGCCGCCGCGACCTTGTCGAGCGGGCCGCCGGGCCGGGCCAGCGCTCCCGCGTCGACCGGCGCCCACGGGATGAAGGCGATGCCCTGCCCGGTGCAGTAGTCGAGCAGCTCCTCGGCCCGGCGGTCGCCCAGGTTGTAGCGGTTCTGCACCGAGGCGACCGGCACCCCGAAGTCCTGGGCCTGCTTGACGTCCTCGACCGTCACCTCGGACAGGCCGACCTGCTTGGCCAGGCCCTCGTCGAGGAACCAGCGGAGCACCTCGAACTGTTCCTCGCGCGGCGTCCTGGGATCGATGCGGTGCAGCTGCCACAGGTCGATCTGCTCGACGCCGAGGCGCCGCAGGGACAGCTGCATGCACTGCCGCAGATATTCGGCGCGGCCCAGAGCCACCCACACGCCAGGACCCGTACGCGCGAAACCGCCCTTGGTCGCGATGACCACGTCGCCGTAGCCCTTGCCGTCGTGCAGGGCCTCACGGATCAGGTTCTCCGAGACCTCGGGGCCGTACGAGTCGGCGGTGTCGATGAAGTTCACACCGAGCTCCACCGAGCGGCGCAACACCCGTACGGCCTCGTCGTGATCGGCCGGCGGGCCCCAGATGCCCGGCCCGGTGATCCGCATGGCCCCGTATCCGAGCCGGCGGACCGTCCGGCCGCCGAGATCGATCGTGCCGCTCATCCTGCGCTCCTCAAAGCTTGTCGAGATCCCCAAACTATGCCGACGCAAACACCTGTCGCCAATGCGCCGATTCCGCGTACGGGAGCCCCCCGGCCGACCTACGTTGAGCCCGCCAACACCGCTTCTCTGGAGGACGGAACAATGTCCCAGTCTGACTATCGCAAGCGGCTGACGGGCGGTCTCCTGGCCGCCGCCGCGTCCGTGGCCGCCGCCGTCGCCGCCACGCCCGCGCAGGCCGCGCCGGGCGGGTTCCCGTTCAGCGACTTCAGCCTCAACGGCTCGGCGAGCTTCGTGTCGGCCAGCGACTCGCCCAGCTCGGTGCTGCGCCTGACCGGCGGCGGATATCGCCAGGCCGGCTCGGCCTGGGGCGCCGAACGGATCGACCTGACCCGCTCGTTCGAGACCACCTTCGGCGTGCACCTGCGCGGCAACGCCCCCGGCGCCGACGGCGTGGCCTTCCTCGTGCAGGGCGTGGGCCCGCGCGCCCTCGGCGGCTGGGGCGGCGGCCTCGGCTACCGCGGCATCCGCCCGAGCGTCGCGGTCGAGCTCGACGACTTCCGCAACCCGGGCGACGCCGACGCCAGCCACGCCGGGGTCGTGCTGCGCGGCAACCCGGACTACCACCTGGCGGCCGCCCCGACCGCCACGCCCCTGTTCGGCGCGCCCGTCACGGTCCGGGTGGCCTACGACGCCGGCGCCCACCAGCTGACTGTCGCCGTCGGCGGCCGGCAGCTGATCAGCACGTCCGTCGACCTGGCGGCCCAGGTCGGCGCCGACATGGCCTGGGTGGGTTTCACCGGCTCCACCGGCAGCACGTCGTCGACCCAGGAGATCCTCGACTGGAACCTCTCAGTCAGCTGACTCATCGCGGCCCCGGCCCCCGCTCCCAGCGTCGACGGCATGACGTGGAACGCTTCCGAGCGGGGGCCGGTCGCCCTGCTCACCTTCACCAACCAGCCCGACAGCCTGATGACCTTCGCCGGCCTCATCGAGCTGGGGGATCTGCTCGAGACGTACGCCGCCAAGCCCGACACGGTCCTCGCCGGCGGCACGCCGGGCTTCTTCATCAACCACGCCGACCTGGCCGAACTGGGCCGGCTGGGCGCGGGCACCGCCACCGAGCGGGAGCGCGGGGCGTGGAGCCGCGCGCTGCGCCTGCTGGCCTCCGGCGGCGGTCACGAGCTGGCGCTGGCCTGCACCCTGCGGGTGGGTTCGCCGGACGCCCGGCTCCAGCAGCCCCGAGGTGCCGGCCGGCATCATTCCCGGTGGCGGCGGAAGCGTACGGCTCCCCCGCCTGATCGGGCCCGGCCTCGCCGCCGACGTGATCCTGACCGGGCGCGAGGCCGGCGCCTCCGAGGCCCTGCGCGTGGGCTGGTCTTCTCCGGCCTCGACTTCCTGGGCGAGGTCCTGGGCTGGGCTTCCTCGATCGCGGCGGCCCCGGCCCCGGCGCTGGCCGCGGCCAAGAAGTCGATAGTGTTCGGCAGCCGTCTGCCGTTCGGCGAGGCCCAGAACCAGGAACGCGCGCTGTTCAGCGGTGTTCCAGCTCGTTAGCGATCAGGGCCAGGGCGTCGGCGGCCGGACTGCCCGGCTCGGCGTGGTACATCACCAGTTGCAGGCCGTCGCTGCCGATGACAGCCAGCTTCTCGCGGCGCAGGCGCATCTCGCCCACCCGCGGGTGGTGGATGAGGCCGGTGTCGCTGCCGCCGCGGTGGATGTCGTGGCGGGCCCACAGCTTGCGGAACTGCTCGCTCTTGAGCGACAGCTCGCCGATCAGCGACTGCAGGCGCGGGTCGTCGGTGTCAGCGCCCATCTCGGCCCGCAGCTGCGCCACCACGTTGCCCACGTTCTCGTCCAGGTCGGGGTGGGCCAGCCGGGCCGACGGGTCGGTGAAGAGCACGACCAGCCGGTTCGTGCCGGGCCGCATCAGCGGGGACAGCTCGGCCGCCAGCGGGTTGGCGGCCAGCACGTCCCGATAGCGGTTGACCACGAACGCCGGCAAGTTCAGCGTGCCCAGCAACATCTCGATGCCCTCCGGCACCCGGTCGGCCGCCTTCGGGGCCCGGCGCCGGCTCTTCGGCCGGGCCAGGTCCAGCAGGTACGAGCTCCCCTCGGCGTCCAACTGCAGAACGCGGGCCAGCGCCTCGACGACCTGGGCCGACGGCGTCCGGTCACGGCCCTGCTCCAGGCGCAGGTAGTACTCGGCGCTGATCCCGGCCAGCATCGCCACCTCCTCGCGGCGCAGCCCCGGCACCCGCCGGAGCCCGCCGCCGGGCAGGCCCACCTCCCTCGGCGTCACCAGTTCGCGGCGTGCCCGCAGAAAATCGCCCAGCGCGTTGTCCATGATCCCCACGGTACGAGCCCCGGCGCCCCGGTGCCTGTCCCCGCTACTACCAGGAACAACTCTGTCTGCCACATCGTCCGTGGCCTGCGCACAGTCGATCTCATGACATCGAAAACATGGTTCATCACCGGCGTCAACAGCGGCTTCGGCCGCCAGATGACCGAACAGCTGCTCTCACGCGGCGACCGCGTCGCCGGCACCGTGCGGCGCCCACACTCCGTGGACGATCTCCAGGAGAAGTACGGCGACCAGTTCTGGGTCGCCCACCTCGACGTCACCGACCTGCCCGGCGTCCGCTCAACCATCGACCGGGCCTTCACCGAACTCGGCCGCATCGACGTCATCGTCAACAACGCCGGCTACGGCCTGTTCGGCGCCGCCGAGGAACTCACCGACGAGCAGGTCATCGCCCAGCTCAACACCAACCTGCTCGGCTCCATCGCCGTGGTCCGGGCAGCCCTGCCCCACCTGCGGGCCCAGGGCGGCGGCCGGATCATCCAGATCTCCACCTACGGCGGGCAGGCCACCAACCCCGGCGCCTCGCTCTACCACGCCGGCAAGTGGGGCATCGAAGGCTTCATCGAAGGCACAGCCCGCGACGTCGCCCCGTTCGGCATCGACATGACCATCGTCGAGCCCGGCGGCGCCCGCACAGAGTTCCGGTTCGACAGCCTGCAACTGGCCACCCCACTACCCGCGTACGACAACACCCCCGCCGCCATGGTCCGCGGGGCCAAGGACCGCACCCGTCCCCCACTGGGCGACCCGGCCAAGATGGCCGCCCGCATCATCGACAGCGCCGACCAGTCACCGGCCCCGCTGCGCCTGGTGCTCGGCTCCGACGCGTACAAGTTCGTGACAGGCGCCCTGCGCGACCGTCTCGCCCAGATCGAGCCGCAGGAGGCCCTGGCCGCCTCCACCGACTGGACCGACCAGCAGTGACCGACCTTTCGGGCAGGACCGCCCTGGTCACCGGCTCGGCGCGGGGTATCGGACGGGCCATCGCCCTCCGGTACGCCCCGTGGTCCGCGTGCTCGCCCACGAGATCGGCCCCCGCGGCGTCACGGTCAACGGCATCCTGCCCACGGCCACCGAGGCCGGGCCCGGCATCCGGGCCTTCGTCCGCGACTTCAACCCGATGGGCCGCATGGGCACGGCCGGCGACGTGGCCGAGTTCTTCGCGGGCCCGCTCGCGTCCTTCGTCAGCGGCCAGCTGCTCACCGTCGCGGGCGGCGCGTTGGCTTAGCGGTGCCGGTCGAGCCGTGGCGGCGGACAAGCGGGGCAACGCTGGGCCGGGGAAGGAGTCTCCCCCGGCCCAGCGCCCGGACTTACCTGACCGTGACGGTCTTCGAGGTGGTGATCGGGGCCAGGGACGCCGCGCCGGTGTAGGCGCGCATCGAGTCGCTGGTCACGGTCACCGTCACCGAGCCGCGGCGCAGCGCGGTCAGCTCGCGCGTGGCCGGGTCGAGGATGGCCACCTTGCCGCTGCGGCGGGCGGCCTTCACGGCCTCGTCGCCGCTGCCGATGGCCAGGGACGGCGAACCGCTCCAGTGCACCGACATCGGGTAGCGCAGCGGCACCACCCGCGTGCCGTTCTCGACGCCTTCCGGCTGGACGATGCTGCCGTCGAGCTCGGCGGTCCTGCCGGTGCCCAGGGTGGCGGGCGCGTTCAGCGTGATCGACTGGGCGAAGGCCCGCACGTCCGCCGTCAGCCACTGCCGGCTCGCGGTGCTGTTCCGGTCGACCGACCAGTCGACCCAGCCGGTGAAGCCACCGCGGTCCGGCGTGCCGTACGGGTCCTTGCCCGACGACGGGTGCACGAAGTACGGCACACCCTCGAGACGGTGGACGTCGGCGATCTGGGCGTGCGAGCCCATCATCATCGCGCCCTTGCCGGTCTTGCCCCGGAAGTCGGTGAGCAGCTTCTCGATCAGGGCCGCCTCGTTGCGGTCGGTCAGCTGGCTCGACTTGGTGTCGGCCGGGTCGTCCACCGGGTGGTGGGCGGCCACGACGACGTTGCGCACCGACGGGTCACGCTCGGCGTCGGCCAGCGCCTTCTGGAACATCGGCCACTGATCCCAGGCCGAGGCCCGCAACGAGCCGAGCGAGCTGGCCAGCAGGATGAAACGCGTGCCCTTGTGGTCGAAGGTCTGGTACGGCTGCCCGAACTCCTTGGTGAAGTTGGTCAGGTCCTGCTGGGTGTTGTTGAGGCCGTACGACTCGTGGTTGCCCGGAACGTAGTAACAGGGCACCGTGCCCGGCTTGCCGGACGGCTTCTGCCCGGCCGCGACCAGGTCACAACCGGCGTCGGTCAGCACCTGGCGGGCCAGCGACAGGTCCTGCGGCAGGCCCCGGTCGGTGACGTCGCCGTTGAGGATGACCAGGTCGGGCCTGGTGGCCCGGATCCGCTGGAGAGCCGCGGTGGCGACCTGGGTCAGGGCCGGGTTGTCGGCCGTGAACTGCACGTCCGAGATGGACGCGAACTTCCACGTGCCGGCACCGCCCGGAAGCGTGCCGTCGGTCGAGACGAGCCGGTCGGCCTGGAGGTCGGGCCGGGCCGGCAGGTCGATCGAGGTGGGCACGTCGGCCTCGACACGGTTCAGGACGAACGTGCCCGCCTTCTGCTGGGCCACGGCGGTGTTGATGCCCTGGAAGCTGGCGATCGAGATCGGGAAGACCGTGCTGGCGGGCAGCGTGAAGGTGGCGTTCTGCCACTCGGTGCTGGCCTCGAGCGCGGTGCCGTAGACGCCGGACGCCTTGCCGGTGCCGTCGTAGTAGCCGAGGTAGGTCAGCCCGGCCGGCACGCTGATGCTGGACTTCATGCGGACCCGGACGCGCAGGGGCTGCCCCGGCACGGCGATCCGGTTGGCGGCCGACGTGGCCGAGATGCCCACGTTGCGCATCGCCGGGAAGTCGATCTTCAGGCCGTCGGTGTCCTTGGTGAACGTGGTCGCGGCGGTGCTGTTGTTGCGCCAGCGGGCCAGCACGTCGTCGGTGAACTCGTACGCCGTCACGGTCTGCACGCCGATGGTGATCGGCAGCTGCACCGACTTGCCGCCGACCGTGATGGTCAGGACCGTGCCGGCCGCTTTCAGCGGGACGATCGACAGCTTGCCGCCCTGCGGCTTCACGGCGATGACACTGCGGTCGTACGCCAGTTTCAGGTCGGCCGGGTCGATCGAGGCGGTGTAGCCCTGGTCGTCGCGGCCGGTCACCCCGACCGTCACCGCCTGCTCCGGCGTCGCCTCGGCGATGGAGAGCCGCTGCGCCGACAGCTCGACCCGGTCGAGCGCGCCCAGCACGTCGACCTTCTTGACCGCCAGCTCGTGCCCGGCCCAGGCCGTGACCAGCACGGAACCCCGCTGCGGGGCGGTGACCACGCCATTCCGGACCGACCAGCGCACCGACTGCGGCTTGACCACGACCGGCGTCTGGTGGTCATCGACTCCGGCCGCGGTCAGCGTGCGGTGCAGCCCCGGGAAGGCCTTGGCCTCACCGTTGATCAGCAGGTCGTGCAGCTTGCCGTCGCCGGGCGCCACGAAGACGCCGACACCGTTGGGGTCGTTGCGCTCGTGCCCGTCGGAGGGCACATTCCGTACGGTCGCCTGGTCGTCGCCCAAGGCCCGGGCCACCACGGTCGTCGAGCCGCCGCCGTCCAGGTTGACCGCGGTCTGCACGCCCAGGGCGGCCAGATCGCGAGCTTCCTTGTCGATGCCGACGCCGCCCTTGCCGGTGCCGCCGGGACCGTCCCAGGTGGCCAGCACGAGCGTCTTGCCGCCGTTTTTGAAGCCCAGCGCGGTGCGCGGCGCGATCGACGGGTCAAGGCCGGGCACGACCTTGCCGTCCTTCACCACCGTGCCGCCGTTGCCCAGGGCGAACTTCATCGCCTTGGTGGCGTCGTTCGACATCTCGTACGACAGTGTGGCCGCGTCGCCCACCTTCAGCGCCCGCAGCGCCGTCGCCGCCGAGTCGCGCCCGACCAGCGTGAAGCCGTCAGCCGGGATCTCCCCCGCGCCGGGCGCGCCGACCGAGACGACCTTGCCGCCGGAGACGACCGCCTCCACCGCGTCCACACCGGTGAATCCGCGGTTGCGGCTATAGGTTCCCCAGGCTTGGGTGTACGCGACGAGGCCGTCAGCAGGCACACCGGCGCCGTTGGCGGCATTGATGGTGAGGACCTTGTGGTCGGCCCCGCCGAAGACCGCCTTGGCGTCGACGGCGAGGTCGACGAGCTGGGCCACACCGTCCTTGCTGACACCGACGTGCTGCCGCCCGCTGGCGTCCGCGGTCTTGACGAGCTGACCGTTCTGGATCTCACCACCGAGCGCCGCGTTGCTGCCGCCGATGTCGAAGAACTCACCGTTCACACCGGCGACCGCGCCGGCCTTGTTCGCCGCCTCGCTCAGCGGCCCGCCGGAGGCGACGGCCCCCGAGGTGAGCAGGTCGGTGCTGACCGCCTTGTTGGACAGATCGACGGTCAGGAACCGCGCGTCGTACCAGCCGCTGCTCTCCAGCGCTTGAACATGCCGCAGATCGATGCCGGGCCCGATCCGCTCCGCACTGTCGACCAGCGGGATACCCCCGGTGACGGGCGCGACCGGCTTGGCCGCCCCCGTCCCGGTGACCGAGGGCGAGGCACTGGCCGCCGCCGGCGACGCGATCAGCGTCGTCGCGGTGGCGACAGCACCCACCCAGGGCAGAACTCTTGATCTCATGGACCCGGACGCTAGAGATCTTGCATAACGTAAGAATGAATCGCGTCAGGCGTTCCCATGAACCTGTGACGCTCCTGTGTACTTGCTAAGGACTTCAATCCGCGCCGTGCCGCCTTCGCCTTCCGCGGCATGACGGTGGTGCCGCCTGCCGCCCAGGTTCCTTGGCCGCGGGTTTTATCCAGCCCCTAGCCGCCGGTTACGTCCAGCCCTCAGCCATCGGTCTCGTCCAGCCCCCGCAACTGGTTTCACTCAGCGCTCAGCCACCGGTTTCGCCCAGCTCAGCCCTCGGCCACCGGCTTCGCCCAGCCCAGCCCTCGGCCACCGGCTTCGCCCAGCCCAGCCCTCGGCCACCGGCTTCGCCCAGCTCAGCCCTCGGCCACCGGCTTCGCCCTGCACTCAGGCACCGGATCCTTCCCAGCCCCAGCCACCGGCCTCGTCCAGCCCTCGGCCACCGGTCTCGCCCAGCCCTCGGCCACCGGCTTCGCCCAGCACGTAGCCACCGGCTTCGGCCACCACCTAGCCACCGGTTCGCCCAGCTCAGTGCCAGGCGGGAGTTGGAGGCGGCCCTCTTCCGCTCACCAGCAGCCGAGCGGGCCAAGGGATGCAGGTCGGCGCGAGACCCTCGCTCCACCGCCAGCAGACCAGCACCGCAGCGCCCCGTTCGTTACCCGAAGGTCGCGTGCGCCTTGCGCAGCATCCGGCTCAGGGCCACCTCCATGATCTCGATGACGCCTCACATGGCGGCCGACCGCGAGCACTTGCACGCGGCTGAAGAATGCGGTTGACCGGATTCCAATATTCGCATGATCCTTTCTTTGATCTCGATCTCCGGGATGCGGGACAATGGTTTATGGCGCAGCTGGAGTTGTTTTCGAGGTCTGAGATAGATGCCATGCGAGATTGGAGTGGAGTGCCGAGTCGCGCACCGGACATGGTGGCGTTCCGGCGCGATCAGTCGGAGCGGCGACGGTGGGGCCTTAAACGACGTCACGCGCTGAAGTTATGCCAGTTACATGGTTGTTCGCGTAAGTGCGGGGAGCTGGGCTTACACGATCCGCACGAGCGCATACCGCCGTTGGTCTGGGACGACGATGTCACGCGCGTGCGCCCGCCGCGCTCGGGCGACCCCGTCGACCAGGCGATCGCCGCTCGTCCCGCGGAGGCGCCGTCCGCCGATGACACGAACAAGCCCGCCAAGGCCGAAGCGCCAGCACAGCCCCAGCCAGCAGTCGACACCAAAGCGCCGGCACAGCCCCGGCCAGCGGGTGAAGCCGAAACACAGCCTGAGCCGACAACCGACACCGAAGCGCCGGCACAGCCGCAGCCAGCCGTTCAACCCGAACAGGAACACAGCCCCAGCCAGCGGTTGACGTCAAAGCGCCAGCACAGCCCCGGCCAGCAGCTGACGCCGAAGCGCCAGCACAACCCGGGTCAACAACCAACGCCGAAGCGCCAGCACAACCCCAGCCAACGCGGACGCGCGGCCCGAGCGGACAGTCCAGGCCGAACGCATTCCGAAAACCACAGTCCGGGCCGAGGCCGTCGCGTCAGCCGAGATGACGGGTCGGGGTAAGTTTGCGACGAAGTCTGGGTTCCCGCGTCCACGTCGAGCGTGGGCAGCAGTCCCGCCATCCGGAATCGAATGCTCTCCCCTGGCTTCAGCAGGCGACGGCAACCGGCATTCACAGCCATGGCACCGCGGAATATTGACCATACCTGGCTGGTGGCATGACGGTTCCGATCGGACGACTAAGCATGCCGCAGACAATTCGTTCGGGTCGGAAAAATACCATGGGTGATGACTAATAATTTACCGCTCGGCCTCGGGCGCGCGATGACGCCCAGGCGTGGGCCGGTGATGGCGGATGGCCGGTGCCTAGCGGATGAAAGGGCGGGCGTTTGACCCCGGGGCGGGGCTGGCGGAAAGTAAGGGGCGTGAAAGCAGCCATGGCCGCGCTGACCGTTGCGGCGTTTGTGACGCTGCTTGTTGACGTGGGCGGTGGGAGCCGGGCGGCGGTGGCGCTTGTTCCTGGGGCGGTCTTTCTGGTGCTGGCCACCGGTGGGTACGAGTGGGTCACGCGCAAGGCCCGGACGCGGCTCTCCTACGCGTACGTCATCGTGCTCTTTGTCTGTGGGTTTGCGGTCTTTGTGGTCTCCGAAGCGTCGGTCGGGGCCACGCTCATGCTCGTCGTGCTGGTTATCCAGGCGACTCTTACCCTGCCGCTTGCGGCCGTGGCTGTCGTGGTTGTGCTGTTGCCGCTTTTTCACGCGGGGATGGCGCTGTCCGAAGGGGTCCGTGAAGGGCTCGGTCTTTTCGCGGCGGCCGTGTTCGCGGCCGTACTCACCAAGCTTCTGATGCGTGAGCAAGCGGCTCGTCACGAGCTTGCCCGCGCCCAGGCCGAAGTGGAGCGGCTGGCCGTGCTCGACGAGCGCAACCGGTTCGCGCGTGACATCCACGATGGGCTCGGGCATGCGCTGACCGTCGTTCAGATGCAGATCAAGGCGGCCCGCGCGGTTCTCGCCCAGACCGCCCAGACCGCCAAGGCCGATGAGATGCTCGGTAAAGCGCAGCATCAAGCCGAGGAAGCCCTGCGGGAGGTGCGCCGGTCGGTGGGAGCTCTGCGCTCGCCCCTGCCCCTTCCCGAAGCCTTGCGGCGGCTCACTGATGGGGCCACCATCGTCGGCCCGGAGCGGCCCCTCGCCGCGGAGGCCGAGGAGTCCCTTTTCCGCGCGGCTCAGGAAGGGCTCACCAACGTCCACAAGCACGCCCGCGCGACCAGAGCCGACCTGATTCTCGATTTTTCAGACCCTTCCCGTGTACGCCTCGAGGTGCGCGACAACGGCATCGGCGTCGCCGCCGGGAGCGCGGGTGGCTTCGGGCTCGTCGGCCTGCGTGAACGGGCGGACCGGCTCGGTGGCCGCCTGACCCTGGAGCCGTCGCCCGGCGGTGGGGCGACCCTGCGGATGGAGCTGCCCGGATGACCCGCGTTCTCATCGTCGACGACCAGGCCCTGTTCCGGGAGGCCCTGGCCGTGCTGCTCGGCGTCGTCGACGACCTCGAAGTGGCCGGTGAGGCCGGCAACGGCGACGAGGCCCTGGCCCAGGTCGCACGGGTGCGCCCCGACGTGGTCCTGATGGACCTGCGCATGCCCGTGCTCGACGGCATCGAGGCCACCCGCCGCATCCGCTCCGCCCACCCGGCCACCCAGGTCATCGCCCTGACCACCTTCGACGACGACGCCGACGTCTTCGCCGCGCTGCGCGCCGGAGCGGTCGGCTACCTCCTCAAGGACGTGTCGTCGGAGCGCCTCGTCGAGGCCGTGCGGGCCGCCCACCGAGGTGAGTCCGTCCTGCAGCCCTCGGTGGCGGCCAAGGTGGTGGCCCGCTTCGCCCGGACGCCCGCACCCCCGCCGCTCGCCGACCCGCTCTCCGACCGGGAGACCGAGGTGCTCCGCCTGCTGGCCGACGGCCGCAGCAACCGCGAGATCGCCGCCGCCCTGTTCCTGGCCGAGGGCACGGTCAAGAACCACGTCACCAACGTCCTCGGCAAGATCGGTGCCCGCGACCGCACCCAGGCCGCCCTGCGCGCCCGCGACCTCGGCCTCATCCCATGACCCCGGCCATGACCTTCGGCACCTGACATCATGACCCCGGCCCTCCGACCATCGGTTCATGACGAAAAGAGCCCTGCACTACATCGAGATGGTCGTCGCCATGTTCGTGGGCATGTTCGCGCTGGCTCCCCTGTGGCCCTCGCTGGACGCCTACCCCGCCGCCCACGCGATGGCCATGACCGTGAACATGGCGATCGGCATGGCCGCCTGGATGCTCGTACGGAAAAATTCCTGGCCCCACATCGCCGAGATGTGCGCCGCGATGGCCGCGCCGATGCTGGTGCTGCTCATTCCGTACGGCATGGGTCTCATCGACGGCGGCACCCTGATGCTGGCCGGCCACCTCCTGATGTTCCCGGCCATGCTCGTCCCTATGCTGCCGCGGCGGCGGCACGGTTCGACAGCTGCCCGGCCCGCGCCAGCAGAGCCTCGGCCGACCACGCCGGCGGGTAGATGAACCGCGTGTTGATGATCTGCTTCTCGGCCTTGGCCCGCTCCCCGGCGTGACTGACCGGGATCTGCGCGGTGAGCGGGCCGGCCACCATGCCGACCGTCCACACCTCGGTCTGGCTCGCGATGACCCCTCACCGCTGAGAACCGGACCTCGGACGGCCCCTGCGCCGTGGAGGTCGCCACGCACCTGGCCGAGACGGCGTGGCGTGACGCTCTGGGTGCCGAGAGTCTCGATCGACCGAAGTGATCAGAGCTGCGTTCCTGTTTTAAGGCCCCGTTATGAAAGCGGTCGATACGGTCCAGCTCGTCAGTTCACGCCGAGCCGATCGAGGTACGCATGTCGCCGCTCTCCCCCCTGGTCGGACAGCACCTGGAGTATGTCCGCCTGGGCGACGCCCTGGTCCTCAGCTTCTCCCGCGGCAGCCAGATCCTCATCGAGACGGCCGCCCACCTGACCACCCCGGAGATCCGGGCCCGGATCGTCCCGGGCGACGACAGCTCCGACGCCTTGGCGTCCCTGCTGGGTGACGTGGTCAGCACGGCACAGACCGCCGACGACGGTGCACTGACCATCACTTTCGGCGCCGGCTACGAGCTGCGCGTGACCGCCGATCCGGAGGTGGAGTCGTGGGCGTTCACCAACCCCGACGGCCCCCTGATCGTCTGCCTCCCCGGTGGTGAACTGGCCGTCTGGGCCAACACCAGAGCCTCGACGACGAGAAACGGCGGCTAGGTTCTGTCCCTCGGCGGGCTGACCACGAAGGCTCCCCCGAGCCGCCGCCCGGGTGGGTGCGGAGTTATGGGCAGCTGATTCTGGTTTCGACGTTGGTGCAGGTGTCTGTGCCGGGGCCGCCGTTGGCGGTGTCGGTTCCCGGGCCGCCGTCGATGGTGTCGGTGCCGTTTTCGCCGTTGACGGCGTCGTTGCCGTCGCCGCCGTAGACGGTGTCGTTGCCGTCGCCGGCGCTCACCGAGTCGTTGCCCGAGCCGGCGTAGACGATGTCGTTGCCGCCATTGGCGTTGATCATGTCGTTGCCGCCGAAGGCGCAGATCACGTCGTTGCCGCTGGTGCCGGCCAGCAGGTTGAGGCCGACGGTGCCGAGGATCGTGCAGTGGTGGGTGTTGGCGACCGTCGTCGTCGTGGTGACGGTGCTGTTGGCCGCGACCGGGTCGGGTTCGGCCCCGGCGACTGTCGCGACCGCGGTGACCGTTCCGACGGCCAACGGCTCGACGGTGACGGTGATCGTGGCCGAGCCGTCCGTGGCCAGGCCGCCGACGGCGCAGGTGGCCTCGTTGGTGGCCATCGTGCAGGTGCCCTGGCTGCTGGTGACGGTCAGGATGGTGCGGCCGGCGCCGGAGAGCGCGACCTTGGCCACGACTGCGGAGGCGGCCGACGGGCCCTTGTTGGTGACGGTCGCGGTGTAGGTGTAGGTGCTGCCCAGGGCGGCCGGGTCGGGCGAGTCGGCCAGCGTGACGGCGAGGTCGGCCGACTTGGTGACCGTGGTCGTCTCGGTGGCGGTGTTGTCGTCCGTGACCGGGTCCGGCTCGGTGGCGTCGACGGAAGCGCCGGCGGTGATGGTGCCGTCCGCTTGCGGTTCGACAATGACGGTGATGGTCGCGGTGCCGGCCCGGTCGAGGGCACCGATCGGGCAGGTCACCACGGCCGCGGCGGTCGTGCAGCTGCCCCGGGTGCTGGTGGCGCTCCGGATGGTGCGGGCCGCCCCGGACAGCATGATCTTGGCCGTCACCCCGCTCGCCGGGCTCGGGCCCTTGTTGCTGACGGTGGCCGTGTAGGTGTACGTGCCTCCCAGAGCTACCGTGTCCGGCGAGTCGGCCAGCGTCACGCCGAGGTCGGCTGATGTGGTGACCGAGGTGGTCGCGGTGGCCGTGTTGTCGGCGGCGGCCGGGTCGGTCTCGGTGGCGTCGACCGTGGCGGTCGCGGTGATGGTGCCGGCCGCCTCTGTTTCGATGGTGACGGTGATGGTGGCTGTGGCGTCCTTGGCGAGCGTGCCGAGCGGGCAGGTGACCTCGTCCACCGCGGTTGTGCAGGCGCCGCGGGTGCTGGAGGCGCGGAGACCGTGGGCGGCGCCGGAGAGGGCGACCTTGCCGGTGACGCCGGTCGCCGCGCTCGGGCCCTTGTTGCCGACCGTGACGGTGTAGCTGTATTCCTCGCCGAGGGTGGCCGGGTCGGCCGACTCGGTGATCGTCACATCGAGGTCGGCCGACGGGGGCACCGGCACGTCGCCGATCGCGATGCCGTACGGGATCGCGAAGCCGCTGAGCGTGGACACGACGGCCTCGGTGGCCACGTCGACCACGTACACCAAGTGGTTCTGGAAGTTGGACAGGTAGACCTGCTTGCCGTCCGGCGTCGGCGCAACCGTATAGGTGCCGGCCGGAAGGGGAACGTTGGCCTCGATGGTGTTGTCCGACGTGTCGACGATTGTCAGGCCCGAGGAGCTGCCGGAGAGGAAGAGGCGGCTGCCGTCGGCCGAGTAGCTCACGTCGTTGGGGCCGGTGACCGGGGCGGTCCCGGTCACCGTGCCGTTCGTGGTGTCGACCACCGACACGGTGTTGTCGTGGATGTTGGAGACGGCCAGCCTCTGCCCGTCGGGCGAGAGGGCGATCGCGCCCGGCGTGCTGGTGGTCACGGAAATTGTGGAGGTCACCGCGAGCGTCGCGGCGTCGAGGACCAGGACGTCACCGGTGGTGGACTCGAGGGCGTAGACGGTGGCGTTGTCGGGGCTGACCACCAAGCCGCGGAGGTAGGTGCCGATCGGCTTCGTGACGGTGGCGCCGGTGGCGGTGTTGATGGACGCCACCACGTTGTCCGACGAGGTGTAGACCTTTGCCCCGTCCGGTGAGACCGCGATGTATTTCGGTTTGTTCACCGGATAGTTCCTGGTCACAGTGTTGGTCGCGGTGTCGATGCGCGACACGCTGTTGCCGCTGTTGTTCGTCACGTAGACGTTCGCGGCGTCCTTCGTCATCGCGAGGAACAACGGGTACGGCCCGACCCGGACGGTGGCGGTGATCGCGCGTGTCGCGACATCGATCACCTTGACCACGTCGGCGGAGATGTCGAGTACGTAGGCGAGGGTCCGGGTGGCCGCCGCGGCCGGAGCCGGCACGGCGGGCGCCGCGACCGCGGGCGCCGTGAGCATGGCGGTGATCACCCCACCCAGCAGAACTGTCATCGCCATCCAGGGCGTTCGCCGTGCGCGACGGAACATGTGGTCGTCTCCCAAGCCTCGGTCAGCCAGAAAACGGAGAATATTGAACAAATAGGACTTTCTGCGGTGCGAATCGGCAGCTTTCACCCTCGGGATCGCTGTGGACGATGAGCGGCCGGCGGCGTCAGCCGAGCGCGTGTACGCGGAAGTGACCGGGCTCATCGCGGACGGGGTCCTGCGTACGGAGATCGCCGCGCAGTATGGACTCGACGACTAGGGGAAAGGCGATTTTCACGAAGTGAACGAGCAAGCGGAGCTGACCGAGGCCGAGCTCATGGTCGACTACGAGACCCGCATGCCGGTCGGGGCGCGGGAGCGGCTCGGGGTGGCCGCGGCTCGCATCGGCGGTGGTGTGGCTGTCGCGATGGCTAACGACCCGACGTCGTACTGGAGCAAGGCTCTGGGTTTCGGGGTGACCGAGCCGTTCACCACGGCCGTGCTCGACGAGGTCCTCGACTTCTACCGCACCCACGCGGTGAAGCGGGCGGTCATCCAGCTGGTCCCCGCCGTGCTGCCGGACGGGTTCGGGCCGGCGGGCATGGAGAGGACCAGCACCTGGATCAAGCTGGGCGGTGACCCGGCCGCGGTCACCGCGCCGCCGACCGATCTGCGGATCGGGGCGGTGACGCCGGAGACCGCCGGGGCGTGGGCCGACACCGTGCTCGACACGTTCGGCATGCCCACCGGCGACCTCACCGCGATGTTCGCGTCGACGGCCGGGCGGGAGAACTGGCGCCCGTTCGGCGCGTGGGACGGCGACGAGGTGGTCGCGGGCGCGAACGTCTACCTCAACGGCGACGCGGCCGGCCTGAACGCGGCCGCCACCCGGCCCTCCCACCGCGGCCGGGGCGCGCAGTCGGCGCTGATCGCGGCCCGGGCCCGGGCGGCGGCCGAGGCGGGTTGCCGGCGGCTGTTCGCCGAGACCTGGAAGGGCGAGGGCAACCAGTCGCTGTCCAACATGGTCAGGGCCGGCCTGGCGCCTCTGTACGAACGGGATAACTGGACAGTGCGCTTCTGAGCTGGTTGCGGTTGCTGATGCCCAGCTTCGGGAAGACCTTGTAGAGGTGCGTCCCGATGGTGCGGTGCGACAGGTAGAGCTGGTCGGCGATCTCCTTGTTGGTCAGGCCGTCCGCCGCCAGCTCGACGATGCGCAGTTCCTGCGCCGTCAGCTGGTTGAGCGCGTTGCGGCCGGGCCGCGACGCGACCGGCGCGACACCGGCCGCGCGCAGCTCGGTCGAGGCGCGCTCGGCCCAGGGACGGGCGCCGGCCGTCTCGAACGCCCGCAGGGCCGCGCTCAGCTGCTCCCGGGCGTCGACGATGCGCCGGCGGCGGCGCAGCCATTCGCCGTACGCCAGACGGGTCCGCGCGACCTCCAGCACGGCCGGGTTGTCCTCGGCCGCGAGCGCCGCCTCGTAGTGCTCCTCGGCCTCGGGTCCGGGGGAGATCTGGGCGAGACCGCGACGAACGAGGTTCCTCATGTACGGGCCGGGGAAGGCGCCCGCGCGCTCGAGCAGCGGCTCCACCAGCGACTCGCGTTCGGTGCGGACGGCGGCCTCGGTCAGGTCGCCGAGCGACCACAGCCCCGTGGTGCCGATGGCCTGTGCGGCCTCCAGAACGGCCCAGGCGTCGTCGTAGCGGTGCTGGTTGAGGGCGATCAGCCCGGCCGACCAGCTCGCCCGGGCCCGGATGAAGGTGACGTCCAGCCCTTCGCCCAGTTCCAGGGCGGCCAGCGCCCGCGCGTTGTCGCCCTGCCAGGCGTACGCCCGGGCGGCGAGGATCGCCGCGTCGGCCGCGGTGACCCGCAGACCGAGGTCGGCGGCGAGCCGCTGGGCCATCTCGGCGTCGGCCAGGCCCTCGCGCAGCTGCCCGAGCCCGACCCGGATCACCGCGCGCTCCCGCATCGTCCACGCCTCGTCGCCCGGCGCGCCGGCCCGGTGGAAGTGGTCGACGCCCAGGCTCCACCACTCCAGCGCGGCCGGCAGGTCGTGCACGGCCTGGGCCATCAGCCCGACGCCGATGATGATCTGCGAGCGGCTCGGCGCCGGATCGCCGGCCAGATAGGCCCGGACGGCCCGGCCCAGCTCGGGCATCCGGTCGCGGGCCTCGGCCGCGTGCGCCACCGGGTCGAGCAGCACCCGGGCGACCAGCGCGTGCGGGCTCCGCGCGCCGGCGTCGGCCGCCACGATCGCGTCGTCGAGGCGGGCCCGCAGGTCGGCCGGCAGTCCCTGGATGGCGTTGGCGGTGGCCGACGTGGCCAGCACACGCAGCCGCTGCATCCGGTTGTCGCCGCCGCCCGGCCCGGCCAGGCGGGCGACCAGGTCGAGCAGCTCGCCGGTGCTGTGGCCGGGCACGGCCGCGCTGGCGCCGAGGGCCACCTCGGTGAGCGTGAGATGGGTGAGCACGTCGGGATCGGTGGCGAGCGGCCACGCCTCGCGGACCAGCATCGCGCTGCCGGCCACCTCACCCGCCTGGCGGGCCACCTCGGCCGCGGTCGCGAGCCGGCGGGCCCGGTCGGTCACCGAGGAGGACAGCGCGGCCGACCGGCGCAACGCGGCCACGGCCTCGATCTGCGCGCTGCGGTCACGGGCGCGGTTCGCGGTCTCTTCCAGAGCGGCCGCGACCTCGTCGTCGTAGTCGGGGGTGGCCGCCGCGGCGTGCCAGGCGGCCCGGTCGGGGTCGGTGGCGGCGGCGGCCAGCAGCCGGTGGGCGGCGGTCCGCTCGGCGAACGAGGCGGCGTTGTAGACGGCCGAGCGCACGAGCGGGTGGCGCGGCACCACCCGGTCGCCGGAGACGGCGGCCAGCCGGGCCCGCTCGATCGGGGCGAAGTCGTCCAGGCTGAGCCCGGCGCCGGCCGCGGCGGCCATCAGCTGCCGCAGCGACGACTCGGGCGCGGCCGCGATGAGCAGGAGCATCTGCCGGCCGCGCTCGGGCAGGCCGGCGGCGCCGTCGAGGAAGGCCTGCTCGAGCCGGCGGGTCATCGGCAGCCACTGGTCGCCGGCCCGGGCCGGGGTGAGCGCCCGCGGCAGCTCGGTGAGGGCCAGAGGGTTGCCGACGGCCTCGGCCAGGATCCGCTTGCGGGTGGGCGCGTCGAGGCCGGCCAGCAGCTGCTCGGACGCCTGCGCGCCGAGCGGGCCCAGCGGGAGCTGCGGCAGCGACGCGAACAGCTCGGAGACGCCGCGCGTGGTGACGACCATCAGGACCGGCGCCTGGGACAGCCGGCGGGCCACGAAGGCGAGGGCCTGCGCGGTGGAGGCGTCGAGCCACTGCGCGTCCTCGACCACGACGAGCGTGCGCTGCTCCGAGGCGTACTCCTCGAGGAGGCCGAGCGACGCCAGGCCGGTCATCAGGCGGCTCGGGGCCGGCCCGTCGGCCCGGCCGAGCGCCACCTCCAGGGCCTGGCGCTGCCGTCCCGGCAGGTCGGGCAGGCGGTCGAGCACGGGGTGGAACAGCTCGTGCAGGCCGGCGAAGCCGGAGGTGGTCTCGCTGGCCACGCCGGTGCAGCGCAGCTCGCGGAAGCCCCGCTCGGCGGCGAGGGCGGACACCGCGCCGATCAGCGTGCTCTTGCCGATGCCGGCCTCGCCCTCGACGACGACGGCCCGCCCGCCGGGGCCGGTCGCGTCGAGCAGCTCGCCGAAGTGGGCCAGCTCGGTCTCGCGCCCGAGGAGGACGGGTGTCTGCGCGGGCACGGAATCGACCTTAGCGCCGGGTCGGGCAAGCGCCGTTGCCCTTGTGACGGCGGAAACGCCCATCGGGTGACGGAGGCCACGAAGCCCTGTCACCGTTGCCCGAATGAACAGGACGTCCTTCCCGGAGATCGAGGATCTGCCCGCCGCCGCGACCGCCCGGCTCGACGCCGAACAGCTGGCGCGGGCCGCCGCGTACGGCACCGAGGTGACCGTGACCGCCGGAACGCGGCTGTACGAGGTGGGCGAGGCGAACTGCGACCTGATCCTGTGCGAGAGCGCGACCCTGTGGGACGGCCTCTCGACGTACGGGCCCGGCGGTTTCGCCGGTGAGCTGAGCCTGCTGACCAGCCAGACCCGCAACCAGGCGGTCACCGTGGTCGAGCCGGGCACGATCCGGGTGATCGACCAGGCGTCGTTCCGGCGGCTGATGGCGCAGCAGACCGACCTGGGCGATCTGTTCCTGCGGGCGTTCCTGGCCCGGCGCCGGCTGCTGCGGCTCGGCGCCGAGCAGTCCACGACGATCGTCGGCGATCCCCGGTCGGGCGACGGGCTGGCCCTGCGGGTGTTCCTGTCCCGTCAGGGGCTGCCCCATCTGTGGCTGGACGCCGCGTCGGGCGCGGCTGAGGCCGTACTGCGGGAATCCGGTCTTTCGTCCGAGGATCTTCCGGTGGCGCTGACGCCGGGAGGCGTGCTGAAGCGGGTCACGCCGGGCGTCATCAGCGAGCGGCTGGGGCTGACCTACAGCAGCATCGGCCGGGGGACGGTGGACCTGGCCATCGTGGGCGCCGGGCCGGCCGGGCTGGCGGCGGCGGTCTACGGCGCCTCGGAGGGGCTGGGCACGCTGCTGCTGGACATGGTGGCGACCGGCGGGCAGGCGGCGACCAGCGCCCGTATCGAGAACTACCTGGGCTTCCCGTTCGGGCTGAGCGGGCTCGACCTGACCACGCGGGCGGCGGTGCAGGCGCTGAAGTTCGGGGCCGAGATCGCGACGCCGTGCGGGGTGTCGGCGCTGCGGCCGGGCGACACCCACGTGCTGGTGCTGAACGACGGCACCGAGATATCGGCCCGGGCCGTCATCATCGCGACCGGGGCGGCCTATCGGTCGCTGCCGATCGACCGGTGGGACCACTTCGTCGGCAACGGCATCTATCACGCGGCGACCGACCTGGAGGCCCAGGGTGTGGCTGGCGAGCCGGTCGCGGTGGTCGGCGGCGCCAATTCGGCCGGGCAGGCTTCCCTGCATCTGGCCCGTTACGCCAGCCATGTCACGCTGATCGTCCGGGGCCCCGACCTGTACGCCAAGATGTCGTCCTACCTGGTGGAGCGGATCCTCGCCGATCCCCGGATCACTGTCCTCACCAGTACCGAAATTGCGGACATTGTGGGTGAGGAGCGCGTGACGGGCCTCATTGTCACCGGCCGCGACGAGCCCCTGGAGTGCCGGGGGGTCTTCAGCTTCATCGGCGCCACGGCCGCCACCGAGTGGCTCAACGGCATAGAAACGGATAAAGACGGATTTATTTGTACGGATCAGGGGTTTGCCACTTCGATTCCGCGCGTGTTCGCGGTGGGCGACGTCCGGCACGGGTCACTCAAGAGAGTCGCGGCGGCGGTCGGTGAGGGATCGGCCGCGGTCCGCGCCGTTCACGAGGCTCTCGCCGACGTTCAGTGATTCGACTTATGCCTCGGCCCGGCCGGCGCGGCACTGTTGCCGCAGCAAGCCGCGAAGGAGGCCCTCATGACCCAGGCTCTGGTCACCCCGCTCGACGTGTCGGTGCAGGCCACCGACTCGCTCACCCTGGCCGGGCTCACCGTGCTGCTGGCCGGGCGGCCGGACCTGCGGGTGCTCGGCCCCGACGAGCCCGGCGGCGACGTGCTCGTCTTCGCCGCCGACCGGCTGGACGCCCGGGTGGTGCCGGCGCTGCGCCGGTCGGCCGCCGCCACCCGCCGGCCCGTGGTGCTGGTGCTCGACGAGATCAACGACTCCGAGCTTCTGCTCGCCGTCGAGTGCCGCGTCCACTCGGTGCTGCCCCGGGCGGCCGTGACCGCCGAGCGGCTGAGCCGGGCGGTCGCCGCGGTCGCCGCCGGTGACGGGGTGATGCCGCCCCCGCTCGTCGGCGACCTGCTCAAACACCTGCGCGACCTCCAGCTGCGGGTGCTCGACGAGGCCGGCCTGAACGCGGCCGGCCTGACCCCGCGCGAGATCGACGTGATCCGGCTGATGGCCGAGGGCCGGGAGACCACCGAGATCGCCGCCGCGCTCAGCTACTCCGAGCGGACCGTCAAGGGGATCATCCACACGATCACCCGGCGCCTGGGGCTGCGCAACCGGTCGCACATCATCGCCCACGCCATGCGCTTCGGGGTCATCTGACGAGCCGGACGCGGTTCGGGGATCCGGCGCCGTGGCCCGGATCCCCCGCCGCGGTCAGTGGACCGTGACGTCCTTCAGATCGATCGAGACGATGAGCGGGTCCGGGACCTTCCGGTTGTTCTCGTCCGTGCTGTAGATCTTCCGGCTGGTCGCGACGACCAAACCGTCGACAGTGGCGAAGTCCAGCGCGTACTGCGCGCTCGGCGCCCGCCCCGCGATGTCGACCGTGTAGTCCCGCCGCCGGATCAGCCCGTCCGAGTCGACGTAGAGCACCTGCCGCGGGGTGTGGGTGGCGATGCTGTCCGGATAGGTGACGGCCAGCCGGCGGAACTTCCGGCCGTCCTCGGTCCAGCCGTCGATCTCCTCGGTGCGCACGCCGGGCAGCAGCAGGGAGGCCGGTTCGGTGGTGTACGTCCACATGGCGTACCCGGAGAAGTAGGCCAATTGCAGTTGCGTCCAGGGCGTCGTGAGCTCGTGCCCGGCGAAGGAGTCGCGCGGGTTCAGCAACTCCTCGACGACCTCGCCGTCGGCGGTCTCCACCGCCACCCGCTGCGGGGTGAAGTTGGTGTGGTGCCCTTCGGCGAAGAACGGCTCCTGCCGCGTGTGCTCACGATGCAGATCGACAGTCACCTGTACGTCGTCAAGGGCGCCGGGCCAGCCCTTCATCCCCCAGAGCACGCCGCCGAAGAACTGGCGGGCGCTGATCCGCTGAGCCTGCTCCCAGGCCGCGCGACCGCCGTACGTCTCGAGAATCGCTTCCAGCAGGTCGCTCATGTCACTTGTCTCCTTCGGAGAGGAACTCGTTGATGTCCTTGGCCGCGTCGGCCGCGTACTGGAAGAGCGAGGCGTGCGCGGCGTCCGGGTAGATGCGCAGCCGCGCGTCCGGGATGAGCCCGGCCATGGTGTGGCTGCCCTTGGTGGGGATCATCAGGTCGTCGTCGCCCTGGAGGATCAGCGTGGGCGCGGTGATGCCGGTGAGCCGCTGGAGCGCGGAGTGGTCGGGGATGCCCCACTCGATGATGGCGTCGAACTGGGCGTCGCGGACGGCCACGGTGATCGGCTCGTCGCGGTTCTCGGTGCGGGCGAAGATGCGGCCCAGGAACTGCTTGCCGAGCGCCTGGCTGGTCTCGGTGTGCGCGAAGAAGATGTAGAGCAGATCCTCGGCGTTGTTCACCTCGGCCCGCGCGTGCGACGCGATGTCGGCGCGCCACGCGTGCATGCCGGGCGCGCCCTTGGGGCCGGTGCCGGCGAGCACCAGCTTGCGGATCAGCCCGGGCCGGACGAGGGCGATCTCCTGGGCGACGAAGCCACCGAGGGAGAAGCCGAGCAGGTCGATCCGGTCGAGACCGAGCGCCCCGGTGAAGGCGATGATGTGGCGGGCGCTCGCGGCCACCGACGAGGCCGGCTCACCGGTGGAGGAGCCCACGCCGGCGTAGTCGACAAGGATGACCTCACGGTCGGCGGCAAGGCCGTCGGTCAGGGCCGGGTCCCAGTTGTCGAGGTTGCCGCGGAAGTGCTGGAGCAGCACGAGGGGAACATCGCCGCCCGATCCGAAACGACGGTAGGCGTACGAGACACCGCCGGCCTCGGCGAACCGGGTCGGCGCGGTCTGATGAGTGGTGTCAGGCATGCCTCCAGTTCAGCCACGCCACCACGCCCCCGGCCGCCCCGGACGGCGACCCGTGACCGAAAGGGCTGTTCCGGTCGCCCGCGCGGACTCACGGCACGCACCGCAGCTCGGGAAATCCGTCATCGGCGCCACTTGGGTGGCGGCGCCCAGGAGCCGCCCGAACCGCACTGACGGCATCAGCTGGTCGAATCCGGGCTTCGCCGAGCGCAGTCGCGCGTGCTGCGGCAGCAGGGGCGCGCACAGAGCGGCGTCGCAGATCGCCATGTAGCTCAGCAGAAAGGAGTCCACGTCCCGGGCCCGGATCGTGCCCATCGCGCCGGCGAGCGGTTCCCGGTAGTGGCGCAGTCGCGGCGGAACCGCGGCGCCGGCCCAGGCTTCGAAGGCCGCGAAGTCGAGTCCCGACCGCCACAACTCGGCCGCCGTGGCGGCGGATTCGAGGAGGGCCGCGACACTCCATTGATGGTCGCCGCCGAGGATGCTCAACCGGCCACGAGCCGTTCCGTCCGCCGGTCGGCGTCGCTGACCGGGCCCCCGGCCGTCCCGGCTCCGAGAGTTTCCTGGACCAGCGCGAAGGTTTCCCGCAGGCCGAGCAACGGCAGCCGGCTCCCGCCCACGCGCTCGAGGTCCCGGACGAACCATTCCGTCAGCCTCGTCGCACCCTCGTCGTCGCCGCTCAGCACGGCGATGAGATGTTCGACGTTCAGCCACAGCGAGAAAGCCTTCTCCACCTCGGCCATGACATCGGGCGGCATGGTGGGAAGGTTGTCCAGCAACGGCAACCGGACCGGACAGCCACCGGCGAGCAACGCTTTTGCACAGACTAGGGAGGCGCTACGCGATGTCGCCAAGTAGTGGGCCCAGGTCGACCTCGAGCTCGGTGCCGTGCTTGAGGTAGAGCTCGCGCAGCCCGGCCAGCCGCTTCGGGAAGCCCGGGTAGGCCAGCGAGGCCAGGAATTCCTGGTACGCCGCGTGCAGATCCCCGGCCGGCGGCAGGGTGGCCCGGTTGATCTGCTGCTTGGCCGCCGCCAGGGCCTGCTTGTCGAAGCCGGCCAGGCGGTTGACCAGGGCGTCGACCACCCCGTCGAGCTCGGCGTCCGGCACGGCCCGGGTCACCCAGCCGTACCGTTCGGCCAGCTCGGCCGGGTAGTCGTCGGCCGACAGGATGGCCTCCAGCGCCCGGTCGCGCCCGATCAGGCGGGGCAGCCGCTCGGTCGCGCCGCCGCCGGGCAGGATGCCGGTGCCGACCTCGATCTGCCCGACGATCGCCTTCTCCAGGCTCGCGTAGCGGATGTCGCAGGCCAGCAACAGCTCGTCGCCGCCACCCCGGGCCCGCCCGCGGATCTTCGCGATCGACACGACCGGTGCCGTGCTCAGCTTGATGACCGCGTCGGTCCACAGCGGCGGGAAGTCCTTGATCTGCGCGAGGTCGAAGTGGTTGACCCAGAACAGGTCGTTCGCGCTCTCGAACACCACGACCTTGAGCTCCGGCGCCGCGACGATCCTCTCGACCGGCAGCGTGCAGATCCCGGACGAAGTCGGGGGTGACGAGGTTGGTCGGCGGATTGTCGACGACGACCCGCCAGTGGCGGTCGTCCACCACCTGGACGTTCAGTGTGCTCATTCCAGCAGCAAACATCGAGGCCGGACCTTATTTCACCGTACGGGGTGAAGGTCCGCCCCCAGGGGCAGCGGCGCGCGACGGTTCGTACCGGTCGACGCCGCGGGCCACGAGCAGGAGCACCACGGCGTTGAGGCAGTGCCAGATCCAGTGCGTGCCGAGGGGCAGGCTGCCGCAGAGTGGCTCGTCGAGCGTGCGCAACGTCAACGACACCGCGAACACGGCCGCCGCCGCGCCCAGCAGCCGGTCGCGCAGGACCAGCGCGAAGCCGGCCAGCGCCAGCAGCGCCGGCAGGTAGCCGCCGAGCGCCCCGCGCAGCACCACGTCCACCGCGATCGCGAAGACCACGAAGGCCGGAGCGGCCAACCAGGCCCGGCCGGGCCGCACCCCGAGCCCGTACCTGGTCAGAAGGATCACGCCGGTCAGCACGTACACGAGGATCGAAAGAGTGTCGAGAGCGGCCGTCGCGCGGGTGGCGAACGTGTGGAAGGCGAGGCTGCACAACCCGACCACGCCGAGCAGGATCGGCAACGTCAGCGACCGCGGGCGCCGGGCGAGCAGATAGGCCGCAGCCAGCAGGAAGGCCGCGTTGGAGACGGCGTTGAGGGGCTCGGCCAGCAGTCCCGGGCCGAGCCTTTCGCAGTATCCGTCCACGCGCGGCACGCTAACGCGGGAAAGAATCGACCGCATGAACTACGAGGAGGCGCTCGCTTACTACCCGGCGGTGGTGTCGCGTGGCGACGTCGCCGCGTTCGTGGCGCCGGTCGCCGAGGCATGCCGGGACGAGCCGGACGAGGTCGAGGGCATCCTGTGGGCGGCCTGGGGTGAGGTGGTCGCCCGGGCCGATGAAGGGCTCGTGCCTCTGGTCGCCGGCGTGAAGAACCATCCGGCGCCGGACGATTGGCGGGTGTGGGGCCTGCGCGTATTCGCCGACCTGCCCGTTTTCGGCGCGTCGATGCGAGAGGTTTGGGACCAGCCCGGTCCCACCTGGCCCGCCCTGAACGCTTTCGCGGCCCGGCTCACCCCGGGCGTCATGGACTTTCTGTTGCAGGGCCTGTGGACGATCAGAACCGCCCTGGAGACCCCGGCCGACCCGGCGCTGCACGTGCCGGCCGCCGTCGCCTGGTTCCGTCACGCCGGGCCGCAGCTGGTCGACGCCACCACGCACAACCGCACCTACGCGGGCCGCCTCGGCGACGCCTCCGGCAACGGCTTCAGCGTTCCCCGGTGGATCGGCTGGCGCCGCCGCTTGGAGGCCCTGGCCGACCAGGGTGACCACGCCGCCCGCGACGGCCTGAAGCTGATGAAGCGCTACGACCGGGCCATCGTGTCCGGCGGCACACGCTGACGGGTGGCGCCCGGAGATCCGGGCGCCACCCCCAACGGTGTTACGAGTTGAACAGGTCGGTCACCAGGTCGGCGGTGATCGCGCCCTGATAGGTGCGGACCGCGTCGATGTCGCCGGGGAACCAGTTGGCGGGCTGGCCCGCGGCGAGCCCACGGCCGGCGGTGAAGCTGCCGGTCGCGTGCCAGGCGGTGGCGGTGACCGCGGTGGTGTCCGCCAGTTCGCCGTTGATGTAGAGGCGCACCTCACCGGCCGCCGCGTCGTAGACACCGGCCAGATGCGTCCAGGTGTCCACGGCGGCGCCGGCCGGTCCGTCGGCCTCGGTCACGGTCGGGGCGGCCGTGTCCGTGCCGGCGGTGGCGAAACGCCAGCAGGTGCAGTCGTGGGCGTACTGGAGCTTGAACCGGCTCGTCTGGCTTCCGTCCTGGCCGATCAGGGTGTAATCGGCGTCCGACTTGGTCAAGCGGGCCCAGCCGGCGACCGAGAACGACTGATCGGTGCGGAGCAGGGCGGGTGACGTGACGGCCTCGCTGGTGCCGTTGAGAGTCAGCGACGACCAGTCGTTGTCGTTGTGCCCGGCGGCCCAGACCTGGTTCGCCGGCAACGTTCCGTCGTGTCCCAGGCCGGTGTCGTCGACCACCGTGGTAGGCGTCGTGTTCTCGAACTCCCAGTCGCTGATCGGCACGGCCGCGGCCAGCCCCTCCATCTCGGCCGGATCGGTCGTCCGCGCCCAGACCCGCACGTCGGAGATGTCGCCGGCGAAGAAGGTGCTGCCACCCCGGCCGATCCAGGTGGCCCCGTCCGGGTCGTTGAACGGCGTCACCTCCTCGACCGAGGTCTCCGCCACCCCGTTGACGTACAGGGTCAGGGAGCCGAGGTCCGCGTCGTAGACGGCGGCCAGGTGGGTCCAGACGTCCTCCTGAGCGGTGTTGATCGACAGAGCGTCGTTCCAGACCACGTTGTCACCGGCCGGGGCGGACGGCATCTGCGCCAGCCATCGGTCGGTCGACTGCTGGTAGAACAGCGACAGCGGCGCATAGCCCGCGGCGTTGCGGGCGAACACCGTACGATCCTGCGACTTGTCGGTCAGCCGCACCCAGGCCGACACCGTGAAGCTCTTGGTGACGTTCGGCTTCAGGTCGGTCTGGCCGTAGCTGCTGGTGCCGTTGAACGTCGCCGCGACCTTGCCGAGAGTCCGGCTCGGTCCCCAGCCCACCTCACTGAGCCAGGCGTCGTGCGTCTCGCGGTCGGGGCCGGTGCCCCAGCCGACGTCGCGGCCCCACTCGCCGCCGCCCTCGTCGAGGCGCCACACGCCGATCGGCTCGGCGCCCGGCTCGGTGCCGCCGGTCTGCGAGTCGTCGATCCGGTCGCCCGGATCCGCGTCGTCCACGTACTGCTGGGCCAGGGCGTCGTAGTACAGGGTGTTCGGCGCCCCGCTGGTGAGGTAGTCGTCGAGCACGGTGTCCGACGTCGCGGAGCTCTCGGTGGAGACGGCGGACGCGAAGTCGATCACCCCGTCGGCGAAGTTGTCCAGCGGCGCCCGCCCGTCGGGGCCGAGGATGAACTGGTTGACCAGGTCCCGGGCCGTCTCCTGAGCCGCCGTGTGGGTCACCGCGAACGGTGGCAGCGTGGCGACGTACACCTTGAGCTTGCCGGCCTTGGCCGGAAGCACCTGGACGTCGTCGGACTGGTACTCACGGAGCTGGGTGGCCAGTGCGACGAGCTTGTCCTTCACCTGCGTGGCGCACGCGTCGGCGGTGCCCGTGCAGGCGAGCAGGTTGCTCGATCCGGAGGAGATCAGCACCGTGCGGACGCCGGTCTGGTTGAGGATCCGGCGGTCCACCAGGCCGTTGGCGTTCTTCGCCACCCGCACGGTGGACTCGGGCAGCACGGCCCGGTTGCCCGAACTGCCGGTGCCCTGGTTGAGAACGCCGAACGGCACGAGCCGGTCACCGTCGGGCGCCTCGGCCAGCTTGCCGGCGAGCCGGCTGTCGAGTTGGCTGACCGTGTCGACGGCCGCGTTGTCGGCGTTCACCGTCTGGTCGCCGTAGAGCACGAGCGAGCCGGCGGGCTTGGTGGCCGAGGTGGTGACGTCGACGCCGGACAGGAACGGCAGACCGTAGAAGGCCGACTTCGTATAACCGGTCGCCGCCTGCTCCCTCGTGTGATCGGCGCTGTCGGAGGCACTGGTGTAGATGGGTGTCTTGCCGTCACGGTGCCCGGCCAGCGCGGTGAGAGAGCCGTTCACCTTGAGACTGACCAGCGCCGTGGTCAGCTCGGGCACGGTCATCGCGATCGGATCGCTGACCACGTCGGCCCCGGCCGGCACGGTCACACTGGCCGCCCCGCCGAAGGTCAGCGCCACCGGGGTGGCCGTGGCGGCCGCTCCCCCGGCACTGTCCTGCAAGGCGAACGAGGCCGCGCCGAAGGTGACCGGGGTCTTCCCGGTGCCGTTCGACAGACGTACGCGAACCTTGTGGGTGTCGCCGCCGGTGGCCAGAGTCAGCCGCACCGGGATGCGGACGGTCTGGCCGTTGAGCGTGGCGTTGGCGCCGGTGTTGAGCGGCACCGCCGCCACGTCCTGCGCGGTGGACCAGCTGCCGGTCCACCGGACCGACTCGGTGCCCGACAGCGGCCGGATGCCCAGCCCCAGGAAGTGCAGCGTCGGCGTGTTGACCTGCGGGACGGTGGAGACCAGGGGCAGCGTGATGCTCTCCACGACGGCACCGGGGCATTGCAGCGGCACGCTGGCGCTGAACGTGTTGATCGCCAGGGGTACCTGCTGGCCGCCGCTGTGGTTCTTCTTGGCGAAGCCGAGAACGGCGTCGCCGGCCGGAACCTTGGTCCAGTCGGGCAGCGAGTCCAGGGTGTAGTCCTGGCTCTTCGTGCAGCTGCCATCGGCGTACGTGATGGTCCCGGTGGCGCCCTTGGCCGGTCCGTAGGTCGTGAAGCCGGTGAAGACCACGGCGCTGCCCTTGTTGACCACCCCGCTGGCCGGGACGGTGACGATCTGCGCCGAGGCGAGCATGTTGTCGCTGACGCCGTTGCCGAACGCGTTCGGCAACTTGATCGCCGCGCCGTTCACGGTGACGGTGCCGCCCGGGTTCCAGCCGGACGCCTTCAGGTCGGTGGCCTCGAAGCTCGAGCCGGCCCCGTCAGCGTCGGCGATCGTGACCTTCGACGGCGTGCCCGCCGTGAACGTGCTGATGGCGGTGTTGTTGTAGCAAGCCGTCGGGTTGTTGATCGGGCATGTCAGCACGGGCGCCAGCCGCACGACGTCGATGCCCGACTGATAACCCGCCGATGCCGCGTTCTTGTTGATCATCGTGAACGTCAGAGTGTGCACACCCTGCGCCAGATCGAGCGGCTTGCCCTGCTTCTTCCCGATGACGTCGAAGTTGATGTACCGGGTCTCCGGCACGGCCGAGTAGGAGTCGTACGCCTCGTGAAGGACCGTCTCCGTCGGGAGTCCCTTGTCGAAGACGAGCCGGTAGACGCCGTTGGCGGTGCCGGCTGTGATGTTGACACCGATCTCCCAGAGTCCCGGGGAAGGCACGTTGAACGAGTAGGTGACGCTGTCATTCTTGGACACGTTGGCCGTGCCGTTGGCCAGCACCGCCTGGTAGCCGTCGGCGTAGTAGAGGCCGTTGACGCCACCGGCCTGAGTGATCACCCGGCCGGTGGTGGTCGCCGAGTATTTCGGTACGACAGTGGTCGTGCCGTCGGTGTTGGTCGCCGTCCACCCGTTGAGCAGCTTGGTGCCCGTGGCGAAGGTGGGCGTGCTGCGGCCGGCGTAGAAGATGTAGGTGGTCTGTGGCGACGTCGAACCGGCCTGGTCGACCGCCTTGACGGTCAACTTGTGCGCGCCGGCCGTGCCCGGGGTGAACTGCGGACCGGCGCTGCCGTTGAGGACCGCGGTCCCGGTGCCGTTCCCGTTGTCCGACTTGGCGTAGTAGATCCGGCCCGGCACGGGGGTCGTGACGCTGGTGCTCCAGTTGGTCAGCGTGTTCTTGACCCCGCCGTAGGTGACGTTGGCCAGATCACCGTCGAGGGAGAACAGGAAACCCGTGATGTTCTCCGGCTTCCCGGCGACCCGGGTCGGGCTGATGACGAAGGTGCCCTTGTCGCTGAGCGCGCCGCCCAGCTGCTTGGGCGGGAACTGCGTGGAGTGCACCTTGGGGGCCAGGGGCGCCGTCGTGTCGATGGTGAACTTCTGCCACGGCGTCCAGCTGGAAGCGGTCAGGCCGCTCTCGTTGATGACGGTGGCCCACCAGAGGTATTCGCCGTCCTGCAACGTGGGGATGGTCCAAGCGGTGCCGTACTTGCTTTTCGCCGTCGTCGCCCGGGCGATCCGGGTGCTGCCGCGGTAGATCTCGTAGATCATCGCGACATTCTCGGCATGGCCGTTGTGCACGCCGTTGGTGCCCTTGGCGGCCAACGTCGGCGTGTGGGTCGTGGTCATCCACTTGGACATGTCCCAGATGGCCGGGTTGATCGTCGGGTCGCCGTCGCCGTTGAGCAGTGTGGGCCGGTAGCTGTAGGTGACCGAGAGGCTGGCGCCGCCGCCGTAGCCGAGCTGCTTCCAGGCGTACTTGTCGTCCATGTTGGCCGCCTGCACCAGGAAGTTCGCCCGTGAGGCCCGGTTCTTGGCGATCGTCTTGATGTAGCTGGTGACGTTGAAGTTCAGCTTGGCCGGGGAAACGCGGACGTCCTTGGTGCCGCAGTCGTCCTCGAAGCCGGCAACCGTCGACAGGACACCGGTGGTCTTGGCCGGTTCCTTGCCCCAGCGCAGGGCGGAAGCGCTGTAGGCGCTGGGGGCGGCGGTGCCGTAGACCACGGCATTGGTCTTGTAGCAGGAGGCGGCCCACCGGTGCGTGACATAGAGGGTGGCGCTGGAGACCTCAGCGCCGGCGACACCAGCGGTGTTCATTTGGTAGTAGGTGCGGGCCCGCTCCCCCGCGCCGCCGGCCCAGTCGTCGTAGCCGATGCGGGCGCTGGTGGCGCCGGTCTTGGAGGTCGAGTTGTAGACGTCCCAGCCGTTGCTGGAGATGCGAGCCCACTGGTGCTGGGTGGGGTTGCCCTGCCAGACGGGGTCGATGAAGACGGGGAACTTGGTGGTCTTGGCGGTGAGAAGAGCACGGTCGGGCGTGAGGCTCTGCTTGCCCCCACCGACACCGACCTTGATCTTGGCCCGGCGCCCGCCGAGCTGGTTGGGCCCGGGGCGCTCGACGCTGTCGCTCTTCTTCTTCACGGTCGCGGACGGCTCGGGTGCCGGCGTGCTGCTGTCCCACATGAGGGCGGTGTCCGCGTGGAAGACGGTCTCGCCGGTCTTGGTGTCGACGGCCTCCGCACCGCCGTTCCGCGTGGACGAGATCTTGACACCCTTGCCGGCGAGCCCGAAGTCAATCTTCTGAAGCGCGGGGGTTGGCGGCGGCCTTGGCGTTCTTGACGACAAGCATCGACGAGTAGCCGGTGGCGTCAGCCGTGACCTGGAGGTCGACGTCGGGATAGACGTTCGGATAGGTGGCGGTGTCCCCGGCAACGGTGGGCTTGGGCAGCTTGCTGGGCCAGGTGAAGGCGAGCGACGCCTGGCCGTCCTTGAGCGACACCAGAGAGGTGCTGCCGCCGGCCCCGAAGACCACATCGGACTGGGCGGCCTTGGGAGCAAAGGTGCCATCACCCCGCTGAACAAGCGTGGTGTCGATGGGAACCCACTGCCCGTTCTGCTTCACGCGCTGAGGGCTGGAGGTGTAGGTGGTGGTGAGCTTCCCATCAGGCTGAGCCGAGGTGGTCGACGACCCATCGGTCAGCGAGGGAACCGGAACCGGCTCACCGGTCTTACGAGCTTCGTCGACAGCGGCCGCAACGGGATCGGCTGCTTTCTTATCAGCAGCCGACTGCTCAGCGGCTGACGACGGGGTGGGAGTTGCGGGGGCGGGGGTGAGCGCCTGGGCGGGCGCAGACACCCCTATCGCACCAATAGTGAACAGCGCAGCCACCGCCGAGGTGGCAGAGAGCGCATGCCCACGCAACAAGCGTGAGGACATTATGGTTAAGCCTTTCTTCGCACGCCGGGGAGGGAACGCAAGCCCGATCACAAATTTCTTCGCCGATAAAGCTCATAAATAGTCATTGCGAGTCGCTGGTGAATTCAGACGTTCGCAGGCATCGCCCAGAATTCATCAATCTGTGGCAAACCACAGTTCCTCGGCCGAAAACGCGTCAACACTTCGACCAGGAAGCGCGTCCGGCAGCAGATACCCCGGAAATGCTTGACGCAGGATCTCTACGTCGGCACGCAGATACCGCTCAGTCCATGCATTTACCGCCAGCACGACTACCTGGCCCTCGACAGTCACTTGAGCCTGATCCGAGAATTCAGCCAGCAGCATGACCAAGGGTCGTTTCGTGTGAACGTAGCCCAGCACTTCTTCGCCGATGATCTGGATCCAGTCCTCGTCACCCTGGTCCCAGGAAATATTCACACCAGGAAAATTCGCGGCTATCGCGGAGGCTTGCCGATAGGCGTCCGCTTCTCGCCACTCAGAAGCCGACGCCACGGAGAGTTCGGGGTCTATTGAGCGAGTCTTCATCGCGGGGCTCCCGCAGGCCACGCGTGGACCGTGCGACCGGTCTTGGTAACTGTCAGCCAGCTCGTCAATTCGCCAGTTCTGCCAATCACGCCTACGGGGCCGTTTCGAACGAATACCTTCGCCTTATTTTGAACCCAGAGGTTGTTTTCGTCAGCGAAGCGAGCAGCCTTAAGAGTCTCAGCCGACGCGTCGACGCTGAACAAGAATTGACTCTTGCCTGCCGGCATCGTTGTCCCGTCAGGTAGCACCTTTCCGGCAAATGAACCTGTAGTGTGAGGCGCCATCGCCGCGTCACTGACAGTATACGTACCGTCCGTGAGGTTCCCATGCCGATCAAGGAAGGGCTTGATCTCACCTCCGCAGTTATGCACCAGGGCTGGAGCGTTGTCCACAAGCACATAGAAGGTGTGTGCGTAGGCGACGGTGAGGTTGTGCATGACGCGCCGGCCCGAGAAGACCCGCACTGCAGCTACCTCAGGCGGCGCAAACGGAGCGAGTGTCGCCAAATGTGTGCCGGGCTCCAAATCACCCGCACTAACCCAACGCCCGCTTTCGGCGCTCCAGAAGAGATGCTCCTTCGTGGTATGAAGAACCTCACTTCGACCATCAGGAAGTTGGATAGTCAGGTCGGCAAGCTCAGTGTCCGAATTGACATGGAGTTCCGTTACCTCTTGATCGGCAGTTTCGCCTGCGATCGGGTCGGTAGCTAGAACCTTGTCACCCTCGCGAATCTCGGCGATCGGCTTCGTTGAGCCGTCTGCCATGAGCACCAAGGTCTCCGGGGAAAAACTGTTGAGGCACGATTTACCGGAGCGTTTCGTCAGGCTGGCCAGATCGCTGTAGGCCTGATCGGCGGAAACCTTCGTTGCCTGGTTGAAGATTTTTCCTTCGGAGACGAGGGCTGACCTACCGCCCCCGCCGAATTCGTTCGTCATGTTCTCGGCGATTTCGACCGTGGTCAGGCCGCCGGGATTCGTAAAACCGTGCGCTTCGCCGAGAGCACTGTGAACGTCGGCTGCCCAGACACTCGAGCACACAGATCCCTGGCCGTCTCCGCCTTGGCAGGCGTAGTCCATCATCATGAGAAGCTTGACGTCGTCGTCGATGGCTTCCCATTGCTCTTCGCCGAGGTCGTGAATGAAGTGTTTCGTCGACCAGTCAACCTTCAAGGCGAAGGTGAAGATGTCATTCTTCACCATCACACCGGTTACCTTGACGCCACCTACTTCGCCACCCTTGTTGCCGTCGCCCTTGACGGAGACGGTGTTCAGTTCCTGTGTACCTCCGCTGTCGATCACGCATTGACCGCAGCTTTGTGCGGGGTCCTTCGCGATCAAGCCGGACGGATCCGCATTGGAGATCGGGTTGTCTCCGGCGTACGTGTAGCCGCCCAGCTGGCTCGGGTCCGTAGTGACCAACAACGGGTCAGGGCTGATGAAGCGGCCCAGCACCGGGTCGTACTTGCGCGCACCTGTGTCGGTGTAGCCCGTGTCCAGGCTTTTCGGAGCACCGAGGTAGCCACGCGTCAGGTCGGGCCAGCCCGTGGTGTTGGCGTTCGCCCGGTCCTCGCCATATGGCTTGAACTGCTGGCGGGAGATCTCCTGGGTGGTGGTGTCCATGGAGAGCGTGGCGCTGTCGTGCGCGTCGCTGATCATGTAATGGGTGCCGCCGCCGGGCAGCGTGGAGCGAATGGCCACCGCGCCACCGCCACCACCATGGCTGTACGTGCGGACCGCGCCGAGCGAGACCGCCGGTGTGACAGCGGTGTTGACGACGACTTCGGTGTCTCCGGCGAACAGGCTCGTTCGGCCCGGGTCACGGCGGATCAGCTGGTTGCCGTCAGCGTCATAGACGTACTTCGTCGTGCCCGTTTTGGTCGTGATCTCGGCCAGACGGCCTTCGTCGTCCCACTTGAGCGTCTGGTTCTTGCCGCTCGCCGCGGTCCGGCTGAGCATGTTGCCGGCCACGTCATAGACGAAGGTCGTCGGGTCGGCGTTCAGGCTCGTGGCTGTGAGCGTGTGCGGTTGGGTGCCGGTGCGGTTGCAATTCGCGGTACAGCCGAGCGTGTACTTCGTGGTTACGTCGGTCGTTCCGCTGCCGGAGGCGTGATCGACCAGCTGGGTACGGCTGCCGATCGCGTCGTAGGTGAACGACTGCCAGTACGAGCCGGCTCCGGTCGCCACCGAGCCCGCCGCCGGCTTCAGCACCGACTCAGCCGGGCAGGCGCCCGCCGCGGTCCAGGCGTCGGCCAACCGGGCCAGGCTGTCGTAGCGGTAGCACTGGGTGTCAGTGACGATGTTGCCGTTCTCGGACTGCTTGTTCGTCACCGACAGCGGGTTGCCGGCGTCGTCGTAGCTGTAGTTGGTCTCGTCGACCAGAGGCCCGATGCCCTGCACCCGGGAGACCTGCCGGCCGATACGCCGCAGCGTGTACTCGTCATAGCTGTACAGAACTTCGGCCTGATTGCTGGACGGCCCGAGAGTCACCTTGCTGGGCTGACCGAAGTCGGTGTAAACCGTGCCGGCGATGTACGACCCGATACCGGTCGTCTTGGTCGGCGCCCCGAGCAGGTTGTGGCTGTAGCTGATCGTCTCGGCGGGCAGCCCGCCGACGGCGGGGTCGGTCTGCTGCGCCAGGAGCTCGTTGTTCGGGGTGTAGGCGAAACTCGTCGTGTAGGAGGTCGGGAGGGGCTTCTCCTCCGACGGCAGGGTGATGGTCTGGCCCAGCGGGTTGCCCAGCGTCGAGTAACCGGTGACCTCGACGGTGTAACCGCCCACGACGTCCTGCACGTAGCGGGTGGACGAGGTGGGCTTGCCGATCCTGAGGGTGTCGTACGCCCAGGAAGCGAACTTGAAGTTGCTCTTGTTCTTGTCGGTCGCCGTGAGTTTGCGGCCCAGCAGGTCGTAGGTGTAGTTGAGCTCGATACCGCGCGCGTCCTTGGTGCCCGTCAGGTTGCCGGCGTCGTCGTACGTGGCGGCGTTGATGCCGGTGTCGGGGTCGACCAGCCTGGTCTGCCGACCGAGCAGATCGTAGGTGTAGGTCCAGACCGCCTTGTCGGGGCCGGTGACGGTGGCCTGCTGTCCCGAGGCGGTGTATCCGTACGTGGTGCTGTTGGCCGTGCCGCCGCTCGCAGTGAATCCACCGGTGACGCTGCCCGACAACGTAGGCGCCGTCGTGTGCTGCTGAAGCTCGGTGAGCTGACCGCGGGCGTTGGCAAAGCTGGTCGTGGCGATGCCGCCGGTCGGCGGGATTGTGGTGACCTTGTCGCCGGCGTACGCGCTGCGCGTGTGCCACGTTTCGACGCCGTTGTGCTCGGCCGTGACCTGCGTGGCACGGCCCATCCCGTCGTGGTCGGTGACCGTGGTCGACGGGATCGACACCTGCGACAGGCGATCGGAGACCAGGCTGTCGGACGGGTTGCCCGAGACGGCGTACGCGTTGTTGGTGATGACCGTCCGGCCGTGCGAGTCGTACTGGGTGTCGGAGACGACCGTGCTGCCGTTCTCACCGGTTGTCTGCGACTCCAGCGGGCGCAGCATCGCGTCGTACAGCACCTTGTTGACCGTGTAAGTCGGTGCGGCACCCGCCTGGTCGCTGTCGTTGAGGGTCCGGGCCGTCACGACGCTCGGCGCGGTCGAGCGGACCGCGTACTGGTATGTCATATTTGCCGGCGCGCCGGCAGCCTCGCTCTTGTTCGGAAGCCAGACGCTGGTAAGCCGGCCGAGCGCGTCGAGGTCGAGCGTGGTCACATCGCCAGCCACGTCGGTCTCGGCGACCGCGAGCTGCCGTACGGCGTCCAGAGTCTTAGAAGAAAGCTGGCAGTCCTTGCTCGACACGGTGACCGCTGAGCAGTCGACCCCCGAGGTGACCTGGGCGACGGTCGTGACCGTAGTGGGTAGCACGCCGGTGTCCGGCGAATATCTGGTGTAAGTCTTCTGAGCCAGACCGGTCGAGTTGGGGGTCCGGGTCACGCTCCGGGCCCGGCCGTGGATGTCATAGGTGGTGGCGGTGGCGTCCAGCCACTTGCTGACGGTCACCCCGCTGGCCGTCGCGGCCGTCTGCATCAGGGTGGGGTTGCCGGCGGTGGGCTTCTGCGGGCTGCTCTGCCCGTCGCCGATGAAGGAGAAGGCCTTGCCGTCGTACGACGTTCTCGTGTTCGAGATCAGCGTCCCGGACGGTGTCGCGCCGGCGGCCGAGCAGTCCTGGTTGGTGGTGATGACCTCGGCCGGCAGGACGAACGGGGCCGTACCGCCACCAACCAGCGTGACCGCGCCCTCGACGTAGCGGGTGAACGCGCACCGCGTGACGTTGCCGGCCGCGCCGACCTCACCGCGGTCGTCGTTCTGCACCGGCATGCCGGTCGTGCTCTGACCCAGCGTCGTGTTGTAGAACGTACGGGTCTCGCTGGTACGCCACCCGTACGACACCTTTTGCCGGGCGAACGACTGGGCGGTGACCACCATGTTCGCCTCGAGCGCCGGCAGACCGGTGCGGGCCCGGGACGCGGTCGGGCCGATGACCTTCGGAACCGTGATCGTCGTCGCGTTCGGGGCGCCGTTGAGGTAGGACACCGTCTCGAAGACCTGACCGGCGAACTCCGGCGAGTCAGCCACCGTCACCGAGCCGTCGGTGCTGGTCCACGACCTGGCCGGACGGGTCTTGTTGCCCGGCAGGATGTCGCCGTTCATCCCCAGGAAGTAGAACGTCTTGGTCAGTGTCTTCTGGTCGTGGACCTGGTTCTTGTTGGTGTAGTGGAAGACGGAGGTGTCACCGGTGGTGACGTCGACCTCTTCGTAGCCGCGGAACTGGCCCCAGGTGCGGTTCTCCTTCTTCACCACCTCGTTGTCGTCGTAGCGCCAGCCCGGGTCGCCCTTGTAGGCGTACTCGGTGACGGTCTTGGGCTGGCTGCCGTCCTGGTAGTGGTTGTAGTTGTCGATCGTGGTGATCCGGGTGACCGGGTGCGTGTAGAACCAGTCGATCAACGGGCGCGGCTGTGCCTCGGGCGTCCAATAGACGGGGAAGCAGCCGGTCTTGTTCGTCGACGCGAACGCCTGCGCCGCCGTGTCCTTGTCATCGTTCAAATCGCTGGCCGGCACACCCGCGCAGTTCGGCGTCGAGTAGTCCACGATCGTCTCGGCACCCGCCTCGGACACCACCGTGCCGATCCGGTTGAACCACATCGCCTCCAGGCCCGGCAGGGTGCCGACCCGGTTGCGCAACTGCCGCGGATAGAACGTGACCGTGCCGCCATCGGCGTCGGCCGTAGCGCCGCCGAGCCGGTCCAGACCGGTGTGCTTGACCGACTCCAGCCACAGGGTCGGCGCTTCGTCGCCGTTGGCCGGGAACGTCTGGTTCAGGTCGTACTGGTCGACCGGCTTCAGCGCGCCGCCGACCAGCGCATAGGTGTTGATCCGCTTCGTACGCTGACGCGACCAGAAGGTGGGCGCGTGCGTGGTGCAGTCCTTGCCGCTGCTGCAGTTCAAATCGACCGGAGTGTCCGGCCAGTACTCGGGATGAGCGACGGTGAAATCGTCACAGGTGTTCCCGGCCGGAACGCCGGCCAGACAGCGCTCGTCATTGGTGAACGTGATCCGCGCCGGCGGGTTCGCCACGTACGGCGTACCGCGGAAGCCGTAATCGATGCGCTTGAGCGCGCCACCGCGGACGTACTCCACCGCGGTGTCCTTCATGTTCGCGCCGTAGTAGCCCAGCTCCTGGTTGTAGTAGTACGCCACCGCGTTGCCGTTGCGATCGACGACGTAATCCAGGCCGAACCGGTAACCCAGCTTGCACGCCGTCGCCGCGAAAGCGCCGTCCGGGCAAGCCGACACCGCGGCGTGCGACTTGTAGACCGGCACCGTGCGGACCGACTTGGTCTCCTCAGCGCCGTCGGTCCAGCCCGGCAGGCGGTTGAGGCCGAAGTAGTACTGCACGCCGTTCTCGACGACCCGGAAATACTCGTTGTTCTTCGAGCCGTTGGTCGCCCCGGTCAGACTCTCGATCTTCGTGGTCGAGGCGTCGTCGGCGGGACGGAAGGTGTGCGTCGTGTCGTCGTAGACGATCGCGGTCGACTTGCCGTTGAGCGACAGCGTCAGGATCTGCCCACCCCAGCACAGGTCACCCGAGTTCTCCGGCGCGCCCGAGCCGTCGATGTCATCGCACGCCTTGTAGGTCCGCTCGACGAAGCTGTCCGGCAGCGACCACCCGTCGCCGATCGCCGAGGACTGGTTGTTCGTTCCCGACGTCCGGGCATCCAGGCCGCCGGAGCTGTAGGACAGGCCCAGGGCAGGCGCCCCGCCGCCGGGAGCGGCCGGAACGACGATCGGATAGTTGTAGGTGAAGGCGCCGGTGTTGCCACTGGTCGACCAGGAGCCACCGGGCGAGAGGTCGGTCGCCTTGTAGTCGCCGGTCGCGCCGGAGGCGGCGGCCGCCGCGGCCAGCACCATCGACCCGGAGGCCACCTTCGCCGACAGCGCGCCGGCCTTCGTCGCCGGCAGTGGTGTCTGAGTGCGGCATTGGTCGAGCTGGGGCGTGGTCAGCGCGCACGCGGGCAGCTGGACCAAGCGCAGGCGGGACGCGAAGTTGCCGCCGTAGGCGTTGCGAAAGGTGGACGGGTCGACGTCCACGTCGACCGGACCCGCCGCGTCGCGCAGGCTGAACAGCAAGCCGTTGACGCCGGCCGCCTGTGCCGTCTTCTGGTCGGCCGTGGTCACCCGGACCTGGGTGGCGGCGGCGCTGCTCACCGAGATCGGGGACGAGCCGGCGCGGACCTTCGACCGGCCGGTCAGCTTGACCGTGGTGTCCTGGGCGGCCGGGAGCTTGGCATGTGCCGAGGCGTCGAACGTGGCGTACGTCTTCTTCGGGACCTCGCGCCGCTGGACCTTGCTCTTGCCCAGCTCGACCCGCTCGATCTTCTGCGGCTCGGGGAAGTCCGGCTTCTTCGGGTCCGCGGCCGCCGCGACCGGCGTCAAGCCGATCAGGGCCGGGCCGCCCACCGCGATCAGGCCCAGTACGGCCAGGCGACGCCATCGCGTCACCAGTCCTGGGGCCCATTTGTTTCTGGGCAGCATCGAGCGTCCTCCCCGTTTTTCCATGCCAAGGCATGGGCGGACACCGCGGCGCGGAGCGGCGCAGCGGTTGATGATCGAGCCCCAGGGCGATCAGAGTACGAAACGGGGAGACGCCGGTCTATATCGATGAACTTTTTCACAATTTCCATAAAGGGGTGGCGCCCGAGGATCCGGACGCCACCCCTCTCTTGTGGGTGGTGCTACGAGTTGAACAGGTCGGTCACCAGGTCGGCGGTGATCGCGCCCTGATAGGCGCGGACCGCGTCGATGTCGCCGGGGAACCAGTTGGCGGGCTGGCCCGCGGCGAGCCCACGACCGGCGGTGAAGCTGCCGGTCGCGTGCCAGGGTGTGGCGGTGACCGGGGTGGTCGCCGCCAGTTCGCCGTTCACGTAGAGCCTCAGCGTGCCCGACACCGCGTCGTAGACACCGGCCAGATGCGTCCAGGTGTCCAGGGCCGCGCCGGCCGGTCCGTCGGCCTTGGTCATGGCCGGGGCGGCCGTGTCCGTGCCCGCGGTGGCGAAACGCCAGCAGGTGCAGTCGTTGGCGTACTGAAGCTTGAACCGGCCCGTCTGCGTTCCGTCCTGGCCGGCCACCGTGTAGTCGGCGCCCGACTTGGTCACCCGGGCCCAGGCCGCGACCGAGAATGATTGATCGGTGCGGAGCAGGGCCGGTGACGTGACGGCCTCGCTGGTGCCGTTGAGGGTCAGGGCGTTGAAGTCCCAGTCGTTGTGACCGAACGCCCAGACCGGGTTCGCGGGCAGGGTGCCCACGTGCTCGTTGCCGGTGCTGTCCACCGCGACCCCGGGCAGGCTGGTGTCCTCGAACTCCCAGTCGGCGACCGGGACGGCCCTGGCCAGACCCTCGATCTCGGCCGGGTCGGTCGGCCGCGCCCAGATCCGTACGTCGGAGATGTCGCCCTTGAAGAACGTGCTGCCGCCACGCCCGATCCAGGTGGCGCCGTCCGCGTCGTTGAACGGCGTCACGTTCTCGACCGACGTCTCCGCGACCCCGTTGACGTACAGGGTCAGGGAGCCCAGCTCCGTGTCGTAGACGGCGGCCAGGTGGGTCCAGACGTCCGTCTGCGCGGGCTCGATGGACAGGGCGTCGCCCCAGACCACGTCGTCGCCGGCCGGAGCCGACGGCATCTGCGCCAGCCAGCGGTCGGTCGACTGCTGGTAGAACAGCGCGATCGGCGCGTAGCCGGCGGCGTTGCGGGCGAAGACCGTACGGTCCTGCGACTTGTCGGTCAGCCGCACCCAGGCCGAGACCGTGAAGTTCTTGGTGACGTTCGGCTTCAGGTCGGTCTGGGCGTAGCTGCTGGTGCCGTTGAAGGTCGCCGCGATCTTGCCCAGGGAGCGGCTCGGTCCCCAGCTCAGCTCGTTGAGCCAGGCGTCGTGGGTCTCACGGTCGGGGCCGGTGCCCCAGCCGACGTCGCGGCCCCACTCGCCGCCGCCCTCGTCGAGGCGCCACACGCCGATCGGCTCGGCATCCGGCTCGGTGCCACCGGTCTGGGAGTCGTCGATCCGGTCGCCCAGATCCGAGTCGTCCAGGTACTGCTGGGCCAGCCGGTCGTAGTAGAGGGCGTTCGGCTGCGACGACGTCAGGTAGTCGTCCAGGATGGTGTCCGAGGTGGCCGAGCTCTCCGTGGAGACCGCGGACGCGAAGTCGATCACCCCGTCGGCGTAGCCGCTCAGCGGCGCCGTGCCGTCCGGGCCCAGGATGTAGTTGTTCACCTGCTGGCGGGCCAGCTCCTGGGCGGCGGTGTGGGTGCCGGCGAACGGGGGCAGCGTGGCCACGTACACCTTCAGCGGGCCGGCCTTGGCCGGCACCACCAGGGTGTCGTCCGACCGGTACTGGTGCAGCTGGCTGGTCAGGGCGACGAGCTTGTCCTGCACCTGGGTGGCGCAGGCGTCGGCGGTGCCGGTGCAGGCGAGCAGGTCGCTCGACCCCGACGAGATCAGCACCGTGCGGACGCCGGTCTGGTTGAGGATCCGGCGATCCACGAGCCCGTTGGCGTTCTGCGCGAGCCGCACGGCGGCCGGCGGCAGCACGGCCCGGTTGCTGGAGCTGCCGGTGCCCTGGTTCAGCACGCCGTACGGCACCACCCGGTCGCCGTCGGGCGCGGTGGCCAGGGCCACGGCCAGCCGGCTGTCGAGCTGGCTCACCGTGTCGACAGCCGCGCCGTCGGCGTTCACCGTCTGGTCGCCGAAGAGGACCAGCGAACCCGCCGGCTTGGTGGCCGAAGTGGTGACATCGACACCGGACAGGAACGGCAGACCGTAGATGGCCGACTTCGTGTAACCGGTCGCCGCCTGCTCCCTCGTGTGATCGGCACTGTCCGAAGCGCTCGTGTAGATCGGCGTCTTGCCGTCACGATGCCCGGCCAGAGCGGTGAGAGAACCGTTGACCTTCAAACTGACCAGCACCGTGGTCAGCTCCGGCACGGTCATCGCCACCGGATCGCTGAGCACCTCGGCCCCGGCCGGCACGGTCACACCGGCCGCCCCACCGAACGTCAGCGCCACCGGGGTCGACGCCGCGGCCGCACCCCCAGCGCTGTCCTGCACGGCGAACGACGCCGCACCGAAGGTCACCGGCGTCTTCCCGGTGCCGTTCGACAGACGTACGCGAACCTTATGGGCGTCGCCGCCGGTGGCCAGAGTCAGCCGCACCGGGATGCGGACGGTCTGCCCGTTGAGCGTGGCGTTGGCGCCGCTGCTGAGCGGCACCGCCGCGACATCCTGGGCGGTGGACCAACTGCCGGTCCAGTGGGCCGACTCGGTGATCGACGTCGGGCGGATGCCCAGGCCGAAGAAGTGCAGCGTGGCCGTGCCGGACTGGGCCACTGTCGACACCACCGGCAGGGTGACGCTCTCCACCACGGCGCCCGGGCAGGCCAGGGGCACGCTCGCGGAGAAGACGCCCACCGGGGAGGTGACCTGGGTGGCGTTGCTCTTGTTGTAGCGCGTGAGGGCGAGGGTGGCGTCACCGGCCGGGACACTGGCCCAGTCGGGCAGGGAGTCCAGCGTGTAGGCCTGGCTCTTGATGCCGCAGCTCTCCTCGGCGTACGTGATGGTGCCGGTGGCCCCCTTGACCGGCCCGTGGGTGGTGAAGCCGGCGAAGACCACGGCGTTGCCCGCGTTGACCACACCGGTCGACGGGACGGTGACGATCTGCCCCGAGGAGAGCATGTTGTCGGGGGTGGCGTTGCCGTACGCGGCCGGCAGCTTGATCGCCGCGCCGTTCACGGTGACCGTCGCGCCCGGGTTCCAGCCGGCCGCTTTCAGGTCGGCCGCCTCGAAGCTGGCGCCGGCCCCGTCGGCGTCGGCCACCGTGACCTTCGGCGTGGTGCCGGCCGTGAAGGTGCTGACGGCGGTGTTGTTGTAACAAGCGGCCGGGTTGTTTATCGCACAGGTCAACATCGGCGCCAGACGTACGACGTCAATGCCCGACTGATAGCTGTTGGACGCCGTGTTGGTGCCGGTCATGGTGAAGGTGACGGTGTGCACGCCCTGCTGGAGGGTCATCGGCTTGCCGGCGCTGTCCTTGAGCACTCCGAAGTTGACGAAGCGGGTCTCCGGGATGGCGACGTACGTGTCGTAGTTGCTCAGCAGGGTCTTCGCCGTCGGCTTGCCCTTGTCGAAGACAAGGTCGTATTTGCCGTTCGCGGTGCCGGCGGTGATGTGGACACCCACCTCCCACAAGCCCGTCGAGGGCACGTTGAAGGAGTACGTCACCGAGTCGCCCTTGGACACCTTGGCCGTGCCGTTGGCGAGCACGGCCTGATAGCCGTCGGCGAAGTAGAAACCGCCACCGCCGGACTGCGTGATGACCTTGCCGGTGGTGGTCGCCGCGTAGGGCGGCACCACGGTCGTCGTGCCGTCGGTGTTGGTGGCCGTCCAGCCGCTCACCATCTTCGTGGCGGTGGCGTAGGTCGGCGTGCTGCGGCCGGCGTAGAAGACGTACGCGGTCTGCGGTGACGTCGAACCGGCCTGGTCGACCGCCTTGACGCCCAGCTTGTGCGCGCCCGCGGTGCCCGGCGTGAACTGCGGCCCGGCGCTGCCGTTGACGACCACGGTCCCGGTGCCGTTCCCGTTGTCCGCCTTGGCGTAGTAGATCTTGCCGGGCACCGGCGTCGTGATGCTGGTGGTCCAGTTGGTCAGCGTGCTCTTGACCCCGCTGTACGTCACGTTGGTCAGGTCGCCGTCGAGCGTGAACAGATAGCCGGTGACGTTGTCCTTGTGACCGCCCGTCTTGTCCGGGCCGAACACGAAGGTGCCCTTGTCACCGAAGGCGGCGCCCAGCTGCTTGGACGGGAACTGCGTCGAGTTGACCTTCGGGGCCCAGGGCGCCGCGGTGTCGATCGTCAGCTTCTGCCAGGGGGTCCAGGCGGTCGCGGTCAGCCCGCTCTCGTTGACGACGGTGGCCCGCCACTCGTAATCGCCGTCCTGCAAGGCCGGGATCGTCCACGCCGTGCCGTTCTTGCTCTTCGACGTGGTCGCCCGGGCGATCCGGGTGCTGCCCCGGTAGATCTCGTACATGATCGAGACGTTCTCGAGCTGCCCGTTGCGCAGTCCGTTGGTGCCCTTGGCGGCCAGCGTCGGCGTGTGCGTCGTGGTCCGCCACCGGCCCATGTCCCAGATGGCCGGGTGGATCGTCGGGTCGCCGTCACCGTTGAGCAGGGTGGGACGGTAGCTGTAGGTGACGGACAGGCTGGCGCCACCGCCGTAACCCAGTTGCTTCCAGTGGTACGGGTCGTCCATGTTCGCCGCCTGCACGAGGAAGTTGGCCCGCGACGCCTTGCTGCGGGCCACCGTCTTCAGGTAGCTGGTGACGTTGAAGTTCAGCTTGGCCGGCGAGACCCGCACATCCTTGGTGCCGCAGTCGTCCTCGTAGCCCTGAATGGTCGACAGGATCCCGGTGGTCTTCTTGGGTTCCTTACCCCAGTGCAGACCGGAGGCGCTGTACGAGCTGGGCGCGGCCGTGCCGTACACCACCGCCGGGGTTTTGTAGCAGGAGGCGGCCCACCGGTGCGTGACATAGAGGGTGGCGCTGGAGACCTCGGCCCCGGCCACTCCGGCGGTGTTCATCTGGTAGTACGTGCGAGCCCGCTCCCCCGCGCCGCCGGCCCAGTCGTCGTAGCCGATGCGGGCGCTGGTGGCCCCGGTCTTGGAGGTCGAGTTGTAGACGTCCCAGCCGTTGCTGGAGATACGAGCCCACTGGTACTGGGTGGGATTGCCCTGCCAGACCGGGTCGATGAAGACCGGGAACTTGGTCGTCTTGGCGGTCAGCAGCGCCCGGTCCGGCGTGAGGCTCTGCTTGCCCCCACCGACACCGACCTTGACCTTGGCCTGGCGCCCGCCGAGCACACCCGCGCTCGGCTTCTCGTCACTCTTGACGGCGGCACCCTTGGCCTTGGCCGCCGGCGTGGCCACGGGCGTGCTGCTGTCCCACATGAGAGCGGTGTCCGCGTGGAAAACGGTCTCGCCCGTCTTGGTGTCGACGGCCTCCGCACCGCCGTTCCGGGTGGACGAGATCGTGACACCGGTACCGGTGAGCCCAAAGTCGATCTTCTGAAGCTTGGGGTTGGCCGCGGCCTTGGCATTCTTGACCACGAGCATCGACGAGTACCCGGTGGCATCCGCGGTGACCTGAAGATCAACATCGGGCAGGACATTGGCGTACGTCGCGGTGTCGCCCGCGACGGTGGGAGCCGGCAGCTTCCCGGGCCAGGTGAACTTCAGCCCCGCGTCACCTTCCTTGAGCGACACGAGGGCGTTGCTGCCACCCCCACCGAAGACCACACCGGATTCGGCCGCCTTGGGCGCATAGCTGCCGTCGCCCCGCTTGACGAGCGTGGTGTCGATAGGCACCCACTGCCCATCCCGCTTGACCCGCTGCGGGCTGGAGGAATAGGTGGTGGTGAGCTGCCCATCCGGGTTGGCCGACGTGGTCGACGACCCATCGGTGAGCGAGGGAATCCGAACCGTCTCCCCCGTCTTGCGAGCCTCGTCGACCGCGGCGGCGACCGGGTCGGCCGCCTTGCCGGTCGCCGGGGAGGGTGTGGGCGTTGCCGGGACGGCGGGGGTACGCGCCTGGGCGGGCGCGGACACTCCGATCGCCCCGGCCGTGACAAGCGCGGCGACTGTCGATGTCAGCGACAGGCTGCGCCCACGCAGAAAGCGCGAGGACATGGCGGTGGGGGCCCTTCCTTGAAGAAGAAGACATGGTTCATTCCGCCGTCGCATCAGGACGGGGACAAGTGACTTATGCGCTTTCGATCCGGGACGGCGGCTCGCGGAGGGCGAACCAGCCGTCCTTCACCTCGTCGAGGAGGCCGCCGGCAACCGCCGACCGGCACTCCGCCAGCAGATCGGGGCCGGGCGGAGGTGCCGTCGAAAGCGACCGGACGAACTCTTCGACGCGCGTGACATCGAAGATCGCGCGACCGTCGGGCAGAAAATCGATGTTGACGATCGCGCCGTCGGCACCGATGAACACACATCCGCTGCCGTGAATCTGATAATAAATGCCGTTCGGCAGGGTGTCCCGCCGCGGAATGCGCCCGGAGCGGGCCGCCCTGATGATCTGCGACAAGCCGTCGATCTGGTCCAGCTCCACCAGGACGGCGGAGCTGAACACACGCAGCTCGGCAACGAAGCGCGCGACATGACCCGGCGACTCGTCACGGCCGGCGCCCATCATCGACGTCCCCTTCTGCGCCGATCGTCGATTCTGTCGGCCCCGACCTCGACGGCGGCGGAAACAACCTCATGCGCGTCGCGGTAATTGTGCTCGCCCAATTCACTCTCGGGCACCAGGCGATATTTTACATTGATTCCCGCCCGCTTGGCGGCGGCAGTGCGATGATGCCCGTTCAGGATGTACAGGTTGCCATTCTGCTCGAAGACATCGATAGGCGCGCCAACCCACCCGTTCTCCTTCATCGATTCGGTGATCTCCTCGACCCTCTGCTTGTCGTAGGCGCCGGACAGCGCCTCGGTCCTTCGCAGGTCGTGGGGGTTGGCCGTGGCGCAGTTGTGCACGAGAACCGGGGTGTTCGCCGCGACCACGTAGAACGTGTGGATGCCGTCGACCGTGATGTTGTACATGGGCTGTCGCCCCGGAAAGACCCGCACTGCGGCGACCGTCGGGTCGGTCGATGCGCCGAGGGCCGACATCCGCTCGCCCGGTTGCAGGTTCCCGGCGTGAACCCACGCCGCCCGCTCCTCGGCCCAGAACGGGTGCTCCGCGGTGGTGTGCACGACCGAGGTGGTGCCGTCGGGCAGATTGAGCGTCAGATCGGTCAGCTCGGTGTCGATATTGAGGTGCAGCGCGGTGACCTCGCGCGGTGCGGTCCGCCCGGTCGCGGGATCGGTGGCGAGCACTTCGTCGCCGATCCCGACCTCGGAGATGGGCTTCGTCGAACCGTCCGCCATCAGGACGCGGGTGTCGGGCGCGAAGCTGTTGCGCAGGCAGCCGAAGCTGGTGCCCAGCCCCATGCCCTCGATGCTGGCGGTCTTGATGCCCGCCTTCGAGGTACGGACCCGCTGCTGCATCATGGCGTTCAGGCCGCCCATGCCGTCCATGAACGTGCCGCCGATGAGCTCCGCGGTGTTCATCCGGTTCTCGAGGCACTTGCCCTGGCAGCCCGCGTTGTAGAACGTCGCCATGTTCAGCTGGTTCTTCAGCTCGCCCGGGAAGGACCCGCGGCACACGCCCTCCACCTGGCAGGCGGCGGTCATCATGTAGAGCAGCTTGAGATCGTCGGGCATCTTGACCCAGGTCTTGCCCCAGGCGTTGTAGTACGAGTAGTAGGCCTTGTTGGCCTCCATGCCGAACGTCCAGAGGTCGTTCACCTGGTTGGTCGTCACGGTGACGCCGCCGACCGACCCGGTGCCGTCGTTGTTGGACTTGGTCTCGGCCTGGTCCTCCTCCTCGGCCTTGCCGCCGCCGGGCGGGGCGACGTAGCCGTTGCAGGCTCCGCCGTTGCCCGCGGCGCAACCCGTCTCGTTCGGGTCGATCCGCAGACCCGACGGGTCGGAGTTGGTGACCGGGTTGGCGCCGGCGTAGGTGTAGCCACCCAGCTGGCTGGGATCGGTCAGCACGAGCAACGGATCGGGGCTGATGAACCGGCCGAGTGCCGGGTCGTATTTGCGGGCGCCGGTGTCGGTGTAGCCGGTGTCGGTGTTCCTCGCCGCGCCCAGGTAGCCACGGGTCATATCGGGCCACGCGGTGGCGTTCTCACTCCTGCGGTCCTCGCCGTACGGCTTGAACTGTTGGCGGGAGACCTCCTGGGTGGTGACGTCCATGGACAACGTGGCGCTGTCGTGCCCGTCGCTGATCAGATAGTGGGTGCCGCCACCCGGCAGGGTCGAGCGGACGGCGACCGCCGCGCCGCCGCCACCCTGGGTGTACGTCCGGACTGCGCCGAGCGACACGACCGGGTCGGCCGCGGTGTTGATGACGACCTCGGTGTCGGCCGCGAAGAAGCTGGTGCGGCCGGGATCGCGACGGATCAGCTGGTTGCCGTCGGCGTCGTAGAGATACTTCGTCGTTCCCGAACCGGTGGTGACCTCGGCCAGTCGCCCCTCGTCGTCCCACTTCAGGGTCTGGTTCCTGCCGCTGGTGGCCGTGCGGCTGAGCAGGTTGCCGGCCACGTCGTAGACGAATGTGGTCGGGTCGGCGTTGTCCTTCGTCGCGGTCAGCGTGTGCGGCTGGGCGCCCGTGCGGTTGCAGCCGGTGGAGCACCCGTTGACGTACGACGTGGTGGTGCCGCCGGTGGCCGCTGAACGATCGACCAGCTTCGTACGGCTGCCCACCGCGTCGTAGGTGAACGACTGCCAGTAAGAACCGGTGCCGCCCGCGACACCGTCGGCGGTCGGTTTGACCGTGGTGGCCGCCGGGCACGCGCTGGGAGCGGTCCACGCTTCGGTGAGCCGGGCCAAGCTGTCGTAGCGGAAGCATTGGGCATCGGTGACGACATTGCCGTTCTCGGACTGCTTGTTCACCACCGAGAGCGGGTTGCCGGCGTCGTCGTACGTGTAATTCGTCTCGTCCACCAGCGGGCCGATGCCCTCGGTCCGGTAGACCGACCTGCTCGTGCGCCGCAGGGTGGAGTCGTCGTAGGTGTAGAGCACCTGGGCCTCGTGGGCCGAGGATCCGAGGGTCACCCGGCTCGGCTGGCCGAAGTCGGTGTAGACCGTGCTCGACACGTAGGCGTTGATGCCGGTGGTCTTGGTCGGCGCGCCGAGCACATTGCGGCTGTAGCTGATGGTCTCCTGGGGCAGACCGCCCGCCGCCGGGTCTGTCTGCTGGGCGAGGAACTCGTTGTTGTCGGTGTAGGCGAATTCAGTCGTGTACGACACCGGCAGTGGCGCCTCGCTCGACGGCAGGGTCACCGTCTGGCCCAGCGGCTTGCCCAGCGTGGAATAGCCGGTGACCGCGACGGTGTAGCCGCCGATCACGTCCGGCACGTACCGGGTCGATGAGGTCGGCAGGCCGATGCGCAGCGTGTCGTACGACCAGGACGCGATCCGGAAACCGCTCTTGCTCTTGTCGGTCGTGGCGAGCTTGCGGCCGAGCAGATCGTAGGTGTGATTGAGCTCGATGCCGCGGGCGTCCTTGGTGGCGGTCTGGTTGCCGGCGTCGTCGTACGAGGCGAGGCTCATGCCCGTGTCCGGGTCGGCGCTTCTGGTCTGCCGGCCGAGCAGGTCGTAGGTGTAGGTCCAGACCGCTTTGTCCGGTCCGGTGACCGTGGCCTGCTGACCGGCCGCGGTGTAGCTGTAAGTGGTGCTGTTCGCCGTGCCGCCGGTGGCGGTGAAGCCCGCGGTGATGCTGCCCGACAGCGTCGGCGCGGTGGTGTACTGCTGGAGCTCGGTCATCTGCCCACGGGCGTTGGTGACGCTGGTCGTGGCGACCCCGCCGGTGGGCGGAACCGTGGTGACCTTGTCTCCCGTGTTCACCGATCGCGTGTGCCAGGTCGCGACGCCGTTGTGCTCGGCGGTCGTCTGGGTGGTCCGGCCCATCGCGTCGTGGTCGGTCACCGTGGTCGACGGAATGGACACCTGCGACAGGTGATCCGAGATCAGGGTGTCCCTCGGGCTGCCGGTCACGGCGTACGCGTTGTTGGTCAGCACCGTCCAGCCGTGCGAGTCGTACTGCGTGTCGTTGACGACGACGCTGCCGTTCTCACCCGTCGACTGCGACTCCAGCGGCCGCAACATCGCGTCGTACAGCACCTTGGCCACGGTGTAGGTCGGCGTCGCGCCGGCGGCGTCGCTGTCGTTGAGGGTGCTGGTGGTCACCACGCTGGGCGCGGTGGCTCGCGTCGCGTACTGATAGGTCATGTTGGCGGGCGCGCCGGCCGCCTTGTTCTGGTTCGGCAACCACACGCCGGTGAGGCGGCCGAGAGCGTCGTACTCCAGCGACGTCAGCGCCCCGGCGATGTCGGTCTCGGCCAGCGCGACCTGCCGCGGCGGGTTCACGCTGTTCGAGCTGAGCCGGCAGTCCTTGCTGGAGACGGTGACCGCCGAGCAGTCGACTCCCGATGCGACCTGGGTGACAGTGGTGATCGTGCTGGGCAAAGCCCCCGAGGCCGGGGAGACCCTGGTGTAGACGGTCTGTGACAGGCCGGCCGACTTGGGCGTCCTCGTCACTGAGGTGGTGCGGCCGTAGCTGTCGTACGTCGTCGCGGTGGCGTCGAGCCACGAGGTGACGTTGACTCCGGTGGCCGCCGACGCGGTCTGCACCAAGGTCGCGTTGCCGATCGCCGGGCGGGCCGGGTTGGTCTGGCCGTCGCCGTTGTAGGCGAAGGACTTCCCGTCGTACGAGGTCCGCTTGTCCGAGATCAGCGTTCCGGACGGTGTCGCGTTGGCCGCCGTGCAGTCCTGAGTGGTGGTGATGACCTCGGCCGGCAGGACGAGCGGCGCGGTGCCGCCGCCGGGCAGCGTGACGGCGCCGTCGATGTAGCGGGTGAAGGTGCACTTGGTGACGTTGCCGGCGGCTCCGGCCTCACCCCGGTCGACGCTCTGCACCGGCATTCCGGTGGTGCTCTGCCCCAGCGTGGTGTTGTAGAAGGTGGCGGTCTCGGTCCTGCGCCAGCCGTACGACACCTTCTGCCGGGTCAGCGTCCTGGCGGTGCCGAGCATGTACGCCTCGAGCGCCGGAAGCCCCTGGCGGGCCCGCGACGCGGTCGGCCCGATGATCTTCGGGACGGAGACAGTGGCCGAGTCGATAGTGCCGTTGACCCCGGTGTAGTTGACCGTCTCGAACACCTCGCCGGCCAGCTCGGGCGAGTCCGCCACCGTGACCGTGCCGTCGGTGCTGGTCAGGGGAGGCACGCTGCGGGGCTGGCCGCTCGGCAGGGTGTCGCCGTTCATGCCGAGGAAGTAGAAGGTCTTGGTCAGGGTCTTCTGGTCGAAGACCTGCGCCTTGTCGGTGTAGTGGAAGACGGAGGTGTCACCGGTCGTGACGTGCACCTCGGGGTAGCCACGGAACTGGCCCCAGGTGCGGTTCTCCTTCTTGACCACCTCGTTGTCGTCGTAGTGCCAGCCCGGGTCGCCCTTGTAGGCGTACTCGGTGATGGTCTTGGGCTGGCTGCCGTCCTGATAGTGGTTGTAGTTGTCGATGGTCACGATCGAGGTGACCGGGTGGGTGTAGAACCAGTCGATCAACGGCCGCGGCTGGCCCTCCGGTGCCCAGTAGACCGGGAAGCAGCCGGTCTTGTTCGTCGACGCGTACGCCTGAGCCGCCGTGTCCTTGTCGTCGTTCAGATCACTGGCCGGCACACCGGCGCAGTTCGGCGTGCTGTAGGTGACGATCGTTTCCGCGCCGGACTCGGACACGACTGTGCCGACCCGGTTGTAGTGCATGAACTCCAGGCCCGGCAGCGTGCCGACCCGGTTACGAAGCTGCCTCGGGTAGAACGTCACGGTGCCGCCGTCGGCGTCGGCGGTCGCACCGCCGAGACGGTCGAGCCCGGTGTGCTTGACCGACCCGAGCCACAGGGTGGGCGCGTGGTCGCCGCCGGTCGGGAAGGACTGCGTCAGGTCGTACCGGTCCACCTGCTTCATGACGCCGCTGACCAGAGCCTGCGTCGTGATCTTGGTGAGCCGCTTGCGTGACCAGAAACTCGGTCCGTGGTTGGTGCAGTCCGTCGCCCCGCTGACGCAGTTCAGATCGACCGGCACGTCGGGCCAATATTCCGGGTGCGCGACCCCGAACTGGTCGCTCTCGCAGTTGTTGCCGGCCGGCTCGCCCTTGAAGCAACGCTCGTCGACGGTGAAGAGGACCTGCGCCGCCGGCTTGGCCGAGTAGATGGTCGCCGGGCGCATGCCGTAGTCGATGCGCTTCAGGGTGCCGCCGCGGACGTACTCCACGGCGGTGTCCTTCATGTTCGCGCCGTAGTAGCCGAGTTCCTGGTCGTAGTAGTAGGCCCGCGCGTTGCCGTTGCGGTCGACGACGTAGTCGAGGTTGAACCGGTAGCCCAGCTTGCAGGAGGTCGCGGCGAAGGAGCCGTCCGGGCAGTCACCCACACCGGCGTGCGCCTTGTAGACCGGCACGGTTCGGACGGACTTCGTCTCCTCCTCACCACTGGCCCAGCCGGGCAGGCGGTTGAGGCCGAAGTAGTACTGCACGCCGTTCTCGGCGACCCGGAAGTACTCGTTGTTCTTGGTTCCGTTGACCGTGTTGGACAGATTCTCGACCTTCGTGGTCGAGGCGTCCCGCTCCGAGCGGAAGGTCTTCGTCTTGTCGTCGTAGACGATCGACGTCGAGGTCCCGTTCAGCGACATCGTCAGGACCTGCCCGGACCAGCAGGAGTCACCGGAGTGTTCCGGCGCGCCCGAGTCTTCGACGTCGTCACACGACCGATAGGTGCGCTCGATGTAGTTGTCACCCAGCGACCACCCGTCGCCCACCCACGACGACTGATTGTTCGTCGCGAGGGTGCGGGCATCCTGCGACCCCGAGTTGTAAGTCATGTTGAGGGCCGGCGCGTCACCGCCGACGGCCGGCGGAATCGCGATCGGGTAGCTGTAGGTGAACGACCCAGTGTTTCCGCTGGTGGACCAAGAACCGGCGGGTGACAGATCGGTCGCCGAGAAGTCACCCCCGCCACCGGACGCAGCCGCGGTCGCGGCCAGCACCAGGGTTCGGGATGACACGGTCGCCGGGGCCGACAGCGGCGAGCCGATCCCGGTCGGCAGCGGCGTCTGTGTACGGCACCGCTCGAGCTCGGGCGTGGTCAGCGCGCAGTCCGGCAGGTGGACCAGCCGTAGCCGGGAGGCGTAGCCGCCGCCGTAGGCGTTGCGGAACGTCGACGGGTCGACGCTGACGTCCACCCGGCCGGCGGCGGAGCCGCTCAGGGTGAACATCAGGCCGTGGACGCCGGCCTTCTGGGCCGCCTTCTGGTCGGCGGTGGTGACCCGCACCTGAGTGGCCGTCGCGCTGCCGATCGAAATCGGTGAGGAGCCCGCGCGGACCTTCGACCGGCCGGTCAGCTTGACCGTCGTGTCCTGGGCGGCGGGCAGGGCGGCGTTCTTCGAAGCGTCGAACTTCGCGTACGTCTTCTTCGGGATCTCGCGCCGCTGGACCTTGCTCTTGCCCAGCTCGACCCGCTCGATCTTCTGCGGCTCGGGGAAGTCCGGCCTCTTCGGGTCGGCGGCCGCGGCGACCGGCGTCAGGCCGATCAAAGCTGGGCCCGTCACCGCGACCAGGCCCAGTACGGCCAGGCGGCGCCATCGCGCCACCAGTCGCGGAGTCCACCTGTTCTTGGGCAGCATCCAGCGTCCTTCCCCGTTTTCCCACGTCAGAGCGCAGGCGTACGCCCGGTGCGGCGTCATGCCACACCGGTTGATCAAGCCCCAGGCGGATCAGAGTACGAAACGGGGAGACGCCGGTCTATATCGATGAACTTTGTCACTTTCATCGACAGTGGACACTATTGGTATTGACTAAATTCCGTAGTAACGGCCAGTAACTCTCGGCGACTGGCCGGCGACTCAGTCGTCCACGGTCTCGCGGACCAGGATCTCCTCCAGGCTCGCGATCTGCAGGACCATGCGGACCATGGCCGTCGGCTCGCGCAGCATCAGCGTGATGCCACGGGCGGCGGCCGCCCGCTGGGCCGCGACCAGAACGCCGATGCCGCTGGAGTCGAGGAAGGCCACCCCGCTCATGTCCACGTCGACGCGGTCGGTGTTCGGCGTCTCGACGGTGCTGCGGAGGACCTCCCGGAGCACGTCGACCGTCTCCAGGCTGATGTCGCCCTCGGGCGCGACCGTGACGGTGCCCGCGTCGCGTTCGATCCGGTACTGCAAAGACATGTCGATTCCCGTCGGTCACGTGGCGGTTCGTCGCCGCGCGATACCCGATCACGCGCGCGTCAAACGTCTGCCCGGTAGAACGACCAGCGTGCGATCATGACGCGTGACCGGCACACCGAGCTTCGCGGCGATGGTACGCGAACTGCGCCGCCGGGCCGGGCTGACCATGGACGAGCTGGCGGCGGTGTCCGGGGTGAGCGCCCGGACCATCAGCGACATGGAACGCGGCCGGAGCCGCCGGCCGCAGCGCCGGACGGTGGCGGACCTGGCCGACGCGCTCGGGCTGGGACCGCGGCAGCGCGCACAGCTGATGGCCGCCGCGAGCGGGCGCCCGCTGCTGCCCCTGCCGGAGCCGGCCGAGCCCTTTGTGGGCCGCGACGCCGAGCTGACCCGGTTGCGGCGCCTGGCCCGCCAGGCGGTCGAGGAGCGCACCGCTCCCGTCGTGGTGATCTGCGGCCTGGGCGGCGTCGGCAAGACGGCCCTGGCCGTGCAGGCCGCCCGCGACCTGGCCGACGAGTTCCCCGGCGGCCTCCATTTCGCGGTCATGAGCGGCAGCCACACCGCGGGCGCCACCCGCGCCACCCGCGCCCACTCCGCCGGCACCACCGAAACCACGCGCGTCCTCGCCGACACCACCCACGCCTCCGCCGGGAACACCCACGTCCCCGCCGGCACCACCCACACCCACCCCGCCGACACCACCCACGCCCCCGCCGGGACCACCCACGCCGCCGCCGGGACCACTCACGCCCACTCCGCCATCTCCTACCCCGCCGATAGAGGCGATGGCCCGGAAAGCGACCTGCTGCGTGCGCTCGGAGTGCCGGAGGTCGACATTCCGGCGGACGCCGAGGACCGCGCCGGGCGCTATCGCGAGGCCGTGCGGAAACGTGCCTCTCTGGTGGTGCTCGACGACGCGGTCGACGAGGCGCAGGTTCGGCCGTTGCTGCCGGTGGACGGGCCGGTGCTCACCCTGGTGACCAGCCGGCGGTTGCTCAGCGGGCTCGAAGCGGTGCACCGCGTCCATCTCGGCCCCCTCGAACCGGCCGACGCGGCCCGGCTCGTGGACGGTGAGGTGGCCGCGCTCTGCGGCTTCCTTCCGCTGGCCCTGCGGGTAGTGGCCGGGCGTACGCCGGACGACCTGGCGACCGCCGACCGCCGCCTGGACCGGCTCGCCGAGCTGGGATTTCCGGTCGAGGACGTCTTCGCGCGGCCCTACCGCGCGCTGCCATCTGCGGCCGCCCGGGCGCTCCACCGGCTCGCCCGGGGCGAACCCGTCGACGACGAGGACGCTCTGGAGGAACTGGTCGAGGCCGGCCTCGCCGAGATCGGGACCGGCGGCTCCGGCTACCGGCTGCACGAGCTGGTCCGGCTCTTCGCCCGCCGACCGCCCAGATGAGGCCGCCCAGATGAGGCCGCCCAGATGAGGCCGCCCAGGTGAGACCACCCAGGTGAGACCACCCAGGTGAGGCCGGCCGGGTGAGGCCGGCTGGGTCGGTCAGAGGGCGGCCAGCTCCGCCCGGACCGCCGCGACCGCATCCTCCATGCCGGTTCGCACGAAGAGGGCTTCGGCCTGCCGCAACGCGGTCCGGGCCGGTTCGGTCCGGCCGTCCTCACGTAACACCCGTCCGAGAGCCAGAACGGCCTTGGCCTGCATGTCCCACACGCCGATGGCCGCGTACCGCTCGCCGGCCTCCTCGAACACCACGGCCGCCTCCTCGCGCCGGCCGGCCTTCCACAGGGCGTGGCCCATGCCCACCCGCGCCCGGCCCGCCATCAGCCCCGCCACCGATGGCAGCACCGGACGGCCCGGATCGTCGATGATCTCCAGCACCTGCTCGAAGAACGGCAGCGCCCCGGCCGGGCGGCCCGCGAAGTACTCGACGTCGCCCCGGGCCAGCAGCACCTGGCACATCGCGTCGTAGTCACCGGCCTCCTCGAAGATCACCGCCGCGCGCTCGTCGTAGCCGGCCGCCTCGGTGAGGTTGCCCTGGTTGACCTCGGCCTGGGAGGCGTAGTGCAGGGCCCAGCCCTCCTGGGCCCGGTCGCCGCCGAGCTCGGCCAGCCGCAGCGCCTCCAGGGCCCGGCGCAGCGCCTCCGCGTCGTCCTGGCGGAAGGCGGAGACCCAGGACAGGTAGTTGGTCTGGGTGGCTTCCTGGCCGAGGTCCCCGAGCCCGCGGGCGGCGTCGCGGCCCAGCGTGAAGACCTCCTCCCAGCCGTCCCAGTAGGACCAGAAGTCGGAGAACCAGTGCATGGCCTCGGCCGCTTCGAGCACGGCCCGATGCGAGCCGGCCGAGCGCATGGCGGCCAGCCAGTTGTCCGACTCGGCGCGCAACCAGGCCTCGGCGTCGGCGGTGGAGTCGAGCCGGAGGCCGCCGTCGAGCGCCGCCGGTGTGCCGTCGCCCTCGTACCATCGCCCGGCGG